>NZ_JBZEGV010000003.1:0-375546 GCF_058312955.1 Mesorhizobium sp. LEGMi-168a
GGGACGTGTGCCTGCACAACAAGGACGCGATCCTGGAAATGCTGGCGCGCTTTTCGGAGGATCTGGCCTCGCTGCAGCGGGCGATCCGCTGGGGCGACGGCGAAAAGCTGTTCGACCTCTTCACCCGTACCCGCGCCATCCGTCGCTCGATCATCGAGGCCGGCCAGGACATCGATGCGCCGGACTTTGGCCGCCAGGCGGTGGATTGCCTGACGGATGAAGATGACCTGGCAGTCGGACGGGCTTCGAGGGCCGTCAACGCGCCGGAACTTCAACGCTCGATATGAAGCGATCTTGCTGATGAATTTTATCCGGCTGTGACTGCGATAGCGACGTTCTCCCTGAAGGCCGGTTCTGCCTGGCGCGACGAAGCCCGGGCAATATTTGCTCTGGCGTGGCCGATGGTGCTGACGAACCTGGTGCAAACGGCGATGACCGCGACAGATGTCATCTTCATGGGTCGATTGGGTGGGGACACGCTGGCTGCCGGAGCGCTCGGCTCCAACCTTTATCTCATGACGCTGATCTTCGGCCTGGGGCTGGTCTATGCCACCTCGCCCGTGATGGCGGCGAAGCTTGGGGCCAAAAGGCACTGCGTGCGGGAAATGCGTCGAACGACGCACCAGGGTTTGTGGCTCGCCGTGATGATCGCGCTGCCGATCTGGCTGTTCCTTTGGAAGGCCGAAAGCGTGCTGCTGGCCATGGGCCAACAGCCAGCGCTTGCCGCTCAGGCCGGCGCCTATGTGCGTTGCCTGCAATGGGCAGCGCTGCCTTTCTACGGTTTCGTCGTGCTGCGCGCGTTTGCTTCGGCGTTGGAGCGGCCGGGCTGGACTCTGCTGATCATGGTTCTGGCCGTGGTGCTCAATGCCTTTTGCAATTGGCTGCTGATGTTCGGCCATCTGGGGTTTCCGGCGCTCGGCATCGCTGGAGCCGGCATAGCCACAAGCCTGGCCAGTCTCTTCATGTTCACTGGCATGGCAGCCATCATCGCATTCAACGGCAGGTTCCGACGCTATCGGCTGTTCGGTCGGTTCTGGCAGGTGGACTGGCCGCGTCTGGTCGCGTTGGTGAAATTGGGGGCTCCGATTTCGGCGATGCTCGCCTTTGAGGTGACGGTGTTCAACGCAGCGGCCTTTCTCATGGGACTGATCGAGCCGGCGCAGCTCGCCGCCCACTCGATCGCGATGCAGATCACGTCGATCACCTTCGCAATCCCGCTCGGCCTCGAGCAGGCCGCGACGGTGCGGGTGGGACTGGCTTACGGCGCTCGCGATGCCGAGGGCATCAGCCGCTCCGGTTGGACGGCCTTTGTCATTGGGGTCTCGTTCATGGCGGCGATGGCGCTGATCATGCTGGCGTGGCCTAAAGCGCTGATCGGCGTGTTCGTCGACATCGACGATCCCGCGAACAATGCGATCGTTGCTTTTGCCGTTTCCTTCCTTGCCCTGGCTGCCCTCTTTCAGGTGGCTGACGGCGCCCAGGCCGTCGGAGCTGGTATGCTGAGAGGGATGCAGGACACCAGGAAGCCGATGCTCTACGCCGCATTGGGCTACTGGGGCATCGGCGTGCCGGTTGGCGCGGCGCTGGCTTTCCTGTTCGGCCTGGAAGGCAATGGCATATGGATCGGCTTGTGCTGTGGTCTCGTGGCCGTCGCGGCGCTGCTGCTCGTGCGATGGACGAAGCGCGAAAGGCTCGGCCTGACAATGCTCCAGCGTCCATTGCCTGACCTGCGGTGAAGTAACCTGCTCCTCGCCGGATTATGCGGCCATGAAGGCTCAATCCGGCTGAGGTGGCGTCGTTTCTATCGATATGGTCCCCGCAATCCGCGTCGCGATTTCGGCTGCTTCGACGTTCGAGGGCGCGCAGACGAGGACATAACCCTGCCGGTCGAATGAACTCCTCACGGGCTTCACCGTGCTGCCTTTCTCCAATGGCAGTTCGATGCGGACAACATTGGCATGGCTCTTGAAACGCAGGATGCCTTGAATGTTTTTGACGGTGCCAGGCGAAGCGGCGAAATACTTTATCGATGCCGCCCGCCTGGGTTCGGTGTCGATCTGCACGGCCTCACCGGCAGCCCATCGGACATACTTCTCCAGGAGGCTGCATCCTGTCGACCGTTCGAATAGCTCGGTGATGTAGTCCCCACCGAACCGGGAATGCGTTTCGATAAGCACGGGGCCTTGCTTGGTCAGCAACACTTCGGTGTGGGACGGCCCGTAGTCCAGGCCGACGGCTTCCAATGTTTCCCGCACAAACGCGATCGCGGTGTCGCGCTGGTGCGAACTGATGCGGGCGGGATAGACATGCTGCAACTCCACATAAGGGTTGAGGCAATCGGCGCCGCCATTGATCTCTTCGTTCACGCCGAGTGAGATCAACTCATCGCCCGTGCCCAGGAAATCCAGGGAGAGCTCGACGCCCTCGACGATCTCTTCCATGAGCATTGGAAAGCTCACATCGGCCAGCGCATCCAGTTCCGACGGACCGCGGATGGCTCGAACACCCTGGCTGGCCACGCCTCCGACCGGTTTCGCGATTGCCTCTCCGCCGACCTCGATCAGGAAAGCCTTTGCCTCGTCGCGGTTCGCGACCTCCGAAAAGCGGATATCGTGTCCAAGCTTCTCCTTGAGGAGCCGACGCATCGCCGCCTTGTTTCTGCTGATCTCTACAGCGGAGACGGGAGCATATCTGAGGCCGAACTCCTTCGCCGTGAGCGCGGCGGGCATGAGCCCATACTCCGTGAAAGATAGAACACCGGATATGCTGTTTTTTGCAGATACCGACCTCAGTATATCGAGAAACTCCAAGTTGTTTATGTAATCCGTTACGATGACCAGATGCGCGTCCTGATAGCGGAAATCGCTCGCCTCGGACGGCGATACGCACTGGATAAGTGAAAAGCCGAGGCTTCTGGCGATGTCCGCAAGAACCGGCGCATTCCCAAAGATGACAAGCGTCTTCACTTCGGTGACTTCCGCGAGACTTCGTTGTTTCGAGTAGCGTCGATCGCTACTCGGTTGCGTTGAAGAATCAGATAGTTACCAGAAACCACGGCTAATCTCGCCTTGAGACCGACGTCTTATTTTTCCGCCGCGAGCCAACCAATGATCGCGGATCGCCCCTTCTGCCTGGATCATTGGATGCAAGGCTTTCAGCAACAATACCCCGTTGGGGGTATGTAACCCTCTCCCGGCAGAACATAGACTCCTTTCAGTCTAAATAAGGGGTATCTAATTCACCCATATAACGCTCATCGCTTATTCTTATATTTGAAATAGTATTACAAAATTTTATTTACCTAGCGCATCAGTCTCTCTCTTTCTGGCTTGATTTTGTCGAAGTTTTTGCAACCTAACTTATGATGAAGGAAGAGACGTTTGAACCTTGCCGCGGACCCATCTATCGAAACAGTGGCTTTCTGGGAGCTTGACAGGCTTTCCGAGACCGAAAGAACGCTTCTTCTCGTGCGGGTGGAGAGCGACCTTTCCCATTTCATCGCGGGAGCCGCGCCGATAATAGAGGCGGTGGAGCGCGAGGGGGATGCCGCTCTGGTTCGGTTCGCGCGAGAGTTCGACAAGGCCGATATTGCGCAAGACGGCGTCGCCGCCAAACAGGAAGACTTCGACGAAGCCTTTTCCATGCTCGATCGGGAATTGATCGAGACGCTTGAGTATGCGGCCGACAACATCCGCCGCTTTCACGAAGCCCAGCTTCCCGACGAAATCTGGATGAAGGAAATCAAGCCGGGCGTGCTCGTCGGCGAACGTTACACGCCCATCGACAGCGTCGCGCTCTATTCCCCACGCGGAAAGGGTTCCTTCCCATCCGCCACGCTGATGACAGCCGTCCCTGCCACGGTGGCGTGCGTGCCAATGCCGATCATCCTTACGCCGGCGGGGCCGGACGGCAAGATCGACCCGGCAACGCTGGTTGCCGCCAAGCTCGCTGGCATCAAGCATGTCTACAAAGCGGGAGGCGCCGTCGCTGTCGCCGCTGCCGCGTTCGGCACTCAAACGATACCTCGCTGCTGCAAGTTCGAAGGTCCCGGCAGTCCCTGGGTGGTGGCGGCCAAGCAGCTTTTGCACGGCAAGATCGGGTCGCGCGTCTCAGCCGGGCCTAGCGAAAGCATGGTCCTGGCCGACGAGAGCGCCGACCCATATCTCGCGGCGCTGGACCTTCTCATCGAGTCCGAGCACGGATCGGACTCCTCGGCTTTCCTCGTCACCTGGTCACCGGAGGTCGCGGCCGCCTCGCGAAAGGCGATTCCGTCCCTCTGGCGGGGGATGGGCGAGAGACGGATGGGGTATTCCCGCGATGTGCTGGGCGGATCTCGCGGAGGTATCGTGCTGACGCGCGATCGCCAGCAGGCCTATGACTTCATCAACGACTACGCGCCGGAACACCTCCAGATCCATTCCAAGACGCCGTTCGATCATCTCGGACACATACGCAACGCGGCTGAAATCCTGCTTGGCGAACATGTGCCCGGATCGATAGCTAACTATCTGATGGGCCCGAATGCCGTCCTGCCGACCGGAGGGGCGGCTCGCTACAGCTCCGGTCTCGGCGTCCACGATTTCCTCAAAGCAAGCTCGATCGGCCACATCACGGCCGCGGGTTATGCCGAGATGGCTCCGCGTACCCACCGTTTCGCTTCCTATGAAGGGTTCGATGCACACGCGAATGCGGTTTCCCATCTGCGCGAGGAAAGCCGCTAAACCGACAACTCAAGCACAGGTCCGGACAAATGGCGATTGCAGCTACAGAGACGACAGGGGCGATGACGGGCGCGGAGTTGATCGTCGATGTTCTTGCCCAGAACGGCTTCAACCAGGTGTTTGGAGTTCCAGGCCGACGTGTGCTGCCGCTTTATGACGCCATCTATCGTTCGTCCAACAAGATACGGATCGTCGCCAGTCAGAACGAGCAGGGCGCAGCGTTCATGGCAGACGGTTATGCGCGGGCAAACGGCCGTGGCTGCTGCCTTGGCATTTCCGGCCCCGGCCTGCTCAACATGGTGACCGGCGTCGCCGCTTCCTACTACGATTCCGTTCCTGTTCTGGTGCTGGGCGGGCAAGCCCAGACCAAGTCGATCGGCAAATATGCCATTCAGGAAGCGACGGGACATGGCCGTTCGCCCGATCAGTTGGAGATATTCCGGCGTATCACGAAGAAAGCGACGCGAACCCAGGCGGTCGACGACATCGTGCCGGTGCTTACGGCCTCGATCGAGGAGATGTTCTCCAAGCGCCCGGGACCCGTCTATATCGAGTTTCCGACAGACATCCTGCATCAGGAGGTTTCACCCGGGGCATACAATGCCGCGGCGGTACCGTCGATCCCGAGAAGCTCGTCGGCCGGCCAGGTGAAATGGCCTTTCGAAGCGTTCATGGCCGATCTCGGTCGGGCCAAATTCCCCGTCATCCTTGTCGGGGCCGGAGTGAACGCAAGCGGCGCGCGAGACGAGGTCCAGCGGCTCTCGGAGCGTTTCGGCATCCCTTACGTCACCACCACCTTGGCGAAAGGCACGTTGCCGGAGGACAGCGAGCTTTCGCTGGGAAGCTGCGGCATCTGGGGGCAGCCGGCGGCAAAGGAATATCTGCTCGGGCAATGCGATGCGATCCTTGCCTTCGGCACCACGTTCCAGGAGCTGTCGTCCTACGGATGGCGCATCAAGCAAGAACAGGTGCTTCTAAGGGTGGATATCGACGAGGCCGAGCTTCATCGCAACTACAGCGGCAAGCACAGTTTCCTTGGTGACGTGAAGCAGTTCCTGACGGCACTCGAAAGCCATTCCGCCGATGCCGAGATGCCGGGTTTTGCAGAGGCGCGGACCCTCGTCGCCGCACTGAAGCGCAACGCCGGCTTCTATACCAGCATCGATCACAAGCAGGAACATATTCAGTCCGATCTGGTCAACCCGATCTCGCTGGTCAAGACGATATCCCGCCTGACGCCGCACGACGTGCCGATCATCTCCGATGTCGGCGAAAACGGTGCCTGGTCGATGTACCTGATCCAGAGGGAGAAGGTGGGCAGCTATGTCATCAATGCGGGACTGGGCACGATGGGGCACGCGGCCGCGGCGGCGGTCGGAGTCAGCCTGGCGTTGCCCGGCAGCAAGACCGTATCGATCTGCGGTGACGGTGGCCTGATGATGAACGGCAACGAGATCGCGACGGCGGCGAAGTGTCGATCCGACGTCGTATGGATCGTCTTCAACAACGGCATACTCGGAACGCAGAAACACTATCAGCGGGACTATCTCGACGGGCGCTACATCGCCTCGGATATGCCGGACATAGACTATTGCGAATACGCCCGCTCGATGGGCGTGCCGGGCACGCGCGTCAAGACCATTGACGATTTCGAGCATGTCTACAGGCAGACGCTCAAGGCGAAGGGGAACCACCTGATAGAGGTCTGCATCGACCCCAACATCAAACCCGAACCCTGCTATTTCTATTGAGGCAGTCCCCATGTCGGCGCTGCTCATTGTTGGCTGTGCAAGCGGTATCGGCAAGGCGATCGCCCTGCATTTGGCGAAGCGGTTCAATGTGCTCGTGCTGGCCGACATCGATATCGAGGGCGCAGGCAAGGTCGGCGACGAGATCGCAGCCGCATCGCCAGCATGCAGATGCGAGGCCATGCATGTCGATATCCGGTGCGCGGGCTCGGTCGCAGGATTGTTCGCGGAGCTGGAAGCCCGCAACATCGGCCTTGCGGCGGCGGCGAACAACGCCGGGGTGCTTGGCCAGCGCTCGACGCTTGCAGACAGCGATCCGGTCCAGTGGCGCGACACGCTCGAGCTGAACGTTGTCGGGACATATCTCCTGGTCAAGCATGAGATCGCCGCCATGCGGAAGAATGGCGGCGGCCGTATCCTCAACACGGCCTCCGAGTTCGGCGCGCGCGGCGCCGTCAATGTTTCGGCCTATGTGGCCAGCAAGCATGCCGTCATCGGAATGACGCGGGCCGCGGCTTTGGAGGTCGCGCAATCCGGCATCCTGATCAACGCCATCTGCCCGGGAGCGATCAACGCCGGGATCACCAAGAAGTTCGTCGACGAGGTCGACGGATTCCTGGAGCGCACGACCCGGGAGATTCCGATGCGGCGACTGGGCCATGCCGATGAGGTGGCCAGTGCCGCCGCATGGCTGCTCGGCCCCGACAACAGCTACATGACCGGACAATCGATTTTCATAGACGGTGGCAACACGGCATAATGGGAAGGCACTGCGATGGAAGGGGACATCAACCTCATCAATGAAAGACTATCGGGCCGCTACGGCCACACCGATATCGTGGTGGCCAACGCTGCCGGCGCGGCCATAGAGGCCGTGGGCCGAGGCTCGTATGTCGACTATATCCTCGGCAACCTCACCCAGCTAAGGGGCTTTCGCAGCATAGCCTCGCTCTGCGAGAAGTTGGCGGACATCTCCACGCCTTCGAATGTCGGAGACAATCCGCACGAGGTCCAGAGCCAACTGGCCGGCAAGCTGCTGGCGATCGCCGGGAAGGAATGCCTGCGCTTCACCAATTCGGGGTCGGAAGCCGTCCATCTGGCGATCCGGGTCGCGCGGGCGCATACGGGCAGGAAGAAGATCCTGCGCTTCTTCGGCCACTATCATGGCTGGTATTCGGAAGAGATATTCGGCTTCCTTCCGGCCAAATACTCCGACGGGCTGGCCGAAGAGGCGGCTGCCAACAGCATATCCATCGAATGGAATGATCTCGATGCGCTGCAAGACGCTTTCGAGCGGCATGGCGATCAAATCGCCTGTGTCATATGCGAGCCCGTGCTTGCGCATTCGGGCACGATTCCGGCGAAGGAAGGCTTTCTCGAGGCGCTGGTCGCGCTGGCCGAGCGGCACGGCAGCCTGTCCATCTTCGACGAGTGTGTTACCGGCTTCCGCGTCGGGCTTCACGGCGCACAGGGTCTCTACGGCGTCTACGCGGACATGGTGGTCTATTCGAAGGCGATCAGCGGCGGCGTGCCGTTTGGCGTCTTGCTCGGAAAGGCGAAACACTTCGCGCCCCTCTCTCAGGGCAGGGTGTTCCACGCATCGACTTATGACGGCAACGTCTTGTCGGCGCTGGCCTGTCTGGAGGTGCTGTCGGAGTTGGAACAGGGGCAGACCTACCGGCTGATCGAACGCGCGCAGGACAAGCTTGTCGACGGCATCAGGACGGTCATCCTGCGCTCCGGGCTGCCCTGCCATGTGCAATCGGTGCCGGGCTTCTTCCAGGTCTATTTCACAGCCGCCAACGATGTGGACAGCTACAGCGCGGCAATGGCGACGGATTATCAGCTCTATCGCCGGTTCGTGGCCGGCATGCGGGCAAACCATGTCTTGATTTCGGAAGGCGATCTGAGCCACGCGGACCCGCGCCAGAATTGGCTTGGGTCGTGGTTCCTGTCGTCGGCGCATGACGACAAGGCCATCGGCAGGACGCTCGATGCCTGCGAGAAATCGCTCAGGGAGTTGCTCGCGTGACCGGGGATTTTCCCAAGCGTATCTTTTTCTTCAACGACGCGGAGTTCGCGATCGAGGGCAAGGCGAGCACGCACGAGATAGACCATGTCCGGCGCGCCTTCTCCCAAGTGTCGCGATATATAAAATCGCCGGAAGTCAGCGTCATCGACTATCAATTGTGCCGGCTCAATTTCAAGACCGCGCTGAAGCCCGCGCATTATGACGAGGTGATCTGCCTCGGCGGGAAGGGCCTGTCCCTTTACGACAGGGTGAGGCATCTGCTGACGGCCGATCGGGTTCGCCAACTGAAGATAAAACGGGTCTTCGAGGACGAGAGCCTCGACGGTTTCGACTTCGGCATGGCCATGACGCCGGCCGATCACGCCGACCTCGAGACGATCACCGGCAAGCGCGTGCTCATCGTCGACGACGTCATCTATACGGGACGCACGCTTGACTACGTGCTTGGCCGTATCAGCGGCTCGAATTCGATCTCGATCCTGACGATGGTCGTGATGGAGGAGACCAGGGATCAGCTCGACCGGCCTCTCTTCGCCGGCCTGATCATCCCAGGCGGACCCTGGTCGGGTCGCGGGGAGGAGCAGGACCTGTGGTGTTTTCGCGATCTGATCGAAAGCGACGCCGTCGTTTACAGCACCGGGAAATCCCAGAGTTTCATCGAGCGCGAAGACATCATGAAGCGCTATCTGTTCGGAGACGATTATGGGGCTGTCAGCTCAGTCATTGGTGAGATCAGGCATCTGTTCCAGTGAGCCGGACGCCGAAGGGGCGATCAAGCTGGATATCGGTGTCTCGATGGACATGCTCACAGACGTCACGGAATATTCCGTCGATTTCCTGGTGATCGAACCTGACACCAGGGAAGTGACAATCGTGCATCGACGCACCGATGAGGTCCTGTTTGTCGTTCGTGGAAGGCTGGTCGGCACCGTCGGAGGCAGGCAGGTGGAACTTCCGGCCGGCGGGTATGTGGAGATTCGCCGCGGCACGCCGCACACATTCACCAATGCCGGCCCGGAGAACTGCCACCTCATATCCTTCTGTGTGCCGAGATACGATTCCGAAGACGTCTTCAAAATCAACGACGCCGATTTGGGCGCCGGTATCTGAGGAGGCCGCACGGCCATCGTCCCAAATGAAAGCCGATGAGGTTACCCGCCGTGGACGTTGATGTCTGTATCGTCGGTACGGGCGCCGCCGGCGGGATGCTGGCCTATCGGCTTGCAAAACTCGGGATAAACACCGTCTCCGTCGACGCGGGCGATGTCGTTCCGAGTTCATATTTCGACCCGCGTGAAGCCCCCAACGCGGAAGACGTCCAGGATCCGTTCAATCCCTTCAATCCACGGGCGTCAGCCCTTTTTGTCGAGGCGCCTGTCGCTCCTGGCGATGGTTTTACGCAGCACCAGATCCTCAAAGTGGGCGGGCTGCAGAACCTCTGGGGCGGCGTGTCCCTGCGGTTCTCGCCGGATGATTTTTCCGGAAGACACGCCACCCGAGCCTGGCCGATAGGCTATGACGACCTGGCGCCTCACTACGCCGCCGTGGAGGAACTGATAGGCGTCACGGGATTGACAGAAGCCAATCCGGATCTGCCGGACGGCTCGTTCATAGAGCCGCTTCCACTCAACCGCCTGGACCGCCACATCCGGGGCAAGCTCATTCGGGAGCCGAGATGGTCCGGGATAACGGCCAACCGCAAGGCCGTCGAGACGCGGCGGGCCAAGCCGAACCGGTGCCGGCAATGCGGGATGTGCCAGAACGGCTGTCCCTCCGACAGCATCTACAAGTTCAGCAGCCGGCTCCTGCCGGAAATTGCGAATGCGTCAAACTACCGCCTTCAGCCGAACACCACCGTCCGCTCCCTCACGTGCGATCGTGGCGGCACGATCACGGCATTGCGTTGCTTCGACAAGACGAGGCAGGCGGAAGTCACCATCGCCGCAAGACGTTATGTGCTGTGCGCCGGGGCCATCGAAAACGCGATCATACTCCTCGGATCGGCCGGCGCCGAATACCCCCGCGGGCTGGCAAACGGCAGCGGGCTGGTCGGCCGCTATCTGATGGACAATCCCAACGTCGTGTTCGTTGCTCTTCATCCGGGATTCCTGTTCTCGGCCAAAGAAACCTATTTCGGCTACGGCAACCATCTGCTGGTGCCGGCAAGAACCCCCGTCGATCCCGAATCCAGCACGCGATACCTGGCCGACATCTACCACGGCAATCCGCAGCTCGTGCCGCTGTTCTGGCGGAACCTTCCCAAATTCATTCCCTTCTGGCTGGCCGAAAGGATCACTTTCGGATCGTCGCTGATGTTCCTGTTCGGGCCGGCAGATGCGCATGCGGACAACCGGGTAGAAGTCCGCTGCGGGCAAAAGAGGATATTCTACAACTGGACGAAAAGAGATCGCGCCGTCATCGAGGCGATCGAGACCGAAGGTCGGCAAATGGTCCGGGCGACCGGGGGACTGCTGCTGGGAGCCTATCCGGGTGGACCGGGCGATTCCATTCACTATGCCGGAACCTGCCGGATGTCCTCAGCTCCAGCCGACGGCGTGGTCGACAGCAATCTGCGTTCATTCGATCATCGCAACCTCTTCATCTGCGACGGCAGCGTCATGCCCTCGCTGCCGGAAAAGCACTCCGCATTGACGATCATGGCGCTGGCCTCGCGGCTTGCGACATATCTCGCCTCGCCAGCCGGGCGGGCAGCGGAGGCCACAGCGGGACATGTCCAATGCAACTAGGATTGGCGGAGAAGGCGTATGGGGCGTTTTGACGGAAAACGGGTTGTTGTTTTAGGGGCTAGCCGCGGTATCGGCCTTGCCACGGCATGCAGGTTTGCCGAGGAGGGCGCTCAGGTCGTCGTTACGGGTCGTTCCCTCGAGCGTCTGGAACAAGGGCTGGCGTCCCTGGACACGCCGGCGGGCGTGGTGGCGCTGCAATGTGACATCGCGGATGTTTCCGCGCTTGAGCGGCTCTTCGCCGAGATCGGCCGCCGCCTGGGAGCCTTCGACATTCTCGTGGTCAGCGCCGGCGTGGCGCAGCGCACCGCGTTTGAAAAGGTCACGCAAGAAGAATTCGACCAGATCATGGACATCAATGTGAGGGGCACGTTCTTCGCGGTCCAGAAGGCGCTTCCCTATCTCAGACCCGGCGCGGCGGTTGTGCTGGTGGGATCGAATCTCAGCTATACGGGATGGGAGCTGGCCACCGTCTACGGCGCCAGCAAGGCAGCGGTTCTAAGCCTGACGCGCTCGCTGGCTGCGACGCTGGTTGGCCGGGGCATCCGCGTCAACGGCGTCACGCCGGGCTCCGTCAGGACGGCCATGCTCAAGGAAGTGGTGCTCGATCACTATGACGAGGCCGAGTTCGTCCAAGGCGAATTGCCGGTCGGGTTCATTGGCGATCCGGACGACGTCGCCAAGACCATAGCTTTTTTGGCGTCGGACGATGCCAGATACATCGTCGGGGAAGATATTCTGTGCGATGGCGGATCAACCAGACTGTAGGAACGTCTCGAAGCGCCAATGGAAAAGCGACTGCGCCTGTTGATGACCAATGACGACGGGATCGGATCAGATCTGATATTGCCGTTCGTCGTAGCGATGCGGAAAGATTTCGATGTGGTGGCGATCGTCCCGCGCGAAAACAGCAGCTTGACTGCGCATTCCGTTTCGATGCGCCCTGACCTGCGGCTCCAGCTTATCGGCGACGACTGTTACGTGCTCGACGGCTTTCCCGCCGACTGCGTCGCATTGGGTCTCAGCGCGCCTGAATTCGGCGTGTTCGACGCGGTCGTCGCCGGCGTCAATCGTGGCCTCAATGTCGGTTTCGACGTCTGGTATTCCGGGACGGTAGCGGCCGCCCGCGAGGCTGCATTGATGGGCAATTGCGGGATCGCGATATCCTGCGCCGAATTTGCGGAGGACATCGCGGGCTCCGCTGCAATCTGCGCCGATTTGATCGACGGCGTTATCGAGCGGGGGATCGCCGAGAGGGGTGCGGTTATAAACATCAATGTGCCTTCGCTGAAGGCGGAGCGCTTGAAAGGATTGGCTGTGACGCGGCTGGCAGAGCACGGTACGCAAAGCACATTCCGGTTGGATAAGACCGGTGCGAAAGAATGGCGCGTCGTTGTGGCGCTGGAGCAGGCGCCCAGCGCCTCTTGCCGTGACGAATGCGAATGCAGGGCGTTGCAGCGGGGCTACGCCTCCGTCGCGGTCGCCCAACGGTTCCATTGCGCGTCCCCGCACGAGAGGGCATAGCCTTTGTTCGACAAGACGCAAATGCTGCAGCAGGCAGCTTCGCTCACTGGTCTCGACGACTATGGCGGGCCTGATTTCGAGGAAGCTTTCGAGAGGCTGCTCTACTCGGCCGAACACGAGGCCGGATTCAGCGAAACGGGAATCGAGATCTTTCGCGACGACATGATCCGCCTGTTGTCAAATCGTCTGCTGCTGCTCAACGAGTGGAATATGAAACCGGACTTGGCTGCGGAAGAAATCGAACGGCCGATGTTCATTCTGGGGCTGCCTCGATCCGGCACGAGCATATTGCACGAACTGCTGGCGCAGGATGAGGACAACAGGGTCCCGCTGACCTGGGAGACAACCCGGCTTGCGGCCGGCTCAGGCGAAGCTCGGAGCGATGAGGAGACGATCGCCAGGGCGGAAAGCGAATTCCGAGAAATGGACAAGGTCATCCCGGACTTCAAAAAGATACACCGGGTCGGGCCGATGTTGCCTGACGAATGCGTAGGGCTCATGAACAACGATTTCAAGAGCATGCACTTCCACGTGTCCTACAGGGTTCCAGCATTCCAGGAGTGGCTGGACCGGTCAAACTTCGTGGCCGTGTATCAGTCGCACAAAAGACAACTTCAACGGCTGCAACGCAGAAGACGCGGCGTGCAGTGGGTGCTGAAGTCGCCGCAGCATCTATGGACGCTGAAGGCGCTGTTGGAGGTCTATCCCGACGCGCAGATCGTACAGCTGCACCGGGACCCGATAGAAGCGCTGGCATCCTATGCAAGTCTTGTGCGCAACCTCAGGCGCGCCGTCAGCGATAGCCAAGACCCTCATGAGATCGGGCGCGAGTGGGCGCGGTATTTTGCGGTCGGCCTGAACAAGGCCATGGAGGCGAGGCAGGCAAGCGGGGGTAAGGCCTCCTTCCTGGAAATTTCGTACCGGGATCTCGTCACAGATCCCGTTCGCACCATCACGCAGATATATGCCCATTGCGGGCGAAGTCTTTCCCGCAAGTCCGCCGAGAGAATGCGAAACTATCTGAATGCCCACCCGGCGGACATGTTCGGTAAGCACAAATACAGCCTGCGGGATTTCGGCCTCGATCGGGATGAAGAAAGGGAAAGGTTCCGAGCCTACCGACAGGCGTACGACATAGCCTGAAGCGCGACGGGCCTCATTCATATGGCTCGTTCGGTAGCGCTCAGCAATTTCCAGGTATGACGAGGTGCTGTTTGCCGGTGGTGGGAAGCGTCAGCACCTGCTGCAGGATCGGCATCGTCAGGGCGAAGAGCTCAGCTTGGGACGATAAATTGCACCTGCGATACAGTTGTTTGCGGTAGACTTTGACCGTTTGTGGACTGATGCTGAGGTTCAGTCCTATCGAAACCGACGAATGCCCCTGCAGGATGAGCAGTGCCACCTCCGCCTGGCGCCGGCTGAGCATCAGGTTGTATTGATCGCGCATCGCGGCAATGAGGTCGTCCGTAACGGTCAGGCCATGAGGTTGACGAGACAAGAGGTCGCCGCCGCTGGACCAGTGCGATTTGAGCAACGTCATGATGACTGCTTCGTGCCGCTTCAACCGCCTCTCGTCCAGCGAAGAGAACATTTGTCCCGACGACCGGTCCTTGCCCATGGAAATGGTGATCGTGGTGTCGTCGCCCACCATCTGCACAACCGAGATTTCGTCGGTGATCCCTATTCGCCCATAATACCATTCGTAGTAACGGCTTCTTTTGAACTGGTCCGGCGCGACATCCAGAAGGCGGAAAATCCCCGATTTCTCGCGTCTGAGATGGTACTGATAAATCGGATCCAGCACATATGCGCCGGCAAGATATGTGTTTTTCAGATGCCGGAAGACGTTCGGGCCCCGTGCGCATCGAAAGTGCACCGTAGGCAGCGACGTGCCCTGATACGTTATGGCGATGATGTTGTCGTAAGGCATGCATTCGCGCAGATAGGCGCAAAGACGCTCGTGGAAATTGGTTTTTCCTATCGCCTCGATGGTCAGTGCAAGAGTATTCAGCTCAGCGTTCACAGCGATCGCACCGTGGGTATCAGGGTTTCTCCATTGCCATGACTTTCAGCGTTTCCTCGCGGATATCGGCGAATATCTCCCGCTTGTAGGCCGTGAAACTGGCATCCGTGACGATGCTGAAAGATCGCGGCCGTTCGAGTTTGATTGCAATATCTTTTTTCACCCGGCCCGGGCGACTGGCCAGAACGATCACCCTGTCGGCCAGGAATATCGCTTCGTCGACATCATGGGTGACGAACAGGACGGTTACCCTGTGGTCTTCCCAAACCTTGAGCAAGAGCTCCTGCATCATGCCGCGCGTCTGCGCATCGAGCGCCCCGAAAGGCTCATCCATCAGCAGGATCGAGGGTTTGTAGACGAGCGCTCGCGCGATGGCTACGCGCTGACGCATGCCGCCGGAAAGCTGCTTGGGATAGGCGTCCTCGAACCCCGCCAGGCCGACCGCCTGGACGAAGTGCGCCACCAGTCCGCTTTTTTCCGCCTTTGACAAGGCGCTCTTTTCCAAGGCGAAGCGGATGTTGCCCTGCACCGTCATCCACTCAAACAGGCTATAGGACTGAAAGACGAATCCGCGGTTGCGCCCAGGGCCTGAAACCGGAACGCCGTCGATCCTGATTTCGCCCGTGGTCGGCTCGTCGAGCCCCCCAACCATGTTGAGCAACGTCGATTTCCCGCAACCCGACGTACCGACGATGGAAACGAATTCATTTTCCCGAATGTCGACGTCGACGCGCTCGATGGCGACCAGCGGCGCTGCATTCACCTTGAAAATCTTTCCCACGCCGTCAATGGCGACCTTGGGCATTGGCCTGATTTGCATCATCGACAGTTCACCGCGTCTGACTGTTCCAGCGGAACAGCGATTGGCCGGTCTTCTTGAACAGATAATCGGTCAGCAGTCCGAGCACGCCAATGAACAGCGTGCCGAACAGGATCGTGTCCGTCGCCAGGTAGCGCTGCGCATCCATAATGCGTCGTCCTAACCCCTCGCTGGCGGCGACCAGCTCGGCGACCACCAGATAGGTCCAGGTCCAACCTATGGTTATGCGGAACGTGTCCCATATGCCTGGAGAGGAGGCCGGCAGAATGATGCGGCGCAGGATCTCGCTGTTGCTGAAACCCAATGTCTGGCCAGCCCGTATCAGGTTCATGTCGATGTTCTTGACGTTATCCATGATCATCAGGGACTGCTGGAAGAACGTACCGAGGAACAGGATCAGGATCTTCTGCATGTCGCCAATACCTGCCCACAGGATCGACAGGGGTATCAACGCGACGATGGGCATGTACCGAACCGTCGAAATCAAAGGCTCCAGCGCGCCCTCGATCAGCCGGTAGTTTCCCATCAATATGCCGACCGGCACGGCAACGGCCGTCGCGGCAAGCCAACCAATGACGATGCGGTAAATACTGACGGAAGCGTCGGAGAAGAGGATGCCCTCGTGGATCTGGCGCCAGCCTTCCATGAGAACCGCCATAGGGCTCGGCAGGAACAGCGGCCTGACAACGCCCAATGACGTCACCAACCACCAGGACGCCAGCAGCAGGATCGGAACGACAAGTCCCGCCGCCGAAAAAATACCGCTGGGGATTTCCTGTCTTAACCGCAGCAAGCCCTTTTTCGGTTTTCGCGAAACGCGCACTGTTTCAACAGTCTGAAGCACGTCATTCTCCTTCGCTCGCGGATGCTGGGCAGCTATTTCGCAACCGCATTGAGCTCATCGAGCGCAAGCAGATCGTTGGCGGGAGGAATCTTCTTGATCTCATCCGGTTTCGTGGCCTGCATGATCTCGCCTATTTCCTGAAGGGTCGATTGGAAGTCGCCTTTCAGGAATGCCTTGTTTTCGGCCACGCTGTAGAGACGCACGCCCTTGAATGCGGGCTCGAACTCGTTCATGGGACTGCCAACCGCCTTGGCGATGAGTTCGCCCCCTTCCGCGGGATTTGCGCGGATGAAGCCGATTGCGTCGTCCCAGGCCCGGATCAGACCTTCCACATCTTTCGGATGCGCCTTGATCCAATCCGATTTGGCGGTCAGCATGTCGCTGATCAGTCCGGGTTTTTGCGCAGCCGAGAAGATCACCTTGTAGCTGCTGTCCTGAGCAAGTGCGGTGGAGATATAGGGCTCGTAGGTGACTGCAGCGTCCACATGACCTGCGATCAGCGCAAGGCCCGCTTCGGAGGCACCCATGGGCACGTGTTCGATATCGGCCAGCGTCATCCCGTTTTCCTTAAGGGCGTAATTGATCAGCAGGTCGCTGGTGCTTCCGCTTTCAAAGGCCACCTTCTTGCCTTTGAGCGCCGCGACGGTGCCGATTCCATTGCCGGCCAGGATCGCATCGGCCTGGAAGGACACGTCCATCACCAGAAAGCCCTTCTGGTCGAACCCCTGATTGAACTTGGCGATCATGCCGTTGGTGGCGCCAGCGACAACGTCGAGGTTGCCGCTGGCCAGCGCCGCCGCCAAATCCTGATCCCAGTTGAACATGGTAAGGGCGACATCGACGCCGTTTTTCTCGAAGAAGCCCTTTTCCTTGGCCACCCAGAGCGGGCCGTAGCCGAGCCAGGGCTGCAGCCCGAGCTTGATGGTATCCGCGCAGGCAGCGCTCATGGTTGCCGCCACCATAATGGCCGCCAGTCCCAATTTCTTCAGCATTTCGGTTCTCCTCATGAGGTTTGATCGCCCGGCTTCGGAGTTGGCCTCCTGTTTTGTAATGCCGAGAGATGGTTGAGCAGGTTGAGGGTGATCCTCCCCACATCGTTCATTGCTTTGCCGGCAGGCAGCGCGCCGCACCAGGCGACCGAACTTGCCGAAAAGATCAGGCCACCCGCCACGAGATTTCGTAAGGTCATTTCAGCGCAGCGACGGCCGGCGCGTTCTTCATCCCCTCCCTCGTACCAGCGCGAGGGATCCTGAAAGAAGCTGGCGGGGAAGTCCGTCGCGCGGGCGATCACGACGGTGTCGGACGACGTGCCCAAGGCCCGATTGGTCGCATCCACCTCGTAGCCCGCGGCCGCACCCAATACGATGCCTTCCGAACCGAAGGTTTCATCCTCGATGCCTTCGAACAGCCATGCGCATTCCGGCGCGTGGCTTTCGGGCGTGCGCGTGAAGGGGCGCGCGCCGTCGAAGCCCATCAGCGAGATCGCGCCGCCGACCAGCGAAAACTCGCCCCGGCCCCGGGAGCGAAGGTGGCCTCCAGGCTCGTTGGTTATCGACAGATATTGTTCGCCGATCGAGCCGTCCCAAGTGCGCCCCGATTCCAGTGGCGAGCGGCGCAATTCCATCAGGTCGTCCTTGAAGGCGACCGTTCCGGCAAAGCCGTTTCCGCCGAGATAGGCGATGCTGCCGCCCTCGACCGCAAACTGCCGCAGTGCCCCCTCCATCTCGGTCGACATGTATTCCGGATGGCTTCCGGTCACGACCGCCCGATGCCCGCGAAGGGCTTCGATCCCACGTCGATGGAGATCGTGATCGGTGACGATGTCGAGCGCGATGCCGTTCTCGTTGCAGAACCTCAGGAAATGCAGATCGACCGGCAGGTTGTGGGGGCAGCCGCACAGGGGGTAGTTGTAGTCGTCCCGCAGTGTGACCTTGGGTTTGCGGTAGGAACAGATCGATACGCCGCTGAGATCGGAGTGATAGTCGTATAGCGACTTGAGGTTGTTTGCGATGGCAAAGCGGTGTCCGCGGTCGTCGCATTTCCATTCGTAGAGATGGTCGGGGAGATACTCGTCCGCGTAAGCGAGATAGGTCGCGGTCGGCAGCAGATAGAGCAGCGGTGACGAGGCGCGCGCCGAGGTGACGAAGAACACGATGCGCTCGTAGCCTCCGTTCCACTCCACCTGGAATGCGTATACACCCGGCTTCGCATCTTCGGGCACCACGGCTCGGTGGGAAGAGGGCCACTGGAGCGGTCCCATATCATCGTCGTGGCAATGGATGGCATCGTAGTGCGAAGGTACGAGCCGGGGGTCGAAACTCGATCCGTCCCAGCGCGTCGACGTCACGCAGAATGTAGGCTGATTGATCACCTCGAGCGCCAGCGGGACAGGCCCGCCTGACGAAAGGACCGGCTCCGCGGGCAGGAGTGTCGGGAAATCCCAGACGATTGGCCCCTCGGAGGTTTCCAGCCGAATGGCCGCAAATCTGGCGTTGAGCGTGAGCCCGTTTCGAGAGCTGCTCGCTCCGAAGTGGATGTCGTGCTCCTGCAGATGCCGTTTGGCGTCGTACAAACGCTGCTTGAATTCATAAGGGGCAAGGAGATCGTGAGACTTGAGCCTGAAGAACGGCTCGTCCTCATGCAGATCGAGCTCGACGGTCAGCCAAACCCCTTGCGGAACCTGCGCGGTGAACAGACGATCGTTGTGCATCTCCAAGGCAATCGCCCCATCGCGAAGGCTCAGTAGAAAGGACCCGGCTTCCAGGATCGTGCGAGGCCCCATGTTGCGGGTGAGAAGCAGCTCGAAGCGGATGCCCCGGACAGCCGGCGCCTTTGCAAGCTCCTCCGCGCCCAGGCGAAGGTACGATCCGTGATCGAAGCTGCGATGTGCGTCCGGCTCGGACGTCGCCTCGACTGGCCAAGTCACAAATTTCGCGGTTTGTGTGTCCAGCCGACATATCCGCACGCTCTCTACCGACCGGCTGCTGGAAAGACCAAGTTCCACCCGCTGGCCGGGCTCTACGCTCCAGGGGGTGGCATAGCCGACCGCGCTCATCGCTCCATGGTCAACCAAGCGGCGCATCGATCGTGCCTCTCAAATCCATGAATGGCAGGACGACCTCACAGTCTGGGTTCCAGATCGACCGGTTATCGCGCATACCCCTCAATCTCCATGAGACTACTTTCAGGTAGCATATCGCCGGGGTATATACCCCCGTTGGGGTAGGGTGCCAATGGTGTTGGAATATTCGGGCCATTCCGAGTTGGCGGGCCAGCGAAGCGGCGCATCCGGCTGGTGGTCGTATGACTTCCTTGGGGGGCGGCAGCGGCGCTCCTCAGTTGGTTAGGTTGGCAGCCTCACATGTCCTCGAACAGATCGGACAGCTCGTCCATGAACTGGTCGTTCTCCGCCGGCGAGCCAATGCTGACGCGCACATAGGTGTCGAAGCCTTCTTGCTTCCATGGTTTGACGATGACGCCTTTTTGCAGCAGGCCTTCCACGAATGCCGAGGCATTCCGCCGGCAATCGAAGAACAGGAAATTGCCTTTGGAGGGAGCGACGTCGAGGCCCTTACCGCGCAGGAAGCCTTCGACGCGGGTTCTCTCCGCGCCGGCCAGCGCCACCACCCTGGCGAGATGATCTTCATCGGCAAGGGCCGACAGCGCGGCCCCCTGGGCGATGGCATTCGCGTTGAAAGGCGTGCGCACGCGGTCGAGCAGCGCGCGCAACTCCGGATCGCCGACGATGCCGAAGCCGATCCGCAAGCCGGCAAGGCCGAACGCCTTGGAAAATGTCCGAAGCACGATCCAGGGCCGGTCCAGCTTTCCGAGACAGGCAAGCGACGAGGCATAATCCTCACCCGCGGCATACTCCGCGTAGGCTTCGTCGATGACGACCAGCGTTTCGTCGCTGGCCGCGCCGAGGACCCTGACGAGATCGCCGGCGGAAAGCCAGCTGCCGACCGGGTTCATCGGATTCGAGAACAACAGCATGCGCGGCCGTTCGCGCACGGCCGCGATCATGGCCTCGACATCGATGGTGAAATCATCCTTGACGGCAACACGATTGACCGTCGCGCCCGCCAGCGTCGCATAGTCCTCATGCAAGGGAAACGACGGGTAGAGCGTGACGATGGCGTCGCCCGGCCGCAACACGGCGTGGCTGATGATGGAAAGAAGTTCTTCCGAGCCATTGCCGAGGATGACCTGTTCCTGGTCGACGGCATGTTTCGCCGCAATGGCGCTGCGCAGCTTGCGACCGGCAGGATCCGGATAGAGCCGGAACATCTCGGCGTTGGCCGTGAGCATTGTTGCGAGGGTCGGCGTCGGCCCGAGAGGATTTTCATTTGAGCCCAGCTTGGCGATCCTGGCCGGGGTGTATCGCGCCATGACCTCGCCAATGGTGAGGCCCGAATTGTAGGGTGAGAGTCGTGTGACTTCGGCTCGGACGATATCTGAGGCTTTCGACAAGGAACGGACTCCCGCGCGGTTGACCGACCGCCTCGATCCCACGGCTGATTGGGCCCAGCGGCGAACGACCCAACCACTACCGCAGCCGAAATCATTTGTATATGCTTGTATAGATAAGCTGGATCGGCTAGCCTCGAGCGGAACGGCGAACCCGACCCTTACCAGGCAGGAGTATCAAACATGCGCAACGCTCCGCTCTTCGACCTGTCGGGTAGGAAAGCGCTCGTCACCGGCGCAAGCCGCGGCATCGGGCGCAGCATTGCCGAGGCGCTGAGCGCGGCCGGCGCCGATGTCGCCGTCACCGCGCGCAATCTCGCTTCGCTTGGGGAGACGACGGCAGCCATCCGCGCCGCCGGCGGGATCGCCCACGCCATCGCCCTGGACGTCACCGATGTCGGCCGCTGCCGGGCAGCGACGGCGGAGGCCGCCGGCCTGCTCGGCGGTCTCGATATCCTCGTCAACAATGCCGGGATGGAGGAAGTCCGCCCCTCGCTCGATGTCGACGAGGCGCTTTGGGACAGGATCGTCGACACCAATCTCAAGGGCGCGTTCTTCTGCGCCCAGGCCGCCGCGCGCCACATGCGGGACGCCGGCCGGCCCGGCGCCATCATCAACCTTTGCTCGCTCACCTCCGAAGTCGGGATTCCTACGGCCGTGCCCTACGGCTCGTCGAAGTCGGGCCTGCTCGGCATGACGCGGGCCCTGGCGGCGGAGTGGGCGGATCTGGGGATCAGGGTCAACGCCATCGCCCCCGGCTATTTCAGGACGTCGATGACCGAGGTGTTCTACGGCAATGAGGCATGGCGGCAATCGATGCTGGCCAAGATCCCGCAGCACCGCTTCGGCGACCTGTCGGACCTGCACGGGATCGCGGTGTTCCTGGCTTCCGATGCCTCGGCCTACATCACCGGCCAGTCCGTCCCCGTGGATGGCGGCTTTCTCGCATCGATCTGAGCCGGCTTGTGACCGATCAACGCCAACCACCACCGCGTTCCAAGAGAAGGAGCAGCCATGTCTGACATCAGCTTCCACGACCTGTCGACCCTCGATGCCGATCAGCGGGCAAGCCTGCTGCGGCGCGCCGAGGCCGATCTTTCGGTCTTCGTAGAGAAGGTTCGTCCGATCATCGAGGCCGTCAGGACCGAGGGCGACGCGGCCCTGCTTCGCTTCGCAAGAGAACTCGACAAGGCGGAAGTGGCCGAGGGCGGGCTCAAGGTTTCGGAGGCGGAGTTCGACGCGGCATTCGACAAGGTCGAGAAGGATGTCGTGGAGAGCATTCGGTTCGGCATCGAGAACATCCGGCATTTCCACGAGGAGCAGCGCCCGGAAACGATGTGGTTGAAGGAAGTCCGGCCGGGCGCCTACGCGGGCGACAGGTACACGCCGATCGCATCCGTCGCGCTCTACGTTCCGCGCGGCAAGGGCGCCTTCCCGTCGGTGACGATGATGACCTCGGTGCCGGCGGTGATTGCCGGCGTGCCGCAGATCGCGATTGTGACGCCGCCGACATCCGACGGTTCCGTCGATGCCGCGACCCTGGTCGCCGCCCGCCTGGCCGGCGTCGGGACGGTCTACAAATGCGGCGGCGCCCAGGCGGTCGCCGCCGTCGCCTACGGCACCGAGACGGTGAAACCCGCCGTCAAGATCGTCGGGCCGGGCAGCCCCTGGGTGGTGGCGGCGAAGAGCCTGTTGTCCTCGATCATCAACACAGGTCTTCCGGCCGGCCCTTCCGAAGCAATCATCTTCGCCGATGACAGCGTCGACGGTGGCCTTGCCGCCCTGGACCTTTTGATCGAAGCCGAACACGGACCGGATTCCTCGGCCTATCTGGTGACGCACAGCCGCAAGGTCGCCGAAGCGGCCGTGGCCGCGCTGCCGCAACACTGGTCCCGCATGAGCGAACAGCGCGTCGAGTTCTCGCGCGCGGTGCTGACCGGAAAGCGCGGCGGTGTCGTGCTGACCGCATCCCTGGAAGACAGCTACCGCTTCATCAACGACTATGCCCCGGAGCACCTCGAGATCCTGTCGAAGGAACCGTTCGCGCATCTTGGGCACATCACCGAGGCGGCCGAGATCCTCATGGGGCCGCACACGCCGGTGACGCTCGCCAATTTCGTCCTCGGACCCAATGCCGTGCTGCCGACCAGCCGCTGGGCGCGCACCTACGGGCCGCTTTCCGTCACCGATTTCGTCAAACGATCGTCGGTCGGCTATGTGACCTCGGCGGCTTACCCGGAACTCGCCCAGCATGCGCGCAGGCTCGCCCGCTACGAAGGGTTCAGTTCGCATGAGAACGCGGTCTCGGAAATTCGCAGCCGCTATCTTTCCGCCTGATGGAAGCGAAGGCGATGAAGGCGGTACGACTCTACGGACCCGGCGACCTGCGCGTGGAGGATATCGCCGCGCCGGGCACGCCCGATGCGGGCTGGGTGAGGCTCAAGGTCGATGCCGCGGGCATCTGCGGCTCCGATCTGCACAATTTCCGCACCGGTCAATGGATAAGCCGATCGCCATCGACGGCCGGCCATGAGTTTACGGGCACTGTGATCGCGCTAGGCGAGGGCGTGAGCACCATCGCCGAGGGCGACAGGGTCGTCGCCGATTCACGCTTCTGGTGCGGAGAATGCGCGCAATGCCATGCCGGCAGGCCACACCTTTGCGCGTCGCTGGGGTTCGTCGGCGAGGTCTGCGACGGCGGCTTTGCCGAACAGGCGGTTCTGCCCGCGCGCCTGCTGCATGTCGTCGACGCCGCGCTCGACGCGCGGGTCGCGGCGATGGCCGAGCCGCTCGCGGTGGCGCTGCACGCGGTGCGGCGCCTGCCGAAAACGGCGGGCTCGGTGCTTGTCCTCGGCTGCGGGACCATCGGCGGCCTTGCCGCGCTGCTGCTCTCGCGAACCTTCGCCGGCACCATTCTGATCGCCGACCGCAACCAGGCCCGCTGCGCCCGCGTCGCGCGGGTGACCGGCGCCACGATCATCGACCTGGACCCGGACGCCATTGCCGCCGCGACTGCGAATGCCCCCTTGCTCGCGGCCGTCGAGGCGACTGGCAGTGTTGCCGCGCTCAACCAGTTGCTGGGTGTTCTGGGTCCCGGCGGCACCATTGCGATGGTCGGCATATTCCACGGCCGACTCGACATCGATCCCAACATGCTGGTCGAGCGGGAGATCGCATTGCTGGGCTGCCACGCCTTCGCCGACGAGCTTCCCGATGCGATCCGGATGTTGGGTGACCTGAGCGAACCGCTGGTCAGCCTGATCGACCGCGAGGTCGGGCTCGATGACGTCCCCGCGGCCTATCAGCGGCTGTTGGCAGGCCAGGGCGACGGCTTGAAAACAATCATCCGGATGCGGCAACCTGTCGGGCATTCCTGATTCCGATAGCTTGCCGGAAAGGAACATTTGAAATGAACACTTTGCCCGATACGGCCAGCCCTCTTTACGAGAAGGTCAAGGACTACATCCTGACGAACATCGGAACCGGCCGGTGGAGCAAGGACCGCAAGCTGCCGTCCGAGAATGAATTCGTGGCCGCGCTCGGCGTCTCCAGGATGACGGTCCACCGCGCCCTGAGAGAATTGACCTCGGCGGGATTTCTGATCCGGCTCCAAGGGGTGGGAACCTTCATAGCGCCGCCCCGTCCGCAATCGACCCTGATCGAGATCAACAACATCGCGGCCGAGATTGTCGCGCGGGGCAACAGGCATCGCTCGGAAGTCCTGGTTCTCGAAAAGGTCATGCCGACAAAGGAGCTCGCCTTGTCTTTCGAGTTCGCCAAGCGCACCGCGGTCTACCATTCCATCGTCGTCAACTTCGAGAACGATCTGCCCGTGCAGCTGGAAGAGCGCTTCGTCAATCCGAGCCTCATACCCGACTACGACAAGCAGGACTTCTCCAAGACGGCGACCTACGACTACCTGATGCAGAAAACGCCGGTGACCGAGGTCGAGCACATCATCTCCGCCATCCCAGCCGATGCCGAGACGGCGCGGCATCTGGGCATCGATGTCGGGAACTGCTGCCTGCTTCTGCATCGCCGGACATGGACCGGCGCGATCGTCGCCACGATCAGCAGCCTGACCTATGTGGGCAGCCGCTATTCGCTCGGCAGCCGCTACTCTCCCTCCAGGACTCCCTGATAGCGGCGAGGCGGCCCCACAAGCCGGCGAGATGTGTCCGTAAGATGTATATACATGTATTTATGAAAAGGCCGAGAGGAGCGACGGATGACGCCTAGCCGCACGGCAAGGATCAGGGCTCTTGCGCAGGACGACGTTGCCGAGGCTCAGCGTGCGCTGTCGGCGCTGCTTGGCGACCTTTTCGCAATGCGCCCCGACAACGTCCGCATCAACTTCGACAAATACAGCCTGAATTCGCTGAACGGATTCTTCGACAATAATGGCGGGGCCTACTTCTTCAAGTTCCACCAGGAGGAACGGGAGGAAGCCATGACGGGCGAATATTACCGCGCCGAGATCCTTTCCCGGGCTGGCCTGCCGGTCGACCAGCCGGTCCATATGTCGGCTGAGCCGGGCGAGCAGATCCTGATCTATCGCCGCCGCGACGACCCGCGCTTTTCGGACGTGCTCTATGCCCTCGACGTCAAGGACGATGCCGCGAAGCGGCGCGAGGCGGTGCTGGCCGAGCGCGACCTCTCGGCCAGGCTGCTCAAGGTCTACCTCGAGACGCTGCATCCGGTGACCGTCGAGCAGGTCTCCGCGGAGCCGATCCACAGGCTCTTCCACGATCGGCTCGTCGATGCCGGCACGCGTTTATCGCCAGGCGGCCGGCTGGCCGATTTCTATGTCGGCAAGCGGTTTGTCTTTCCAGGCGCTGAGCTGGACTGGGACGAGTTTTCCCGCTTGAAATTCGTCATCAACGGCCAGCGCTACGTCCACAGCGTCGGCGAGCTCTTCGAAGCCGCCGCAATGCGCCTGCGGCCCGAGCGGCTTGCCGATGGCGGAGGGGTGGTCGCGCATGGCGATGCCCACAACGCCAATGTCTGGTACACGGCGAAGGAGGGGAGGGCGGAATTGTCCTTCTTCGATCCCGCCTTCGCCGGCTCGCATATCCCGACGCTGCTGGCGGAGGTGAAGGCGACCTTCCACAACATCTTTGCCCATCCGTTCTGGCTCTATGATCCGGTCACCGCCACCCAGGCCTTCCGGGCAAATGCCCGCAGGGAAGGGAACCTGCTGCAGGTCGAGACCGACTGGGATCTGAGCCTCGTCCGGCGGGATCTGCTGGAGGTCAAGGCAACCCATCTGTGGCGGCCATTGCTCCCCGAGCTGAAGCGGCGAAGCATGCTCCCGTCCGATTGGCGATCGGTCCTGCGGTTGGGGCTGTTCCTGTCGCCCACGCTGGTCATGAACCTCAGGGCCGGCGCACGCAGTCACACGGCGATGTCGTCGCTGATTGCTTTTTCTGTGGCGGTCATGGTCGGCAGCGAGCCCGATAGCGGCACCAATCGCGTGACCGATTTCCTCGACACGGTCGACCCGGAAGCAGCGCCACAAGCGGCTCCCGCCTGACACCTCGGATGAAGCAAAATCAAGCTACCCAACTTGTATATGCATGTATGTATTTTAGCCTTGACATCCACCGCCGCCGACGTTGAATATCCTCACACTTCCGTCGAAGTGGCAGGTAAGACGCCGAGGCACAGTGCCGCAAGAGCAGAAGCCGCATTCTCACCAGACCGGAAGTTTGGTTCAAAAAGCGGTCTGATCATCAAGGGGAACAAAGATGATGCGTAACCTAGCAGGACAATTTCGTGCGCTCGTGGCGGCCGCCGTCGTCGGCTTCGCCCCGGCGGCCTATGCCGCCGACACCGCCATCCCCGCCACACCGGAAGCGGGATCGTTCAAGATCGGCATCGAGCCCTGGCTCGGCTATGGCCAGTGGCACGTCGCCGAAGCCAAGGGCCTGTTCAAGACAAGCGGGTTGTCGGACGTCCAGATCGTCAACTTCGCCGAGGACAAGGACATCAACGCCGCGCTGGCCAGCGGCCAGCTCGATGCCGCCAACATCGCGACCCATACCGCGATGGGCATGGTGGCGGCCGGCCTGCCGGTGAAGATCGTGCTTCTGCTCGACGTCAGCATGACCGCCGACGCCATGATCGCCGGCAAGGACATCGCAACCGTCGCCGACCTCAAGGGCAAGCAGGTCGCCTTCGAGGAAGGCACGACGAGCGACATCCTGCTCAAATACGCGCTCGCCAAGAACGGCATGTCGATCGCCGATGTGCAGCCGGTTCCGATGCCGGCGGCGGACGCCGGCAGCGCGCTGATCGCCGGCCAGGTCCCGGTCGCGGTCACCTATGAACCTTATCTCACCGCGGCCAGGGCGCAGAACAAGGACGTCAAGCTGCTCTTCACCGCCGGCGAGGACCCCGGCTTGATCAGCGACGTGCTGGTGGTGCGCGATGAGGTGATCAAGTCGCGGCCCGGCCAGGTGCTTGCCATGATCAAGACCTGGGATGCGGCCCTGAAGGACTACAACGCCGACACGCCGGGTGGCCGCGCCATCATTTCCAAGGCCGTTGGTTCGAGCGTCGAGGACCTCAACACCGCCTTCGACGGCGTGCGCTACTATTCTCTCGCCGAGAACAAGGGCGCTCTCACCGGCGAGTTCTCCACCAAGACATTCGCCGATGTCGAGGCAGCCGCAAAGAATGCCGGGCTGCTGCAGGCCGACGTGACGCCGGAGCAGATGATCGATCCGTCCTTCGTCAAGGCCGCACAATGACGAAGAGCGGATCGCTGTGGTAGCGCAGATGTCCGGGCAGCGAGCCACGGAAGCGAGGCCATCCGGCTCGGCACCAGTCGCGAGACAGGCGATGCGCCGCCGATCCTCCGGGATCGGCGCGCCCATCACGCGCTCCCGGTTCCTGATGATCGCCGTGGCCGTCTTTGCCGGCCTCGGCCTCGCCTGGTGGGCGGCAACCGGCCTGGAGCTGGTGAAGCCCATCTTCCTGCCCTCGCCGGAGAGCGTGGCTGGCCAGCTCGGCAAGCTCTGGAGCGACGGCACGTTGTGGCTGGATCTCCGGGCCTCGATTTATCGCATCTCCGTCGGCTTCCTCATCGCCTCGGCGCTGGCGATTCCGATCGGCGTGCTGATCGGCAGTTTCAGGGCCTGGGAGGCCGCCATCGAGCCGCTGGTGGATTTCATTCGCTATATGCCGGTTGTCGCTTTCGTGCCGCTCTCCATCCTGTGGTCGGGCACCGGCGATGCCCAGAAATTCCTGATCATCTTCATCGGCACCTTCTTCCAGCAGGTCCTGATGGTCATGGACAATGTGAAGCGGGTTCCGACGGACTTCGTCGGCCTCGGCCGGACGCTCGGCCTGCCGGACCGCAAGATCCTGACGCGCATCGTGGTTCCCAGCGCCTTGCCGGGCATCTGGGATACGCTGCGCATCAGCCTGGGCTGGGCATGGACATGGCTCGTTCTGGCTGAACTCGTCGCGGCGACATCCGGGCTCGGCTACCGCATCACCGTCTCCCAGCGCTATTTCCAGACCAACACCATCATCGGCTACATCCTTTTGCTGGGCGTGCTTGGTCTCGTTACCGACCAGGTCATGAAGGCGCTGGGCAAGGTGCTGTTCCGGCAGGAAGGCCACGCGCAATGAGGTATGGCCGATGAGTTCCCCCAAACTGCGGATCGCGGGTCTCCACAAGAGCTTCGGTGTGGGAGCGCGGCGCACCGAAGTGCTGCGCGACATCAACCTCGATCTCGCCGACAACGAATTCGTCTCGCTGGTGGGCACGTCGGGCTGCGGCAAGAGCACGCTGCTGTCGATCGTGGCCGGGCTGCAGGATTTCGACGCCGGCGAACTCGATATCGACGGCGCACCGATCCTGAAGCCGGGCCTCGACCGCGGCGTCGTCTTCCAGTCCTACACGCTGCTGCCCTGGCTGACGGCGCGGCAGAACATCGAGTTTGCCCTCAAGGCCGCCGGCCATGACCGCTCGACCTGCCGCAGGATCGCGAGCGAGCATCTCGACCTGGTCAAGCTCTCGCACTGCGCCGATCTCTACCCGTCCGAACTCTCCGGCGGCATGAAGCAACGCGTCGCCATTGCGCGGGCACTTTCCTATCGCCCCAAGATGCTTCTGATGGACGAGCCCTTTGGCGCGCTCGATGCCTTGACCAGGCACCAGATGCAGGAGCTTCTGACGCAGATTTGGGAAGAGCACCGGCTCACCGTGCTCTTCGTCACCCATGATGTGGAGGAGGCCGTCTACCTCTCGGACCGCATCGTCGTGATGGGGATCGGCCCCGGGCGCATCACGCGGACCTTCAACGTTGGCATCGAGCGCCCGCGCCGAGAAGAGATCATGGAAAGCGGGGAGTTCATGGACCTGCAGCGCAGCGTCCACAAGGCGATCCGCGAGGCGTCAAGACGCCTAGAAATGGCATGAGGCGAGCAAGCCATAAATCCCCATTTTTCAAAAGGTTGAGTTTTTGACGGTCTCAAAAATCCGAAAAATTATACTCGTTCTCCGTCTCCGAGCTGGCAAGTCCGATCTGCGCCGACGTCACTCCAGCCGGGCGAACTCTCTTGCATGACCCAGAACAGGTCGTTCGGTGAAGATCAGAAGTCATCCAAATTTCACGGGCGGTAGCCGTTCACCTTGCCGTCCTTGAAAGCTTGAATCAGGTAAAAAGGGCTGAAGCCGAAGTGCCGGCATAGCCTCCAAAACTGCCTCGATATCGCACTCGGAATTCCCCGAGTGCGATATTTCTCGGCGGTGACCTCAGACGCTGAAGCTCCTCCAGTTTTTGGTAGAGTCAGTCCGATCAAGGAGACGGGCGAATGAAGCGTTCACGGTTCACGCAGCTTCATCGATCATCGAGATCCTGCAACAACGAGGCGACCAGTGCCTCCTCGGCGACGGCGACGCGATGTTCACGCATGGCGGGCGCCAGCGTCCCATCCCATGACGCTTCGACCGCCCTTCCTCCAAGCGGGTGGGCAAGGCCGCGCGCCGTTCGCACGGCGGCAATATAGTCAACGGCGCCAAAGCGCCATGGCCTTGCACCGTGCTCGCGCATGACGTGGTTGCCGATGCGTAATCCGGGCCAGTCAAAATCGCCGTGATAGTGGAGTTGCGCGCCCGCCTGGGCCAATTGGGCCAGAAGGCATCGCTGCGCAGCCGCTGGCATGCCATCGGTACAGACCAGCGGGGCGCAGCCAGCTCCCCATCGGTCTGCGGCGATGGCAAGCAGGTTGGGATTTTCGCATACGTAGACGTCGCGGCCAGCTGCGCCCCATCGGGGTGGCGAGCGCAGCAATGATCGCAGCGACGCATAGGCCGGTTCTCCAGGAGGCCAACGATCGTTTTCAGTCGCGTTTATAGGCAGGTTCAAGAACAGCGCAGGACGTGCCAGCTCATTGACCAGGACACCTGCTCTGGCCCATGTGTCGCGTGCTCGCTCTACACTGCGGGCCGGTTCCAGATCAACGTCCTCTCCCGATTTCCGCACGGTCTCGCCATCTTCATCGGTAACAGATGCGGGGGGCTCAGGAGCGGGCGGGGCGGTCTGACGCCAGACCGCCAGCACAAGTGCCGCGACCCCGCGGCCGTTGTCGAGCGCATGGGCATCGCCCAGCACGTCTGCCGCCAGTTGCGAGCGCGTTTTGCCTTTTGCCGGCAGATGCTGCAATACCTCTTCGGCGCGTCGGCAAAGCTCCGCTGCCGCGATGGCATCCTGCCGGGTGAGCCGCTTGAGCAGGCCGATGCCCTCCGGCGCCAGGAGCAAGCTAGCCAAGCCGGGATGACTGCAACCATCAATGACACCCGACCAAACTGTTTGCAGATGCAGCCGCATACTGGCGAGATGAAGAATGGGACCGTCGAGCTTTTCCAAAGCGTCGCGCAACGACGTGGCGACACCGGAGCGCAGCAGGTCGGCATCGACCTGGCGAACGTCGATCCGCAGCGACCTGGAACGGCGCTGCGGGCGGCCGAGCAGCGAGGCCAGCGCTGCATGTTCCTCCGCGCTGAGCTCGCCGACGCGAATACATTCCACGGCCTCGTCGAGCGGCGCGCGCTCGAAACGCTGGCGCAGACGCTTGCGCAGCGAGGCGAGATGCTCGCCGCCGAGCAGGCGTTGAAGACGCGGGTCGACCTGGTCGTTCATGCCGGCGCAAATCGGCGATCGGGATCGGCCTCGGACGTCTTTTCCCGGCCGTCCCAAGTCCATCGCGACACGAACACGGCGTCGATGCCTTCGCGCCGCTGCAACTGGCAGATGGCGACGCCCGGCAGTTCGGCATAACACGCCCACTCGCGCTCGCTGGTGATGACGAAGTCCAGGTCGAACTCGCGGATCAGCCCCATGCAGTGCGCGCGCGCCGTGTCGTCGATGCCGGCAAAGGCTTCGTCGAGCAGCATCAGCCGCGGTGCCAGGGCATCGCTGCCCTGGCTGTAGAAGCTGGCCACCGCGGCGAACAACGGCACCGTCAGGCCGAGCGCCCGCTCGCCGCTCGAGGCGGGGCCGGAAAGCTTGCGCCAATGCCCCTCCTGCCAGCGTTCGACGCGAAAACGGTGCCAGTGGCGATAGTCCAGGGCGCGCGCGAGCTGGTCGAGCAGGGTGCCGCTATCCTTTCCGCTGCCGGAATCGGCACGCTCCCTCTCGGCCGAGATGCGCTGCTGCAGCATGGCGCCGACGACGCTCCGGTCTTCCGCCGACCAGAGATCCGAGCTGGTGTTGAGCAGGCGCTTGCGCGCCACGTCGAGGCCCACCGGCGCGCCTTCCTCCTCGGACAGCGGCTGCCACAGCAGCCGATAGCGTACGCCGGTCGACGTGGGGCGCTTGTGCAGCTCCCTGTTGATGGCATAGACCTGCCGTTCGGCGGCTTGCAGCAGACGCTGGATTTCAGCGGCGATCTCGGCCTGCAGATGGTTCTCCAGAACGGTCCGCTCGTTCGCGGTCAGCAATTCGCTGCGCTGGGCGATCTCTTCGGCGAGTCGGCCGGCGAGGCGGTCTGGTCGCTCGCGCCGATTCTGGTAGACGATGTCGATGCTGAACCCCCAATCGCTGGGGTCGGCCTGGGCCTGATGGCCCAGCGCGCCGAGTGTGCGCTGCAACTCGGTCAGTTCCTCGGCGATCTGCCGCTGCACGCGCGCCCATGCCTCGTCGTCGTCCTTAAGGTTCGACAGCTCCTGTTCCGCCCGCCTGGCCAGCGTCAGCGCCGGATCGATCGTCCACTGGCCCCCCATGTCGGGCAGTTCGACACGCGGCAGCGCCGCCGACAGCAGGCCGGTGCTGGTGAACTGCTGTAATTTGGAGATCGCCTGCGCGCGCGCTTCGCCGCGCTCGGTCAGGACGTTGGTCGCGGTCTCGGCCTGCTGCTTTGCAACCGCCCGCGTCTCGCCCGCCTTGCGCAGGGCGTCACCGGCGACTTTCAGCGCAGTCTCATCGGCTGCGACCGCGACGCGCGCTTCGGCGAGCTGCCGCTGCAACTCCTCGACCTTGGCGCCGACCATTTCGCGCAGCACTTCGAGCCGGGCCAGGGCCTCTTCCGCTTCGACGCGGGCTGCAGCGGACTCCTGCTCGCGCTGCTGAAGATCGCCACGCGCTTCGTTTTCCCGGGCAAGTTGGCGCTGCCATTCGGGCAGCGCCAGGCGCAGCTCGCGGGCGGCCTGTTCAAGCCTGACCTGCGTATCGCGATAATGATCCAGTGCCGTTTCGACGAGGGGCAGTTCCTCGGGCGATTCGGGCAGGCGCAGGTCGGCGGCATCCGCGGCGAGTTGTTCGCACACGGCCTTGAGTGCCTGCTCGGCCTCGCGGCACCGCACATCCGCTTCGGCCAGCCGTTCACTGGCGAGACGCGCGGCGCGCGCGCTGGCGACGGCGGCCAGGTGAGCGCCGCGCAGCATCTCGTCGGCGGGCGCCCGACGCCATTCTTCGTCGGCCTGTCCGCGATCCGACGCGAGCTGCTCGGCCATGTCCTGCACGGCTGCCAATTCGCCGGAAAGCTGTGCCAGGCGATCGGCAATCTCGGCCAGCCGCCGCGCGCGGGCGGCGGCGCGGGCCGCATGGCCGATATAGACCGCCGCCGGTTTACCCCAGGCGCCGGACAAGGCACCGAGACGATATCGGCCGTCGGCGGCGATCCAGGCCTCGGTGTCGACCGGGTCGTCATTCGCGCAGGCGATGCCGGACAGCACGCGTTCGACGATATCGGCCGGCACGGTACAGCCGGCCGGCACGGTGACTTCCATGAAGTCGGCAAGCGATGGAGAAGACTTTCGCCGTTCCAGCACCTGCGTGTCGTATAGCGGCGCGCCATCGTCGCCGGGCTGAAGGCTGCCGTTGGGCGAGATCCACGCATCGAGCAGCCCGGCGGCTTCGAGTGCTGCTTCGAGGCCGGCGCGTTGCGGGGCAGTCACCGCATCGCGAAAATCCAACACTTGCCAGAATGGCGCGCCTTGGCGCGCGTCCCGGACGGCGGCGTCACGCGTGTAGGGCAGGGGCGGCGCCATGTCGTCGCCGGCTTCCAGGCGTCGGCGCTCGTCTTCGAGGCCCTCGTGTTCCGCCTCCAACGTTTGCCGTTGGCCGTCGAGCGTCGCACGACGCTGTGTCAGCGCGAAGCTGGCCGCTTCATGTGCTGATTGCAGCAGGTGCCGGGCGGGATTGTCGCCTTGCAGCATGGCTGCCCATTCCGCCAGCGCAGTCAAAGCCGCGAACCTGGCATCCGGATCGACTTGCAGCTGTTTCAGGCCGGTGAAATGGCGATCCCAGCTTTCCGAGAGGTTCCGGCCTTGACGTTCGACCTCGGTATCGGCTTGCGTGCGACGTTCGGCAGCCTCTTCGGCCTCGACTTGCCGCTCGTCCTGGATCTCGCGGCGCCGGACATAGTCCGCCTCGGCTCGTGCGACTTCGCTGTGACGGCGACGCAAAAGGGCGATCTGCTCGCGCCGGCCGGCGACAAGGTTGCTAAGCTCGGCGCAGGCTTTGTCGAAAGCATGCTGCGTCAACTCGACCAGCGCGGAGGCCCCCAATGCGGCGAGCGGGCTTCCAGTGTGCTGGCCGGCGATACCTGCGGCATCGCCGTGCAAGGCGCTTTGCAGGCGCAGTTCGGCCAAGGCGCGTTCCGCCTGTTCGGCGCGCCGGGCGGTGCGCCCGGTTTCCTCGTTGCTGAGTCCCAGCCGCCGGCCGGCCTGCTCAACCGCCACGGCGGCTTTCTGCGTCGCTTGCCGGCGCGCCGCCATCTCCTTCTCGGCGCTTTCGAGACGGTTGGCGTCCTGCATCGTCGGATCGGAGCGCAAGGCGTCGAGCCGCGCCCGCCCGCGCGCCAGCGTTATTTCCGAATCATCATGTGCGGTCTGGGCGAGCGCTTCTCGTGCTTGCGCTTCGTCGAACCGGGCCTGGGCTTCGCCGCGTGCCCGGCTGGCATTGTCGAATTCCGTCTGGGCCTGGCGCAGCAGGCGCGCCTGCCTGCGGGTCTGCGTGCCGGCATAGACGCGATAACGCTCCTCAAAGCGGCCGACGGCCTTGGCGAGCGCCTGATACTCGTCGAGCTGACGGCGGTCTTCATCGAGTTGTCCGAGCGCCTCGGCGACGTCGCCGAGCAGTTCGGGCGCCAGCGGCGGCAAAGCCTCGGTCAGCGCGTTTGACAGCGCGATTTCGTCGGGTTTCCTGGAGAGCTGTGGCTGGCGAAGCTGGATCAGCGTATCCATCAGCGCCTCGTAGCGCTTGGCGCCCAGACGGAACAGGCGCTCGTCGACCGCGCGGCGATAGCTGGCGGCGGTGTCGAACACCTGGCCGCGGCCCTCCAGCGCGTCGCGCAGGCGCTCCTTGGTCAGCACGATCCGATGCTCGCTCGTCAGCCACAGATCCTGGTTGATGCGCGGCGCACCGTCGGCGTCTTCCAGCAGGAAGAACCAACTGTCGACCTGCGGGCGGGCGGCCGTTGCCGAGAGGCCGACGCCGAGCGAGAGATAATGTGGCGTGCCGTCTTCGGCCAAGCGGCCGAACTCGATCCACGCATAACCGTTGCGCCGGTCGTGGCTGTTCATCAGCAGGTTCCACGCCATCCTCTTGCCGGCGTCGCCGTCGGGCTCGATGCGCGAGGATTTGAGCTGAGCGTCGAGCAGGAACGGCAGTGTCAGCGACAGCACCTTGGATTTGCCGGTGCCGTTGTTGCCGCGCAGCAGCAGATGGCCGTCGCGGAACCAGAATTCCTCGCTGTCGTAGTGATAGAGTTCCACCAGACCCAGGCGCAGAGGCTGCCAGCGCTGCCGCGTCGGCGTCGGCAGCGCGGGCTTTTCCAATGGCGAAACGAACAGTTTCAAGCGGTCGTTCATGTCGGTCCGAACAGAGAGCCGGTGGCCTGGGCTGGCGCATTGCGGGCTTCGCGAATTTCGGCCTCTCCCAGCGCAAAGCGGGCGAGCGCCGGCAGAGGGTGCACAGCGCCGGCTTTTCGCACCGCCAGTTGTAGCTTTTCCAACCGATCGATAGCGATTGCCGCGAGTTCGTGTTCGGCGCCGGGCTCGCGCGCCGATTTGCGCCAGTAGCGCCCGTACTTGCCTTTGGCCTCGTGCACGAAGTCGGCAATGTCGTGCTCCCGCATGACGGGAGCTCGCGCCGTGTCGGCGCCATCCTTTCGCCGTTGCCTTTGGCCGGCGGCCAGATGCTCGGCGACGAGCAGCGTCACATGGGCGTCGGTGCCCTCGGCGGGCATCGCCACATCAGTCAGCAGGCCGCCTTCGTCGACCAGGGCCAAACCTTCCGCGCGCTGTTCGGCCACCAGGCCGGCGGCATCGCACAGGCGGGCAGCCATCGTTCCGCGCTGGTTGAAGAAATAGGCGCGGGCTTCCGGATCCAGCGTTTCGACATAGACGACCGGGTCGTCGAGAAGCCGACGCGCGAGTTGGTGGCGCAACGCCGTGCGCCGGCCTTCCTCGCTGTCCGCTACATGTTCGTCGACCATGGCGCGCAGTCGCGCTTCGAGCGTCACGGGCGCTTCTTCCGGCGTCCAGGTGGACGGGCCACGCACCGCCGCCAACATGCCGGCGAGCATGCGTCGCTGCACGTCGTAGAGCGCATCGGCCTGATCGCCTCCGGCCTGCACGAACGTCTCTTCGTCGCCGGCGACGCGGTGCAGCACTCCGAGACCCAGCAATGTGCGGCACACCGACACGAGTTCGCGCCGCTCGTGTTGCGCCTCGAGCGTGAAGGTGAAGTCGAGCGTCGGCTCGGCGGCGAGCTCCAGCAGCCTCTCGCCCAGCAGCTGCAGGGTAATCTGCGGATCGGCGCGTTCGAGCACCGCGCAGGCTAGGCAAAGCAGCACGTAGCGGCGACGGTCGTAGCCGGGAAGGCCGCGCATCGCGTCGGTCAGGTTTCCCGGACGCTTGTAAAGGCGGGCGCCTTCGCGCTCGACCTGCAATATCCAGCCCGCCTCGCGCGAAAACCATTCGCGCAACGCTTCGGCCTGGCGGCGCACGGCCGCGAAATCCTCATCCGCCGGGTTCATCAAGGGCGTCATCAGCAGCGCGCGCACGCAGGCGCGAAACTCCTCGCGCTGCAAGCGCTGCTGCTGCAGGCCGATGTTGCGGCCGTCGTATAACCTGGTTGCCGCTTTCATCGGCCGTCCTGCAAGGGTGTGATGGTGATCAGATGGTCGCGCCCGGCAAAGACGCCGAGCGGCGTGTCGATCCTGGCGTGGCTGTCGGCGGCAAGCGGCCTCAGGTGAATGTGCAGCAGGCCGTCGCCCGTCAGCCGTTCTACCGGGGCCTCCGGCCCGGCCTGTTCGCTCAGCGCTTCTCCAAGCAACCCCAGGAACAGGCCGAAGGCGTGGGTGTCGAGTTCACCCAGATCCGAAAGCCGCGCGGGGTGGCTGGTGGCGAGGCGCTTGCGTGCCGCTTCCACCTGCTGGGATTCTTCCGCGAACTGCAGCGCCAGAAACGCACGGTCCTCGGCGCGGTCCCGCACGCGGGGCGGCGGCCCGCGCGGGGCGGCTTCGCCATATTCGCGCAGACGCGGATGAATCTGGAGCGGCGCGGCGTCGGCCCAAGAGGTGCTAGCTGGCAGTTCGGCATCCGCGTCGGCGTCGAGCGCGAAATGCCGCGCTGGATTGAGGGCGAAGGCGGCGCGCGCCAACTGGTGCGCTTCGCCATTGTCGGCACAGGCGGCGAACCAGCCGGCGAGCAGGCGGAAGTCGGCCGAGCGATCGCTGCGGCCGCTGCGCCGCTCGTTGAGGGCTGCGATCGCGGCCAGGAGCTGCGGGATGGCGGACCGTGCCCGCGCCCGCAACAGTTCGGCTTGAGGCGGTTCGTGGCCGGTGCTGAGGAACCAGCCGCGCAGACCCTTCCATCGCTCGCGCCAGGCTTGCAGGGCGTGGTCGCGCGCATCGGACTGGTCGGGCGCGCCGCCGGGCGCCGCATCGCGCGATTCGCGCTCGGCCACCTGGCCCAGCAAGGCGTCGATGCTCGGCTCCAACGCGAGTATGAAGCGCGCGATGGTGTCGGAGCGGCGCACCAGATCGCCCATGAAGCGTTCCAGATAGTCGATCAGCCGCTTCTTGTAGTTCGCGACCGCGTCCGCCTCAGCCTGCTGCAACTCGATGCTGCGCGCGACCCCAGCCATGAAAGCCTGCGCGTTCTCGGCCAGGCCTTCGAAGACGCGCACAAGATCCCGCAGCGTTTCGTGGATCTTGGCCACGTCGGGCACGGCGGCGTCAGCCAGCGCCTGAAGGGCCTGCAACCGGCTCGCTATGTCTTCGAGCGCCACGGTTTGCAACTCGGCGCGGCGTTGCAAGGTCTGCACGAAGACCGCCAATGCCGATTCCACCGCTTCGCCGCCCTGCGACAGCCGGTAGAGGAAGCGCGCGCGGTAGAAGTCGCTGAGGCTGGAGACCCGTGCGGTGTCGGGGTGCGATTCAAGGTTGCCCCATGCCGTTAGTTGGGTAAGCGCCGTATTAACTTCTTCGATGCGGGGCGTTGCATCTGGCCATCGGGCTTCGGCAAGCACTTCGTCCGGTCTCAACTGCAAACGGTATTGCCGCTTGGCGGCAGCGAAGACGTCCATGATACAGCGGTAGAATCTGGCCTTGTCCGCGCTCACATGGCGAAACAGCTCGGCCGAGTCATTTGCAATTTGCATGGACAATCGCCGCCTCCCCAAATCCACTTTTGATGTTTTCGCTTTGTTCTCACGTCCCGTCAAGACGGCGTGTTGATCCTTGAGCACATGCGCCCGGGGCGAGGCGGCCCTTCACAGTCGCGGGGGAGGCACCACCACCCGCAGCTGCATGATAGGAAGGTTTACCCTGTTGACGAACCGACGCCGATTTTGGCACGCATGTCTACAAACGGCGAAGGGGTATCGGCTGCTCGGTTGAGTCTGGCGCACCTGCGATTGACCCTCGTGAGCAGTGAACGGATCATACTTCGATGAAATCCAAGCGCCAAAGCCTGAATTCCACGATCAAGCCCACGATCAAGCCCAAGATCAAGCCCAAGACCAAGCCAAACAAAGAACCCAAGCTCTCGCGCACACACGCGCCCGTCGATCTATCGCCGGTGGACTGGCAGCGCGGCTTGCGCCGTCAGTTCGGCCAGGAGCAGGATTTCGGGCTTGAAAACCTGACCAGCGAACCGTTTTTCTCCGAATTTCGGATCAGCAATCCTGTTTCGAAATCCAGCTACCGCGTGGCGATCCGAGGCTTGGGGCCGGGTGGCAATTTCTGTTCATGCCCCGATTATGCCACCAGCGAATTGGGAACCTGCAAGCACCTCGAATTCACGCTTGCCCGCCTGAAGAAGAAGCGCGGCGCCAGAACGGCGTTTGCGCGCGGCTACCAGCCGGCATTTTCCGAGTTGTATTTGCGTAATGAAGGCAAACGCCGCGTTCATTTTCGCGCCGGAACGGACTGCCCGCCGGCGGTGAGCGAGGCCGCTGGCGGTTTGTTCGACGCCGAACGCAACGGGATACTGCCGGACGAGCGCTTTGGCGAGTTGGAGCGTTTCATGACCATGGTCTCGAAATCCGGTCATGAATTGCGAGCCTATGATGATGCACTCGATTTCATCGCGGGAAGGCGCGATGCCGACCGCCGCGCCGCGAAGCTCGAACAGTTGTTCCCACGCGGGGTTGCCGATCCCAAGCTGCTGGGACTTCTGAAGGTGCCGCTCTATCCCTACCAGGCCGAAGGCGCGCTGTTCGCCGTGCGGACCGGCCGGGCACTGATCGGCGACGATATGGGGCTGGGCAAGACCATACAGGCAATTGCCGCGACTGAGATACTGGCGCGACATTTTGGCGTCTCGAAAGTGCTTGTGGTTTGCCCGACCTCGCTCAAATACCAGTGGCAAAGCGAGATTGAGCGTTTCTCGGCGCGGGATGGTGAAAATGCGGCACGCGTGATCAACGGCGGTCGGGCACAGCGGCAGAAGGACTACGCCTTAGACGATTTCTGCAAGATCACCAACTACGAGAAACTCCAGCCGGATCTCGACCTGATCGCCGCATGGGGACCCGAACTGGTCATTGTCGATGAAGCGCAACGGGTCAAGAACTGGAACACAATCGCGGCGCGCGCCTTGAAACGCGTCGATAGCTCCTATGCGATCGTGCTGACCGGGACGCCCCTGGAAAACAAACTGGAGGAACTGGTCTCCATCGTCCAGTTTGTCGATCAGCACCGGCTGGGGCCGACCTGGAAGCTGCTGCACGAGCATCAGCTCAAGGACGATGCCGGGCGCGTCACCGGCTACACCGGACTGGAGAAGGTCGGCCAGACGCTGGCGCCGGTCATGATCCGCAGGCGCAAGTCCGAGGTGCTGCGGCAACTGCCCAGCCGTACCGATCAGAATCTGCTGGTGCCGATGACCGAGATGCAAATGCTCCATCATCGGGAAAACGCTGACATGGTGGCGAAAATCGTCCAGCGCTGGCGCAAGACCAAGTTTCTGTCGGACAAGGATCAGCGGCGGCTGACCAGTAGCCTGCAGAACATGCGCATGTCGTGCAACAGCACCTATCTGCTGGACCGCGAAACCGACCATGGCGTCAAGGCCGACGAGCTGGCGGCACTCCTCGACGAGTTGTTCGCCGAGCCCGAGGCCAAGGCGGTGGTGTTTTCGCAATGGACGCGGACCCATGACATCGTCATCCGCCGCCTCGAAGCGCGTGGGCTGGGCTACGTCAGTTTTCACGGCGGCGTGCCGTCCGACAAACGGCCGGCACTGGTCGAACGGTTTCGCGACGATCCCGCCTGCCGCGTGTTCCTGTCCACCGACGCCGGCAGCACGGGTCTCAATCTGCAGCATGCGTCGACGTTGGTGAACATGGATTTGCCGTGGAACCCGGCGATCCTCGAACAGCGCATCGCGCGCATTCATCGCATGGGCCAGGCGCGGCCGGTGCAGGTCATCAATTTCGTGGCCAAGGGCACCATCGAGGAGGGCATGCTTTCGGTGCTTGCGTTCAAGCGCTCCTTGTCGGCGGGAATTCTCGATGGCGGCAGCAGCGAGATTTCGCTCGGCGGTTCGCGTCTCAACCGCTTCATGAAGGACGTGGAAAAAGTCACCGGGGGGATGGGTGAGGCCGAGGCCGTGACACCGGCCGAGGAAGTGACAAACATCGTCGCTGCGGATGCCGTCGGATCAGTGGAGGATGCAAAGGCGGATACAGGCGCTGACGCCGGCGAGATGGCGGGCGCGCGAGCGGGCGGGGCCGCGGCGGCGCCGCATGATGCGGGTACCGATCCTTGGCACGCTCTGGTGCAGGTCGGCGCCCAGTTCATCGCCGCGCTGGCGTCCGCCAGCGATCCCGGCGCGCCAGGCCATCCATGGATCGAGCGCGACCCCGCCACCGGCGCGCAAAGCCTGAAAATGCCGCTGCCGCCGCCGGAGACCGCGAGACAACTTGCCGATACGCTTTCCGCATTGGCCGACCGCTTGCGGGGCAGGATCGCATGAGGAGTGGCGGCTGAACGCATGATGGCTTCGTCGCCAGGCTAGTGATGCAACCTCCGCAGCGGGCGGCGACGACCTCGTCGCGTTCTCTTCCGCGGAGCGACAAGCCAGGCGGCCGGCCGCGAGATCGACGGCTTCATGACCCTCCCGCGCTCGCGCCCAGGCTGACGAGAAGCTCGTCCAGTTGCTCGAACGTCTCGCCCATCGCATCCGCCGCCCCGGTACCGGCTGCGTCGAGCGCTTCCTTCGAGGGATAGAGCTCGTGCATGACCAACAGCGTCTTGCCATCTTTTTCCTCGAAGGTCACCGTGGTGATGGGTCCACCGTCACCACCTTCGTCGTTGGTCCAGACGAGGCGCAAGTGCGGTGTCACTTCGATATACCTGCCGAAGAACTCGTCAGGGTTTGAGGCATCGTGGCCGAACACCAAACGGTACCTGCCCCCGACACGAACATCCATCTCGCAGGAACGCAGGAACATGCCCATCGACTTCGGCACCCACCACCGCATGAACAGCTCGGGCTTGGTCCACGCCTCGAACACGATGCGCGCCGGACCGTCGAAGGTTCGCGTAACGACCAGCTCACGCTCGGACTTCCGTTCCACCGTCGTGCGGTTCTTCATGGGCGCGGGCCCGCTATCTCTTCTTTCGTCCATCGAGTTTCTCCTTCCGTTTCAATTCCTCGACAATCTTGTCCAACTCGTCGAAGCGCGCGTCCCAGAGCTGGCGGTACCTCTCGATCCATGCCGCCTCTTCCTCCAGTCGGCGCAGGCCGAGCTTGCAGGTCCGCACGCGCCCGACCTTCTCCGTGGTGACGAGCCCCGCCTGCTCCAGGACGCCGACATGCTTCTTCATGCCCGTGAGGGTCATGTGGAACTTCACGGCAAGGTCCGTGATCGAAGCGTCCGCACGCCCGAGCTGCTCCAGAACGCCGCGTCGGGTGGCGTCCGAGAGCGCGGCGAACGAGGCATCGAGGCGGGGCGTTATATACTGAACCATGTGGTTCAGTATATAACGCCCCGATTGACGGCATGCAAGGGAAGGCCGAGCGCGCGCTGCGCTGCCGGCGCCTTTGCTCCCAAATCGGCCTCATTTCGATGCGGGTCGACTCGGCGGTCCCCGGATCCCAAGCCGCCGCACCGCCTTGGTGCGGGCTTAACGCGTTGCAGGTCAGTCAGCAGCAGCCTTAACGGGACGCGTCTTGCGCTTGTGAACATCGTGTCAGGCCGCAGTCTTGGCGTCCGGCAGCACTATGGATTCTGCCAAACGGTAAATGCCAGGCCTATCGCCAGCGCCGTCGCCCCATAAAGAGCCGGCAAAGCTTTACCGCTGACGCCGATCCGCAGCAACGCGTGTCCAAGATGGTCGGTACCGCCGATCCAAGGTCGTCGTCCCTGCCGAATGCGGCGAACAACGACGAACATGGCATCGATCAACGGCACCGCCATCCAGGCCAACGAGGAACCGAAACCTTTCTCAGCCGCGAGAAGCACGATTGCTGCGCCAAGCAGGAGGCTGCCGCTGTCACCCATGAAAACACGCGCAGGCGGGTAGTTGAAACAGAGGAATCCGGCGCACGCACCCGCCCCCGCCATTCCAGCTTCGCCGCCAAGGCCAAGGAAGGCGGCCGCGACTGTGCTCGCGGCAAGGCCGTCGGCATGATCGAGCATGTTGACCGCGTTGCAGGCTATCCAAATGACGATCGGTACCCACCACACACCTGTGATGATGCCGGCAAGTATCGCCGCAACGGCCAATGCTGCGGCCTTGGCTCCGGCGGAAAGGGTTCGGACGTCATCGAGCGCGCCGACCAGGCAGAAAATAGCGAGGAGGAAGATTTGTCCGGCCGCAAGCCATGGTGACATCGCGATCAGCAGGGCCGGCCCCGCAAGTCGGGGAACCTCGCCCGATGTGTGCCATCGGTCACTCTTGACTTTGGAGACAGCTCCGATGCGCGTCGCCAGACGCGCAAATAGCCAGACGCAAGGAACTGCTATGAACAGGGCCCCGATGAGCGGGACCAATGGACCGAGCGTCAAGCCATAACTCGTTCGGTACGCATATGCTCGATGCAGTCGAGGATCGTCTGCATTGTGCTTCGCAGCGGACGCCAGCCGGTCATGGTGGTCAGAAGGCTTGTGTCCGGCACGCGGTCATATGTTACGGCGAACTTCTCGCCATAGACCGCATTGGAAGGTTTCATGACAATCGGCGCGTTCGTCTGAGTGGCCTCGACGACCATCTTTGCAAGGTTTCCAATCTGTACCGCCTCGCTGCCGCCGAGATTGACTGGCCGGCCTCGCAACGAGCGACACTGCATGACCAGAAGCAGACCTTCGGCGGCATCGGCAACATGGAGGAACGCCCGCCTCTGCTCGCCATCGTCGTGAACCACAAGCGGTTCGCCCCGCAAGGCTGCGTTGACGAATGCTGGCAACACGAGGCCGGTCGCCGAGCGCTGGCGCGGTCCGGCCATGTTGAATGGTCGAACGATCCAAGTAGGGATGCCTAAATCAAAAAACAGTCCAGCCACCAGATGCTCGACCGCCGCCTTGGCAGCGGCATAGCCCCATCGCGGTCGCAGGTCCGTCATAACTGGATCAGACTCGGTGATTGGCCGATCGCGGCCGGAGCCGTAAACTTCCGAACTCGACGTATAAAGAAGCGGACGCCGGTGCAGTCGGCATGCCTCGACGATCGAACAGCCTGACTCCAGAATGCCGCTGGTGACGGCGAAGCGTTCCTTATGGGCACGCTGTACCCCGATCGGGCTCGCCAGATGGAACACGGCATCGGCCAGGCCGACTTCCTCGTGCACCGCCGCCTCGTATGCCGGATCGCCGACCCTGAAGGTACGGATTGTCAAGCGGGGATCACTGGCCGGCAGATTGCGAAGCGAGCCGTTCGAAAGATCGTCGATAACGGTTACCCTGCAATTGCGCGCAAGCAACAAATCGACCAGCGCCGATCCAACGAAGCCTGCGCCACCGGTAACCAAAACATGCGTGCGTGGGCCGAATTCAACCATGTCCGCGCTATGGTTGTCCAAAGTTGCCCCCTCCAGAACGACGCGTGGCCTCGCAGCGCACAGGACAGTCTTTCTATACAGTCAAGGACACGGTGAACAACTCGTTTTTCTATCAAGCCGATCTAAGCTGGCCGAGCTTTCGGCGATCCTCGACATCTTCAACGAATAAGCACGCCTCCCGGCGTGGTGGTACCATGACCCAGACGCCTTGGCCCATGAGGGCAGCACTGATTCAGCACCTGTGTAGATTTCGTCGTTCTAGCGTGAAATAAATTGTGGGGGAATCCCCATATTTCTCCAGTCCAAGTCGCAAGAAGGCGCTAATATTCGAATATACCGGCGAGAGTATTGGAACCGCAGCGTGACCGCCGCACCTGGTCCCGCCATCGGCTTATGAGGCGCCATCGGGCGATGACGCTCGGGAGATAGGTCGGGAGGAGCTTTGAAGTTCGACTATCGGCCCGACGTCGACGGCTTGCGCGCGATCGCGGTGATCGCCGTCATTCTTTTCCATTTCGGTGTACCAGGTCTTTCCGGCGGATTCGTCGGCGTCGATATCTTCTTCGTCATTTCCGGCTACCTGATCACGCGCCTTTTGACAGCCGAGGGCAGCGAACTGTCGCTCGTCGAATTCTATGGCCGGCGCGCGCGCCGGATCCTGCCGGCTATGCTGGTGATGATGGGGTTGTCGCTCGCGGCCGGCTGGTTCTTCCTGCTGCCCGGGGACTATGCCAGCCTGGGGCGGAGTGCAGCCTTTTCCGCAGCCGGCCTCGGAAACTACTACTTTCTCTGGAATACGGGCTACTTCGATCGCGAGGCGACGCTTCTGCCGCTGCTCCATCTCTGGTCGCTCGGCGTCGAAGAGCAGTTCTATCTGGTTTGGCCGGCCTTGTTGATGGCCGCGAATCGCATATCGCGGGGCGGACGGTCATCGTCCGTCGTGGTAATCTGCCTCGTCGCGCTGATCAGCTTTTCGATTGCTCTGCACCTTGTGGCCGTCGATCCGAAGCACGCGTTTTACAGTCCCTTCAGCCGAGCCTGGGAGCTGGCGCTGGGCGGCCTGGTTGTATTCATGCCCGCCGTCGGGCGCCGTGGCATTTCCGAGGCGTTCGGCTTGGTAGGCTTTTGCCTGATCGTTGCCAGCACCGTCTGGCTATCGTCGAGCCAGCCATTCCCGGGAACCTACGCGCTCCTCCCGGTGGCCGGCGCTGTCCTGCTCATCTGGCCTCGCTCCCAGACCATTTTGGGTGCCGTTCTCTCCAGCCCGCCGCTCCGAATGACAGGCAAGGTCTCCTACAGCCTCTACCTATGGCACTGGCCGATCCTGGTCTTCTTCCGCCATTATGCCGGCGGCTCGACGCCGACGGCTGGCGAAGCGTTGGTTCTCATCGCGACAACCTGGCTGGTCGCGTATCTCTCTTGGCGAGTTGTCGAAGAGCCTGCCCGTCACCTGCGGTTCTTGCCTTCACGCACCATCGCCGCCGGAGCGGTTGCAGCATCAATTGTCGGCTTCGGTGGTAATGCAATCTTCGAAGCCGGCGGCATCGCCAGCCGGATTCCGAAAGAAGGTGCGGCGATGCGCAGCCTCGAGGTGATGTGGGACTGGCAATGTCCGCAACTGGTCAGGATCGACGAGCTGGGCAGCACGTTCTGCGCCTTCGGGGCGCCCTGGGACAAGGCCAGGCATCGCGGCATTGTTTGGGGCGACAGTCATGCGGAGCATATGGCGCCGTTGCTTGATGCTGTCGGACAGCGGGAGGAGACGAGCTTCTTCCTTTATCGAGCCTGCCCGGCGGCTCTTGGCAAAGGGGTTCACCGCAACAACCCTGAAGAGCCCGCTTACAAGGAGAGCTGCGCTTCTTCACGCAAGGCCGCCGTTACGCTGCTTGCGCGGCGATCCGACATTGACATCGTTGTTCTTGCTTCAGCTTGGACGAACCTCGCCAATACCGATCTCGTTGCCGAGGTTGGTCGGCACGCGGACAAAGTCCGGCTGTTGCACGACGGATTGCAAAGCCTCGTCGAAGAAATCAGCACCCAGCAACGGCGTATCGGAATCATTGGGCAGGTGCCGGGACCAGGTTTGGATTTGACGTCGTGCGCGGCGCTGCGCGAAAGCAAGATATTGAGACGTTGCTCGACCGATATGGACAGCGAGAGAATCCTGCGGGCGTGGTCGCCGGTGGTGACCGCGCTGGGCTCGCTTGCAGTGGAAAATGGGGTGTTCTTTGTCGATCCGCTCAAAGGGATGTGTCCGAACAGACATTGCGCCAGCTACGTCAACGGCGAGTTCATTTACCGCGACGGGTCTCATTTGCGCAGGAACCTGAAGCCGGAGACCGACGCCGCCATCGCGCGAATGATGGGTCTATATCCGGCTCTCGCTGCTGGCGATGCTCAAAGCCGGCTATCGGCTGCCGCCAGCGATTAGAAGCCGTTCCAGCCGTCGGTGACGCGATGGGTCCGGGTGCAACAGTCTTCCTATGAAACACCCACCTGATGCGAGCCTCGAATCGAAACCACCGTCGCAATCGACCAGGCGATGATTGTACCCAGAAGCAGGAAACAGAGTGCACTGACCGAGAGTGGCACTGCGACCTCATAGGTCCGCCCGTTTTTGCGGGGATCGCTCGAATCCGTGGCCGAAAACAGCACCGAGTCCCGTCGGCGAAAGGTATACTCGCCTTGCCGGACGGCGGGCCATGCATGGGCAGACCAGTCGACCCGCTGGAGCGATATCCCGTTTTCGCGCAGATCGGATGCTTGCAAAGGGGGAATGCCGGAAAGGTTGTCGAACTGGAAAATGCCGGGAAATCGTGGCGGCGGAAGCAGTGTCTCATATCCGCCTCGGGCGGCAAACATGGTCTCGTTCTGCAGCCGTCCGCCAGCGAGCGGCGGTGTGACGAGCAATATCGCGATGCAGCCGGCGGCAAACGCCGCGACGCCTGTAGCTGTTCCCAACGCGAAGCTCCAAGGTTCCCCTTTCCTGGCCGACGACGACTGTTGAGCGGATGCTCTGCGCTCGGCAAGCATGCCGCCGATTCCGAGAGCCACCGGAAGAAAGAGGCTCGGCGTCAGCAAAAAGTCATGCGAGGTCAGCATCACCCCCACAACTGCTACACCAAGGGCAAGATCGTCGGCGCGTCGAGCAAAGCAGAAGGCGAAGCCGACGAGGCCGATCGGAATGAGCCAGCCGAGGTGGCCGAAAGCGACCGCGAACAGGACGAAGGTGTTGTGAGGCACCAGGGCTTGCGCCTCTTCAAGTCCGCGGCCGAAGAAGCCTCCTTCTCGATAGGCGAGCAGGCCGCGCTCCAGAAAGAGCGCTCTTGCCGAGATGGAATTTCTCTTGCCCTCGTCCGTCAAACGTTCGCCGAGCGCCCGCATCATGGCAACGTTCCTGGACCGGCTGACCGCGGAAGAGGACGTGGCGTCGGAAGGCGAAGGAGATGGAGCGACAGCTTCCGCATGCGTGTCGACCTTGGGAGGGGCCGAACTGATCCCGGGTTTTGCTGCGGGCGTGGCGGTGCCTGCGGACGAACTCGCCTCCGGGGTCGGTTGGCTTGCCCCTGCAGGTGATGGCGCGGTTGCGGCGGCAGGCGGGGATTGATCGTGAGATGTATCGACCGCTTCCGATGCCTCGTCGAGTGCCTTGCTTACCGACAATATGCCGGCAAAGGAGTCGCCGACAGCGACCCGGAAGTAAGTATTCGTGGCCAGCGCGAAGCCGATCGCCCCCAGCAGCGCGAAGGCGACGGCGAGCGATCGACCCCAGCCGTTGGTATCGACCCGGAAGCGACGCCCACTTCGAAATTGGTGCCAAACGCGAACGACAACGGGCACCGCCACGGTGAAAAAGGCGGCAAGAAAGGTCGAGCGGGAGAGAGTGGCAAGAAGCGCCGCGCTTACAAGAACAAGGAAGCTCGCGCGCCACTTTTGCGAGACGGCGCGGTAGCTCGCTGCACCCCCGAGCAGCAGTCCGGCCGCGGCCACATTCGGATTGATCGCCAAACCGGCGGCCCGACCGGGAGTATTGGTGAAGCCGTTGGCGAAGAGGAGGTCTAGGAAGCAGATCACCGCATTGAGCGCTGTAACCGATGCCGACAGCCTCAGCACGGTTGAGGGCGCGGAGGCGAGCATCAGGACAATCGCTGCTCCACCGAGAAAAAGGGTGATCAGATAGCACTTGGCGACGATCCCGACCGGATGCAGCGCAACCGGGGCGACTGCCATGGCGGCAGCGATCGCAAGCGGAAGGACAGCGCTACGCACGTCCCGGCGCGCCGCAAGAACAGCGATCGAAACAATCAGGACGCCGCCATAAAGTGCATGGAAAACCAGCCTCGCGAACCCGTCCCGTCCCGTAAAGAAAGGGAGAAAGTACGGCATGAACCAGGACTGAAAGACGACGATGGTGAACGCGCAGAGCCCGGCGGAAATATTCGTCAGGATCGTCCGCAGCGGACGCGCTGAATCCACTGAGCGACTCGAGGGAGTAGGGGCAATCCCGCTCATTCGTCAGACCGCGAGATAGAGACGTTCATAAGCGTCGACCATAGCCTCTATGGAGTAGCGCTGCCGCATCGTCCGTTGCCGAAACTCCCGGTCAGCAGCCGACTCGGGTAACCGGTCGAGAACAGCCAAAAGCCCACGCGCAAGATCGGCAGGATTGCGAGGCTCTACCAATACACAACCCGGCATGCCGGAGACAGCCTCGGGATTTCCACCGACATTGGTGGCCACGACTGGAAGACCTGCCGCGAGCTTTTCCATCAAGGCGTTGCAAAAGCCTTCTTCATGGGAAGCGATCACGCCAATATCCATGCCGGCGAGCAAGTCGGGCACATCGCTCTGAATTCCCAATGCATGTACTTTCGAGCCGACGCCGAAGCGCTGTGCCTCCTCCGCCAGGCCTTGTCCGATGCCACGGTCCTGACCTGCCATGAACAGCCGCAGGTTAGGGCGCTTCTCGCTTGCGGAAGCGAATGCCTCGATCAGGTCCTTGTGGCCTTTATACGCAATCAAATTGGCGACTATGACGATCCCAATTTCGTCCGGCTCGAGACCAAGCCGGCGCCGGGTTTCGTCGCGGCGGTGGCTGATGTCATCGAAGCGGCCCAGATCGAGACCGTTCGGGATCACCTTTATTTTGTCGATATCATAGCCGTCGCGGGCAGCCGTGTCGGCCGCGACCGCGTGGGAGTTTGCGACCACGATATGGGAAAGCCGATTGGCGATCCGATCCATTCGTTTCGCCCGAGGCCACCGCTCCTGATGATAGCCGAGACCGCGCCGTGAGGTGATGACGCGTGGTGCCAGCGCAAACCGTCCTGCCAAGGCGCCCAGGAAATTGGTTAGCGGCAGGAAGGCGTGAACCACGCGCGGCCTTGTCAAAGCGATGCGGACAACAAGCGAAGTGACGGCAGCGCCGAGGACCAGCATCGCCTTCACACTTGGGCGCGTCTTCGCAGCGGTGCCCGCCTTGGCACCCCCCTTGGCCGACACCGGCAATGCGGGTGACGGATTCGGCCGATGAAGCCCGTATGATATCCGGATTCCCGCATCGTTCAGTGTCTCTGCCAGAACGCCGCCCCGCGAAAGCACAAAGACCTCGACCGTCCAGCCTCGCCTTTTCAATCCCTTGGCAAGCAGCACAAGCTGGCTCTCCGTGCCACCGAGATCGAGTGTGCCGATAACAAAGAGCACGCCGCGGCGACGCCTTCTTGTGAGTGCGGTCGAAGGCTCGGCAGCGCACTCTTGTGGCACAGCATCAGTCATCGGAACGTCTTCTCGCAGCACCATCCGCCGGCCGCCCGTCCTCGCTGGCTCGCTTGTCATAAGGCGCGGTCCATCTGCAAGCATAAGTCCCCGTTGGACAATGGGATTTCATAAATCGTCACGAGCACGCGAAATTGAGATTGCCGGGTGGCTCTGTGAGCCGGACCGCGACGCTAGCCGAGCACTTTCTTCACGCCGCTGAAGGAACGTGCCGCCGGCAGCGAGCAACATCCCCAGGGCAAGAAGCATGAGCGGCGGAACCCATTTCAGGCGTTCGAACTTCGCCTCGTACGCACGGACCTCGTTGAATCCTTCGGCAGTTCCAAGCGGTTGCCAGGACTCACCATACGCCTTTCTTAGCAACGGCAGCATCGATCCGAATTGCGCATAGTAGGAATCGATGATCGACGGATCCTGTTGTATGTCCGCAAGAGAGTGCGGGATGAAGACGCCGTAGTCGGAATCGAGAATGTTGCCGTTCGACTCAACTACGGTGTGCTCAGGCGCGCTGTATACTGCCGCTTCAATTCCCTGATCGGCAAGCACGGAATATACAATCTTCGAAACCTGGGAACAGAATCCATACCCACGATCAAGTGCTTTCCGGGGTGTCACAAATTCATAGTTCTGCAGGTTTTCCCGATATTCCGTCCGAAAACTGAGCATCCAGAGCAAGTAATTGTCGAAAACGCCGATCCTTGTGTAGCGCGTGTCGGCCGTTGTCCAGCGATCACCCTCTGTCCAATAGTGCACCATCCCGCCCGCGACAGCCTTTGTCAGGCGATCGAGATAGGCCTGCGTCGGCTCATCCGGGCCGCGGTAGAGATCGCCGACATCACCCACTTTCTGCTCGAACCCCAACGGCCCGTCGGTTGCCGCAGCGGGCGGTGCCGGGTAGGCGCTGATCAATCCGAGGGGATAGGCCGAGACAAAGAACAGGAAGGCTGTTCCGGCACCCGCTGAGAACAGGCCGAGCGAACGCGTCAATGCCGCTATTGAGCTCAGGCGCGGCTTTCGGTCCCGAATCTCGATGGCATCGTTCATGGTTGAAGCGTATCACTTCGCCGCGGTCGCGGCCTCTCGTCCATGACGGAGAACTGTGGACGGAGTACCTTCGGGCTTATGTGATAAAATTGTCAATTGGCGTCAGTCGTGGCTTGTTGTGGCGCGCTGAACGTGTGCATTGGGCGCTTTGAATGCGGACATCGACTTGGCATTGAGCGGGAATCGAACCTCGGACAACACCCTCGACACACTTCGACGCCTGTGGCGGCAGGTATCGAAGCGCCGGCAGCGACAGTTCTTCGGCCTTTTGGTCCTGATGCTGTTCGGCGCGCTTGCCGAAGCCGCAACGCTTGGCGCTTTGTTGCCGTTCCTTGCCCGCATCGCCAATCCCGAAGCGATTGGCGGCCAGTCGTTCCTCGCCCGCCAGCTTGCCGGCTTTCGGCTGACCAGCTCTCCCGACAGCCTTCTCGGTTTGACGCTTCTGTTTTCGGTGGTCGCGGTCACAGCCGGGGTTGTGCGCATTTTCCTCACTTGGGCCACGAATTCTTACGTCTTCTCGCTGGGACATGAATTGGGGGTCAAGGTCTATGATCGCGTCCTCCATCAGCCCTACAGTTATCATGTTTCGCGCAATTCCAGTTCTGTGCTGGCTGCGCTTCGTCAGGTCCAGGCGATTGCCGCAGGCGTGATGCTGCCCCTGCTGCAATCGATCAGCGGCCTAATCATCGCTGTCTTCATCATCGCTGCTCTTTTTGCCTTAAGCTCTTTCATCACCTTCGTTATTTTCGCCGGGTTTGGCGTGGTTTACCTCGCCATGTCGCTTGTCATTCGCAAGCACCTCAAGAGGAACGCGCGCATCATTGCCAGCGTGCAGGCGGAAGGCATCCGTTCTGTGCAAGAGGGACTGGGCGGCATCCGTGATGTCATTATCAACGACACCCAACCCTACTTTCTTTCGCGGTATGGCGAACTTGACAGCCGCCTGCAGCGCGCGAACGCGACCAACGCGCTGGCGGCGAGCGCTCCCCGTTTTGCGATCGAAGCCGCTGGCATGGTGATCATCGCGGGGCTCGCCTATTTCCTGATCACCCGGTCCAACAATGCAGGCCAGGTGCTTCCGATGCTCGGCACGTTCGTTCTTGGAGCGCAACGTCTGCTTCCGTCCATGCAACTTGTATACGGCAACTGGGCGCTCATACTGAGCAATCTCGCCGGCACGGAAGTCGTGCTCCAGGCGCTAGAAACACCACTTGGCCCGGAGTGGAACCAGCCTCCGGCCGAGCGGCTCCCATTCCGTCGAGCAATCGTGTTCAAGGATGTTTCCTTCCGCTACGCGTCTGACCAACCGCCGATACTCGAGCGGTTCGATCTCACGATCCCGAAAGGGACCAAGGTCGGGTTCATAGGCAAGACGGGGAGCGGGAAGAGCACGACGGTCGATCTGGCAATGGGTCTGCTGGAGCCGACCAGCGGCGCGATCGAGATCGACGGGCAGAGGCTGGATGGCGCTACGCGGCGAGCCTGGCAAAGACAGATAGCGCATGTGCCGCAAAGCATCTTCCTGGCGGACGCCTCGATCGCCGACAATATTGCCTTCGGCATCGACGCCGTCGCGATCGACCGTGAGCGCGTACGCAATGCCGCGCAGCAGGCCGCCTTGGCGGACTTCATAGAAAGCTTGCCGCAAGGCTACGAGACGCGGGTCGGCGAGCGCGGTGTCCGTCTGTCAGGCGGCCAGCGCCAGCGGATCGGCATCGCCCGGGCATTGTACAAACAGGCGTCCGTACTCGTCTTCGACGAAGCCACGAGCGCGCTCGACATGGAAACCGAGGCCGCGGTCATGGAGGCGATCCGAGACCTGCCCACTAACCTGACTGTGCTGATCATCGCGCATCGCCTCACGACGGTCGAAAATTGCGACGAGATCGTAACGCTCGAAAACGGCCGGCCGCATATCTGGACGAGAGCCGGCGGCCAGACGGCCTAATTCTGTTTGGACAACGGGCTCTCCGGGTTCCGGAAGAGAAACTCCGTGCATGCCTCGCCCGTAGACATCCTGACGAGCTCGAAATCGAACCTTTCCTTCAGGAAATCGACCACTGCCTGGTCTTCGGCAAACTCCATTGGCCAGCCGCCCAGCCAGTCGCGGACGTCGGTCATGTAGCTCATGCCCCGACCTTTTTTCTTCTGGTAGATCTGCTTCATAAGCGACGGCAGTTGGAGTGGATTGCGGCCGAGTCTGAAACGCCAGATGTACCAATATTCCATCCAGCGCCTCTTGCTCGGACCGGCGGCATTGTATCGCCGCTTGACGTCGAGCCAGAACTGCGCGGAAGGCTTCACGACATTCGACGAGTATAGAGCAATGAAGAAGAGGCCGCCGGGCGCTACCCTGTGCGCCGCATTTTCAACCGCCTGCCACATGGCGCCGGTGTGGTGCAGCACCCCCCACGAATAGACCAGGCTCCAAGTGCCCAGCTTCTCGAGATAGTCGACGTCGAGCACGTCCCCGCGCTCAACGGTCCAGTTTGGCGGCTCGCCGGCCAAATGGCGCAGCTTTCCGGTCGTCCCAACTGAAAGCGGATCAAAGTCGAAGGAATGTATCCGCTCCGCTTTTGCGTCGAAGGCGGCAAGCGAGTGCAATCCGCTGCCGCTGCCGATATCGAGAAAATCCATCCCTTCGAGACTCTCTTTGCCGAGGAAGGATAGAAGCTTATCTCCGGCCACCCTACGGCGCTCAGTCGAGTAATGCCTGTCGATGAACGACGCCCAATTGGCTCCGAATTCGTATCGGTTTGACGCCGAATTATCTGCAGATGTCATTCTGCGGCCCGGTGCCCAGCTTCGATGATTTCCATCATATGAGCAGTAACTTTCTGAATATCATAGCGCTGCTCGGCGATTGCCCGACTGTTCTTGGCCATGCATGTGGCCTCACTCGGGTTGTCTATCAGGCGGATCATGGCCTCAGCCAAGGGGGCTATGGCACCGACGGGCACTAGCAGGCCGTTCACCCCGGGGACGATCGGCGCGCGGCAACCCGGCGCATCTGTCGTAATCACCGGGCGTCCCATCGCCATCGCCTCCAGAACCGAGCGCGACGTGCCCTCACGATAGGAGGGGAGCACGTAAATACGTGAATCGGCGATCACCCGACGGACGTCATCGACAGCCCCGTGATAGCGGATCGTTTCGTCCGCGACGGCTGCTTCAACCGCCGAAACCGGAAATCCCGCAGGATTGGGATCTGTATCGCCGACCAGGTCGAAACGAGCCTCCGGCCGAACCGCCTTCACCAGTCTCGCCGCGCCCAGATATTCCGCGAGGCCTTTGTCGCGAAGCAGACGCGCTATCATAAGAAATCGCGGCTTCTCCGGCAGCGGCGCCACCTTGAAACGGCCGAGGTCAACCCCCGAACCGTTGACCACATGGGCGGGCGTCCTCCCGAGCAGTCCAAGGCGATGGAAATCATTGCGGTCGTCGTCATTCTGGAAGGTGACCGTGGTAGCCACACGCAGGCTGGCCGCGTAGAGAAGCCGAGCAATGGCGTTGACGATCCGCCAGCGCAGCGATTTGTGCCGGTCCGTGAACGCATACCCAAGGCCGGTGATCAGTGCGTGCCGGCGCGACACTCCCGCAATCAGCGCCGCGGGTATGCCGTAGACGATCGGTTTGATCGCGCAGGCCAGCACGACCCGGGGCTTAAGCTCTCGTATCTTCTTATAAACCCGAACGGCCAAGAGCGCGTCGCCGAACGGCGCAACAGCGGCGCGCTTCATTGGCAATGGATGAAAATGGATGCCGTTTTCGGTCAGCCAGCGAACGGTCATTGCATCGACCGGCGCTGCGGCATGAACCTCATATCCGGCAGCGCGCAGCGCGAGCAGAAAATGGCCTCGAGTGGTTGCAAGGGATGTCGGTTCGCTCACGATGACGACGATACGGTTCATGCGTTCAATTCCCAGGCCGGGCGCTTCCGCCATTCACTTTTGCAGGTTTTTGGAGCCCGAAACCCAATCCTGACGCATGTTATCCACAACATCGATCGTCATGAGCAGATGTGAAGTATAGGCATTGGTCGCGGACCGTTTTTGAGTGGAGACATCACCTTTCGCAGCGGCGCATCGTTGAATTGACCCATCGCCTGCCATACAAGCGCCTCGGCCCATGTTTGACGTAGGAAATCCGCGGATGTCGGAACGCATCGCTGTAATCGGCCTGGGATATGTCGGCCTGCCGGTAGCCGTCGCGTTTGGAAAGGTTTTCCCGGGGACGATTGCATTTGATATCAGCGAACGTCGGATCGATGAACTGCGCGATGGCGTCGATCGCACTGGAGAGGTCGACACGGCGGCGCTCAAGGAATCGTCGATCGTGCTTACGGCCGACCGGGAGATGTTGAAAGGCGCGACCGCCTTCATTGTTGCCGTGCCAACCCCTATCGATATCAACCGCGCTCCCGACCTTGCTCCCTTAAAACTGGCATCCGAGCTCGTCGGCGGAGCGATAGGCAGGGGCGCCGTCGTCATTTTCGAATCGACGGTCTATCCAGGTGTGACCGAAGATTTCTGCGGGCCGATTATCGAGCGGATCTCAGGCCTGCGGCATCCTCACGACTTCGCGCTTGGCTATTCGCCTGAGCGAGCCAACCCCGGCGATCGTGAACACTCGCTGCAACGGATCGTCAAAGTCGTTTCTGGTGAGAATGCCGAGACATTGGAGCGCGTGGCGAGTATCTACGGCCGTATCATCGATGCCGGCGTCTACCGCGCCCAATCGATCAAGGTGGCCGAGGCAGCGAAGGTCATCGAGAACACCCAGCGCGATCTGAACATCGCGCTGATGAATGAACTGGCAATGATCTTCGAGCGCCTTGGGATTCGGACCCAGGACGTCCTTGATGCTGCATCGACAAAATGGAACTTTCTTCCCTTCAAGCCGGGTTTCGTGGGTGGCCACTGCATCAGCGTCGATCCGTACTATCTGACCGCCAAGGCGGAGGCTGCGGGGTACCATCCGCAGATCATCCTCGCCGGTCGTCGCATCAATGACGGCATGGGAGCCTTTGTCGCCCAACAGGTCGTCAAGCAACTGATCCGCTCGGACATGCCAGTCAAGGGAGCTTCCATCGGCATTCTCGGCCTGACCTTCAAGGAGGACGTGCCGGATTTGCGCAACAGCCGCGTTTTCGACATGGTCAGGGAGCTAAGGCAGTTCGGGATTGTCCCTAAAGTCCACGACCCACTTGCCGACGCCGAAACCGCTCGACGCGACCATGGCGAAACAATCCTGCCGCTCGACCAGATAGACGATTTGCACGGGCTTGTTCTGGCGGTTCCTCACAAGCAATATCTGGAGGGCGAGAAGTCCCGTATTTTTCAGATGATCAGGCCAGGTGGAACGCTGTTCGACATCAAGTCTGCCATCAAGCCGAACGAGATTCCGGACAGGATAAAATACTGGAGTCTTTGAGGCTCGGCCTGAAATCAACGCCAGGGATACGCCGTGACATCAAGCAGGCCAATTCTGATCACCGGCGCGGCCGGTTTCATAGGTTTTCACCTCTGCCAGAGGCTACTCGCAGACGGCTGGCACGTTGTCGGGCTCGATTCCATGAACGAGTACTATGACGTCAGCCTGAAGCGGGCGCGGCTCGACCAACTGAACGGGTTCCCGAACTTTCGTTTCGAGCATCTCGATCTTACGGAGCGCGAGCGCATTTCGGCGCTGTTTCTGTCAGCCGCGCCGGAGATTGTCGTCAATCTCGCGGCTCAAGCCGGCGTTCGCTATTCGCTGACCAATCCGCATGCCTACGCGGAAAGCAATCTCAATGGCTTCCTCAACGTCCTGGAAGGATGCCGCCACGCCTCGGTCGGCCATCTGGTCTATGCCTCGTCGAGCTCGATTTATGGCGGCAGCACGCGCATGCCGTTCTCCGTCCACGATTCGGCCGACCACCCGCTCAGCCTCTATGCCGCCAGCAAGAAGGCAAACGAGCTGATGGCCCACACCTACAGCCATCTGTTCGCGCTGCCGACGACGGGATTGCGTTTCTTTACGGTCTACGGTCCCTGGGGACGGCCGGACATGGCCCTGTTCATCTTCGCCAAGGCCATCCTCGCCGGCGAGCCGATCGACGTGTTCAACCATGGCAACATGCAGCGGGATTTCACTTATATCGACGACATCGTTGAAGGTATTGTCCGCGTTACGCAGCAGCCCGCGACAGCCAATCCCGATTGGAAAAGCGCTACGCCGGATCCGGCGACCAGCAACGCGCCGTTCCGGATCCACAACATCGGTGGCAATTCGCCTGTTCAGCTGAACCGGCTGATCGAGGTGTTGGAAGACGCGCTCGGACGCAGGGCGAAACGCAATCTCATGCCGATCCAGCCCGGCGATGTTCCGGCGACTTTCGCCGATGTCAGTTCGCTTGAGGAGGCGACCGGCTTCAGGCCGAAGATTCCAATCGAGATCGGAGTTCCACGTTTCGTGAAGTGGTATCGGGAATTCTACCAGGTATGACCGACAGGTTCGGACGACGACGTCCATGAAGGCGCGCTATGATTTCGGCCGCAACTGGTCCGACCTCGCCGCGCGCTTCGAGAACGAACATCTGGACCGGGCCTGCGAGGATCTTCGCCGCCTGGTGGGCGATGTGGCAGGCAAGACATTCCTGGACATCGGCTGCGGATCGGGTTTGCATTCAGCGGCGGCCCTTCGGCTGGGGGCGGCGAAGGTCCGGGCGCTGGACTATGACAGCGACTGCGTCGAAACGACGAGGGCCGTCCTTTCCCGGTTCGCGCCGGAGGCCGAATGGAGCGTGGAGCGAGCCGATATCCTCGACAAGGGGTCGCTTCCATCGGGGACGTTCGACATCGTCTATTCATGGGGCGTCCTGCACCACACCGGCGACATGTGGGCAGCGATCCGCAACGCGGCAGATTTCGTTGGTCGCGGGGGACGGTTCGGCATCGCGATCTACCTGAAGACACCTCTTTGCAGGCTGTGGACAGTTGAAAAGAGGCTCTACTCCTCCCATCAGTGGCTAAGACCACCAGCAAAGGCGCTGTTTGTTTCGGCTTACATGTTGGCGAGGACGCTGCGCCACGGTGACCCGATCGCTTTTGTGAAGAACTACCGCACGCGCCGAGGCATGGAGTTCTTGGCGGATGTGGACGACTGGCTCGGTGGGTACCCCTATCAATCCACCTCGGCCGAGGAGCTGGAGACGACAGTCGAAAAGCTTGGGTTTCGTACGAAGCGGCGCTTCAATGTAACGCCCGGAATTGGCCTTTTCGGTGCTGGCTGCGGTGAATGGTGTTTCGAGCGACTGGATTTATAGGTACCTGGTTTTCTTCTATCGGATTTCGCGGCATACAGAGGAAGACTCAAGACTCGGCCACCATGGAGCAGTAACGCCGGATGTGCGGTATTGTCGGTATTGTCGGTGGAGTGGCGGCGACGGGCAACGGCGCCTTCGCCGTGCGCCGCATGGCGGATATGATCCGGCATCGCGGACCGGACGGCGACGGCGTCTGGACTGACGCCGAGGCAGGCGTCGCTCTCAGCCAGCGCCGGTTGGCAATCATCGACCTGTCGTCGGCTGGCGCGCAGCCGATGATTTCGCACAGCGGTCGCTACGTCATTGTCTTCAACGGGGAAATCTACAATCACGTCGAGATGCGTACCCTTCTCGATCGGGAATTTGGCGCCCATGCTTGGCGCGGCCACTCCGACACTGAGGTCTTTCTCGCCGCGATCGAAGAGGTTGGAGTCAAAAAGGCCCTTGAAATAGCTGTCGGCATGTTCGCTTTCGGCTTGTGGGACCGGCGAGAGAGAACGCTTGTTCTCGGGCGCGATCGCCTCGGGGAGAAACCTCTATATTATGGCCGGATAGGCAAGGCCTTCGTCTTTGCCTCGGAACCCAAAGCGTTTCATCCGCTTCCAAATTGGCGTCCGGAGATTGACCGGGATGCGCTGGCGTTGTTGATGCGCCACAATTACATCCCCGCCCCCTACAGTATCTATCGGGGCATACGAAAATTAAGGCCCGGCCACTTTCTCGTCTTTTCCGATCACACGCGCGAGCCGCGCATTGAGAGCTATTGGAGCGCCAGGGCAGTCGCGGAGCAAGGCCAGCGTGGACCTTTTCAAGGGAGCCCCGACGAGGCGGTCGACGAGCTCGAGCGTCATCTTCGTGGTGCGCTCGAAGGGCAGATGATCGCGGACGTGCCGCTCGGGGCTTTCCTCTCGGGTGGCATCGATTCCTCGGCAATCGTGGCGGTCATGCAGTCGATCAGCTCGCGGCCCGTGCAGACGTTCACGATCGGCTTTAGCGAGACGGCCTACAACGAAGCCGGTCATGCTCAGCAGGTGGCACGCCATCTCGGCACCGACCATACCGAACTTTATCTTAGCGAGCGGGACGCGCTCGACGTTGTGCCGCAACTGCCCGGCATCTATTGCGAGCCCTTCTCCGACTCCTCGCAAATCCCGACCTTCCTCGTCAGCAAACTGGCGCGTGGCAGTGTTACCGTGGCGCTGTCGGGCGACGGCGGAGACGAGCTGTTCTCCGGCTACACGCGCTACGCACTCGCCGACGCGTTCTGGAACAAGCTGTCCCGGATTCCTATCGGGCTGCGTCGCGTGTCCGCCAGCCTGGCAACACTGCCGTCTCCTGATCTCTACAACAATGTCGCGAGCGCGGTCATGCCGCTTCTGCCGCAACGCCTGCGTCGCGAGCGTGTGGGCGACAAGATCCACAAAGCCGCTTCTGTCCTTTCGCTACGAACCGTGAATGACGTCTACCGTCGCCTCTGCTCGCACTGGGAACCGGCTGAGATCATCCCGGACGCGGTCGAGCCGCCGACCATGATAACCGGACTGGAAGCACTTCCGGCATCGCCGAGTAACGTCGAGCGGATGATGTACATCGATATGATGAGCTATCTGCCGGACGACATCTTGGTAAAGGTAGATCGCGCGGCAATGGCGGTCGGCCTCGAGACCCGAGTGCCGCTGCTCGACCATCGCCTCGTGAGTTTCGCGCTTTCGCTGCCGCTTTCCATTCTGCGGACCGACGGCCAGACGAAGTGGCCACTCAGACAGTTGCTCTACCGGCATGTCCCGCGTGCGCTTGTCGAACGTCCAAAGATGGGCTTCGCAGTACCCATCGACGCCTGGCTGCGCGGTGCGCTTCGGGACTGGGCAGAGGGGCTGCTCGACGTGCGCCGGTTGCGGGACGACGGCTTTTTTCGGCCGGACGTGATCCGGCGCGCCTGGTCCGAGCACCTTTCCGGGCACCGCAACAATCAGTACCTTCTTTGGGACGTGCTGATGTTCCAATCCTGGCGGGAAGCACAGCAAGGAGCCACAACGGCTGTCGCTGCCTGAATAGACCTGAGATCGACGATTTCAGTTCGGACCGTCCGCCGTTCCAGCGGACCGCCACAGTATCGCACTATCGGACACCGGGGCCAGCGGCTATATACCGACTTGGCGAAAAGGGGCCAGGCACGGTAAGCGGGGATCGCTCGAACGATCTGCTCGCAGCGTAGAGCAATTCCAGGAAAAGTGTGTAGCGGTTTTCCGTCCGGAATTGCGTCAAAACAAGAGATAGAGCGGTTCGCCGTTTCCGTGAAACGGTGAAACGCTTAAGACGGATTGCGAAGCAAGGCATTGAACCCGTTCATATCGTTCCGGCGGCATCTCACATCCACGCAGATCAACATCTATTTCTCCATGGTCTGCTTTTTTTCGCCACCAGTGCTTGGATCGGTGGTGAGCTTCGTTTTTCATGGCGGCGCACTCTGGTCGGGACTGCTGCTGGTTGCCGGGCGGCGGCGCCTCAATATTGATCGGCAGATGGTCGCGATGACCGTTGCGATCTATGCCTACTGCGCGGCCATGGTTCTGGCCTCGATCGTCAACGGCACGCTACGGTCCGACGTTACGCATTTCCTGCCGCTGATCACCTTGCTGTTCTTCCCGATTTCCTATTCGACCTGGAGCATCACCGATAAGACGACCCTCGCGCGCATTGCCGTGCTTGCGAGCGCCGCGGCATGTTGTGGCGCGCTGTTGCTGGCACTCATCCAATATTACTGGATGGGGATGCTCAGGGCTGAAGGAGGAGCGGGAAATCCAATCGTGTTTGCGACCGTCACTTGCCTGGCCGTGATGATGTGCCTTGCAGGCGCCCTGTCAGGGATAGAAAGAGCCTGGAGGCCACTCACTGTCGCCGCCTTCGCCGGCGTCGTGGCGACCCTCTACTCGGGCTCGCGGACGGTTTGGGTGGCGTTGCTGATTGCCGTTGTCGCCGTCCTCGCGGTCAATCGCCAGACGTTCACTCGGGCAAGTATAGGGCGATTGCTGGCGATAGCCGGCGTTTCGATCGTATTGACGGCGGCAATTGCGTTCCCAATCGTCGTGAACCGCACCCATGTCCTGCTCGATGACTGGAACGCCCTTGTTACCGAAGGCGATCATTCCACGCCGCTCGGATTGCGCGTTGGGCTCTGGGACATAGGGCTCGATGCATTTCGCGAAGCCCCGCTTTTCGGCCACGGCATTTCTGCAAGCCGGGCGCTTACGAAGCAGGGGTTCAAGGAGCGGTTTGGAGCGAACCAAGGTTTCAACCACTTTCACAATGGCTTTTTGACAGCGGTCGTGGAGGCGGGCCTTGTGGGCGCCCTTGCACTGGCGGCGATCTTCGTCGTCGCGCTCTGGAACGGAACAAGGGTCTTACGCTTCAGTGCCGACCCGATAGAGCGATTTGGGGCGACGATGATCGTCATCACCGTCATAGTATACCTTGTTGGCGGGATGACCGGCATCCTTGTCGGCCACGACATTCTCGATTCGACGCTGATGATATTCCTGGTTTCGGGAACGTATCTGGCTTGTGGAAGAACGGTGTCTCCGGTCGGGGTGGGCTCTCCAGCCAATCGCCAGTCGGTGGTCCTTTAGACTAGAGCGGTTCACCGTTTCACGGAAACGCCGAACCGCTCTATCTCCTTGTTTTGACGCAATTCCGGACGGAAAACCGTTTCACACTTTTCCTGGAATTGCTCTAGCCAGCGGGGCGGAACGGCTTTGCCAGCGACGCGGGAAAGTGCAGGGCAAGCATCTGGCGGTTGCGCGAGATCAGCACCAGCACCACGATCGTCGCCAGATAGGGCAGGGCTGACAGCAGCTCCGACGGAACCTGCAGCCCCAGCGCCTGCCCTTGCAGCTGCAGGATCGTCATGCCGCCGAACAGCCAGGCGCCGAGCAGGACGCGCAGCGGACGCCAGGTGGCGAACACCACCAGCGCCAGCGCGATCCAGCCCTTGCCGGCGGTCATGTTCTCGACCCAGAGCGGCGTGTAGGCGACCGACAGATAGGCGCCTGCTAGGCCCGCCATCAGCCCGCCGAACAGCACCGCCATGTAGCGTATCCTGATCACCGGATAGCCGATGGCATGCGAGGTCTGCGGCGATTCCCCGATCGTGCGCAGGATGAGGCCGGCTTTGGTGCGGTAGAGGAACCAGCTGATGGCCACGAACATCAAGAGCGCCAGGTAGACCAGCGGGTCGAAGCGGAAGAGCAGCGGCCCGATCAGCGGCAGGTCGGACAGGATCGGGATGTCGACGCGGTGCAACGCCTCGATCGGCGCGCTGCCGAAGCCTCGCCCGAGGAAGGCCGAGACGCCCGAACCGAAGATCGCCAGCGCCAGGCCAGCGGCATACTGGTTGGTGAGGAAGGTCAGCGCGAGCACGCCGAACAGCAGCGAGGCGGCGGCACCGGCAAGTGCACCGGCGAGGATCGCGACCGGCATCGAATAGCCCGCGGTGACCGCCCAGAAGGCGAGTGCTGCGCCCATCAGCATCATGCCTTCGATGCCGAGATTGAGCACGCCGGATTTCTCGACCACCAGCTCGCCAAGCGCCGCGAAGATCAGCGGCGTCGCGGCGATGACGGTGCCGGTGAAGATGGCAATGAAGAGTTCCATCGGCTGTCTCCCGCTACCGCGCCGTCTCGAGCGCATGCGCTTCCCTGGCCGGCCGCACCAGGCGAATGCGATAGAAGATGAAGAAGTCGGCGGCGAGCAGGAAGAACAGCAGGATGCCTTGGAAGATGCGCGTCAGCGCCGAGGGCAGGGCAAGCGTCATCTGCACGCCTTCGCCGCCGAGGAAGAGCAGCGACATCAACAGCCCCCCGAGCACGATGCCGAAGGCGTTCAGCCGCCCGATGAAGGCGACGATGATGGCGGCAAATCCGTAGCCGGGCGAAATCTGCGGCGAGAGCTGGCCGAGCGGTCCGGCAGCTTCCGCCATGCCGGCGACGCCGGCCGCGGCACCGCCGGCCAAAAGCCCGATCCAGACCGCTGCGGACTCGCGAAAACCGGCGTAGCGGGCGGCGAGCGGAGCCGCGCCGCTCACCGACATCTTGTAGCCAAGGAAGCTGCGGTCGGTGAACAGCCACATCACAAGCACGGCCACCACGGTGATGAAGATCGAGGGGTTGAGCCGGTAGGCCGGATCGAAGGACTCGAATAGCGCCGCCGCCGGCAGAAGCGCCGTCTGCGGATAATTGAAGCCGGCTGGATCGCGCCACGGCCCGTGCACCAGATAGGACAGGAACAGCGTCGCGATATAGGTCATCATCAGTGTGACCAGGATCTCGTTGGTGTTCATGCGGGCGCGCAGGAAGGCGGGGATCGCGGCCCATGCCATGCCGGCGGCCATGCCGGCCAGGAACATCAGCGGCAGCAGCAGCGCGCTCTCAGAGTTCGGCCAGAACAGCCCGACGCCGCTCGCAGCGATCGCGCCCATGGTGAACTGGCCCTCGGCGCCAATGTTCCAGACATTGGCGCGGAAGCCGATCGCCAGCCCGCAGGCGATCAGGATGAGCGGCGAGGCTTTCAGCAGCCATTCCGACAGGCCGTTCATCGAGCTCAGCGGCTCGACGAAGAAGGCATAGAGCGTCGGCAACGGCTCGTGCCCGAGCGAGGCGAAGAAGAGCGAGCCGACGATCAGCGTCAGGAGCGACGCCAGCACGGGTGCCGCGACACGCATCGTGGCCGAAGGCTCCGGCCTTTGTTCAATCCTGAAGCGCAACGTCGCCACTCCTGCCCTTGCTCATCGTTCTGCCGGTCATCAGCAATCCGATCTCCTCGCGGTCGGTGCTCGTGCGCACGAGCGGCGGCGACACGCGCCCCTGGCAGATCACCAGCAGCCGGTCGCAGATCTCGAACAGCTCGTCGAGCTCCTCCGAGACCACGAACACGGCAGTGCCGGCGCGGCTGAGGTCGACGATGGTCTGGCGGATGAACGCGCTCGCGCCGACATCGACGCCCCAGGTCGGCTGGGAGACCAGCAGCAGCTTCGGCGCCAGCGCGATCTCTCGGCCGACGATGAATTTCTGCAGGTTGCCGCCGGACAGGCTTTGCGCCGTCGCGCCCGGACCGTTGGCCTTGACCTTGAACCGGTCGATGATGCCGGAGGCGAAGGCGCTGGCCCGGCGGCGGTCGACCAGGCCTTTGCGGACGGTGCCGAGGCGATGCGCGGTCAGCACCGCGTTTTCCCACAATGTGTGCGACGGCACCGCGCCGCGTCCAAGCCGCTCCTCGGGAACGAAGGCAAGGCCGAGCTTGCGGCGCTCGTCGGGGCGCAAGCCGGCGGCGGGCGTCCCGTTGATTTTGATGGCGTCGCCTTGTCCGTGCGTGCGCTCGCCGCTGAGGAGCGCAATCAGCTCGGCCTGGCCGTTTCCGGAGACGCCTGCCAGGCCGACGATTTCGCCACCGCGCACGTCGAAGGAAATGTCCTTCAGGTCGACGCCGAAATGGTCCCTGGCCTTGACCGACAGGTTTCTGACCTCGAGCACCGACTTCTCGCTGGGAACCGCGGGGCTGACATGCATTTCCGGCAGCTTGGAGCCGACCATCATGCGGGCAAGCTCGAGCGATGTCGTCTCCTTCGGACGCGCGGTGCCGGTGACCTTGCCGTTGCGCAGCACGGTGGCGGTGTCGCAGAGCTCCTGCACCTCGTCGAGCTTGTGGCTGATATAGACGATCGAGCAGCCTTCGGCGGCGAGTTGGCGAAGCGTGTCGAACAGCTTGACCACGGCCTGCGGCGTCAGCACGGAGGTCGGCTCGTCGAGGATCAAAAGCTTGGGCGCCTGCAGCAGGCAGCGAACGATCTCGACTCGCTGCCGCTCGCCGACCGACAGGTCGTGCACCTGACGGTGCGGATCGATCGGCATCCCGTAGCGCAGCGACAGCGCGCGGATCTTCTCGGCGAGTGAAGGCAGATGGAAGGCGCTGCTTGTGGAGAGCGCGATGTTCTCGACCACCGAAACGGATTCGAACAGCGCGAAGTGCTGGTAGACCATCTCGATGCCGAGCGCTCGCGACGTCGCCGGATTGTGCGCGGTGATCAAGTTGCCGTCGCAATAGATCTCGCCTGAGTCGGCCTGCGCCGCGCCGTAGATGATTTTCATCAGCGTCGATTTGCCGGCGCCGTTTTCGCCGAGCACGGCGTGGATCTCGCCGGGCTGGATGGACAGCGAGACGTCGTCATTGGCGACGACGCCGGGATAGCGCTTTGAGATGTTACGCAGTTCTAGTCGCGGATGCATGGCGGGTCCTGCCGGGCTTGTAGCGAGGTTGGACGGGAACCAGGCGGGGAGGCGCCGAAGATACGGGCTTCGGCGCCTCCCCGGTTCTTTGAAGACGATCAGCTCAGCTTGCCGATCATTCCCTTGACGAACCAGTTCATGCCGCGAATGTCGTCGTCGGAGAGCACCGATCCAGCCGCGACCTTGGCGTTGCCGTCCTGGTCCTTCAGCCCGCCGGCATAGGGATGCACCTTGCCGCTGCCGATATCGGCCTCGAGCTGCTTCAGCTTGGCCTTGGTGTCGGCCGGCATGCCGTCATTGTAGGGCGCCATTTTCACGACGCCGGCGGCCAGTCCGTCCCAGCGCACTTCCGGCTTCCAGGCGCCGGCGGCGACGCCCTTGGCGGCGCCGACATAGTCGCTCGTCCAGTCGAGCAAGAAGGACGTCAGCTGCTTGCCCGAAGCGAATTTCGCCATGTCGCTGGCATAGCCGATCGACCAGGCGCCGCCTTCGCCGGCGACCTGCACGCCGGTCGCCGTATCGGTCATCGAGCAGATGACGTCGCAGCCTTGCGAAAGCAGCGTCTTGGCGGCCTCCTTCTCCTTGCCCGGATCGAACCAGGAATTGAGGAAGATGGCATTGCAGGTGGCGTTCGGGTTGACGCTCTGCGCGCCGAGCAGCAGCGCATTGGCCGGGCCGACGATGTCGGGGATCGGGAAGCCGCCGATGAAGCCGATCTTGCCGGATTTCGACATGTAGCCGCCGGCCGCGCCGGCAACGAATGTGCCTTCGTAATACTTGGCTTCGAAGGTGCCGAGATTGGCGAGGTGGACGATGCCCGAGCAATGCTCGAACGCCACCTTCGGGAAGCGCGGCGCCACCTTCTGCATCGGCGTGCCGTGCGAGAAGCTGGTGCCGAAGATCAATTGATTGCCGGCGCTGGCGAGCTCGCGGAAAATGCGTTCCGCATCCTGCGGCATGAAGATGTTGTCGATGACGGTGAGGGCGACCTTGTCGCCGAACTCCGACTTGATCGCCTCGACGCCGAGGCTGTGCTGCTTGGTCCAGCCGATCTCGGCGATCGGCGAGACGTAGACGACGCCGATCTTGAGCACGTCCTGCGCTCTGGCGACGGTGCTGAAGCCTCCGGCGCCGAGCGCCGCGCCGAGCGCGCCGCTATACCTCAGGAATTGCCGTCTTGTTACGTCGTTCATGATGAAGACCCTCTGTTGGTTTTTTGGTTGCTGCCCGGCTTGTTGGCGCCTGGTCATTGTTGGGGAGATGGACATGCGCGTGCATTGCGGCATCTCCACTCCCGGAAGTCTTTGCTGGTCTGCGAGGTGCTACGGGTACTGGTGTAAGGTCCGCTTTCCCGTCGAGGTAAGGCGCTAGCGCCTCGGGTGGCGTCATCTCCGGAAACACCTCGCGGTCCATGATGTAGCCGCGCACAACCGAGCGGTGGTGCGTGTCGATCAGTTCCATGGCTTGTTTCAGGCGTCCTTTTTCAAGAAGGTCCAAAACCCGTGAATGATCGTCGAGAAGATTGCAGTAGTCCCAGTCGGCGGTCACAAGGGAGCGCAGCAGGACCGTGCGACGGACAAGCTGCGCATGGATTTCCTGCATCACCTTGTTGCGGCTGAGGCGCACGAAGACGGTATGGAACTCTTGGCCAAGGACGTCGGCCAGCGCGTCGTTGCCCGCGGCGACGGCCTGGCGCTGGCGCTCGACATGCTGGCGCAGCTCCGCCCATCCGGCGGGGCCGAGGCGATCGCTGAGCTGGGCGGCGACGCCCTGCTCGACGAGCGTCAGCGCGTCATAGATCTCGATTGCTTCCTGCAGGCCGGGTTTGGCGACAAACGCGCCACGATTGCGCTCGATCTGGGCCAGGCCGTCATCGGCCAGGCGGATCAACGCTTGGCGCACGACGATACGGCTGACCTTGAAAATTTCGGCGAGTTCGCGCTCGCCGAGCTTGCAGCCGGGCACCAGGCGATGGTCCATGATCGCCTTCGTCAGGATCGCTGCGATCTCCTGGGACCGATTGCTCATTTTAAATCCCTGAGGGGTGCTGGCCTCTTTCAAGACCTGGGCGCGTCATCGGCATTTGGATAACCGTCCGAAATTTTTGTCAATCAACGAATGAAAGAAAGATATTCAAAAAAAACTATATTGATATCCAATCTCTGCGGATGGACTATCAATGTGAAAGCGCCCGGCACACTGTGTTCGTGGCCGTCAGGGAGGGTATGATGGAAGCTGGTGTCTTCGCAGACCAATGCCATGATCCCATTCTCTTGAACGACTGGCACGTCGTTGCGGATCGCTCCGCGATCACTGGCGGCAGCACCTTTCAGACACGGTTGCTGGGAACGGCGGTTTCGGTCTACGACACCAGCAAGGTAGTCAGATCCGACAATGGCACGAAGGTCAATTCCGCGGAGCGCTACGGTTTCATCTGGGCATGTCTGGGCAAGCCCTGGCGCGATATCGTCTACATTCCAGAAGCCAACGAGATCGATCGGCATCTGGTCAGCGGCGGCTCGATCGCGGTGAAGGTCTCGGGGCTGCGCGCCGTCGAGAATTTCCTCGACATGGGCCATTTCCCCTTCGTCCACACCGGCTGGCTCGGCGAGGAGCCGCACACCGAGGTGGCGCCTTACAAGGTCGAAATCACGCCCCAGGACGAAGTGCTGGCGACGGAGTGCAAATTCTACCAGCCGATCGCATCGCCGACCGCCAGGGAAGGCTTTATCGTCGACTACATCTACAAAGTGATCCGGCCCTATACGGTGGCGCTCTACAAAAGCAATCCGATCCAGAAGCATCGGCTCGACGTCATCACGCTCTTCGTGCAGCCGGTCGATGAAGAGAACTGCATCGCGCATCCTTTCCTTTGCTATCTCAAGGACGGCATGGAGGCGGCGACGGTGCGCAGCTTCATGCAATTGATCTTCGCCCAGGACAAGCCGATCCTGGAGAACCAGGTCCCGAAGCGCCTGCCGCTCGATCCGCGCGCCGAGACGCCGATCCGCGCCGATGCCGTTTCGGTTTCCTATCGGCGTTGGCTGCGTGATCGCGCCGTAACCTATGGCGCCATTCCGGCACAAAGCTGATTGACGTCCCGACGCTGTTTAAAAGGTAATGCGATGGCAAAATGCTTGGACACGGTGATCCTCAACCTCTGGCATCCCGTCGGTGCGATCGCCGACGCAACTCCCGGCGTCGTCCAGGAAACGGTCCTGCTCGAGGAGCGCCTGAGCTTCGAGATCGGCGCGGATGGCGAACCCGTCGTCTGGCGCTGGCGGCCGGATGCGCGCAGGGCCGATCAGGTTCCGGCTGCCGACAGGCTCCCGGCGAGGAGCGCCTACGGCTATGTCTGGACCTCGCTGGGCTCGCCGCCGGCTGAACTCTTCCCGATCCCCGAATATGCCGAGCCCGACCGCCGCCGGCTCAACGCCGCTACGTTCGGCGTCAACGTCTCGGCGCCGCGCGCCATCGAGAACTTCCTCGACATGGGTCATTTCCCTTACGTGCACACCGACATTCTCGGCGCCGAGCCGCATACCGAGGTCAAGGAATACGATGTCGAGATCTCGGTCGACCGCGACGAGATTCTCGCCACGCGCTGCCGCTTCTTCCAGCCGATGGCGTCCACCGCCTCGGATGGCGGCGCCGATGTCGACTATGTCTACCGCGTGCCGCACCCTTATTGCTCCGTGCTCTATAAATCGAGCCCTGTCGACGAGAGCCGGCGCGACGTCATCGCCATCTTCCTGCAGCCGGTCGACCAGGAGCATGTGCGCGCCCACCTGCTGCTTTGCGTGCTCGACGAAAACAGCGAAGACAAGGTGATCAAGCGCTTCCAACAGACGATCTTCGGCCAGGACAAGCCGATCCTGGAAAACCAGTTCCCGAAGCGCCTGCCGCTCGATCCGCGCGCCGAAACCCCGATCCGGGCCGACAAGTCGGCCATCGCCTATCGGCGCTGGCTCAGCCAGAAGGGCGTGACCTATGGGGTCATTCCGGCTGCCGCCTGACCAGGACATTTTGGAGACGAATGATGTTGGAAGAAGCCCGAAGCCGGTGGCATCCGATTGCTGCCGCCCATGACCTGCCGTTCCGCCATGTTTTCCATGGCCAGTTGCTCGGCCGCGAGTTCGCCGTCTGGCGGGCCGATGACGGCTACGTCAACATCTGGGAGAACCGCTGCCTGCATCGCGGCGTGAGGCTGTCGATCGGCATCAATGACGGCCGCGAGCTGAAATGCCAGTATCATGGCTGGCGCTATTCCAACCGCACCGCCGGTTGCACCTATATTCCCGCGCACCCCGCCGACGCGCCGGCGCGCACCATCACCAACCGCACCTATCCGGCGGTCGAGCGTTACGGCCTGGTCTGGTCTTCCGAAGAGCCGCTGGGCGAGGTGCCGGATGTCGCGGGCCTGGCCGAAGGCAAGCTGCTCGCGCTGCGCGGTATCCCGGTCAATGCGCCGGCCGACAAGGTCGCCGAAAAGCTGAAGGCCTATCGCTTCCAGCCCAACGGGGCGATCGACGGCAACGCCGCCGACATTAGCATCGGCGCCGCTCGGGATTTTGCCGTGGCGCTCCGTTCGCGCGACGGCGCCGCAGAGACGCTTGGCGTCTTCTTCGTTCAGCCGGTCGATTCCAACCGTTCGGTGATCCGCGGCGTGCTTGACCAGGATGCCGAAGGGGCCGCGCGCATCGCCATCCTGCGCCATCACAATGAACGGCTTTCCAAGCTGCGCGACGAGGTCGAGCGCGATGTGGCGAATGCGCCGGCGCCGGCGCCGATCGAGCCGGTTTACGAAAGGGTTTCGGCCGAGCTTGCCGAAATGCCGGAGCTGACCGCGCATGGCCGCAAGGCGGCGCTGCGCGTCACGGTGGCCAGGAAATGGCAGACCGCCGACGGCATCGCCGGCTTCGAGCTGCGGCCGATCAAAGGCATCCTGCCGACCTTCCAGCCCGGCGCGCATATCGACGTCCATATGCCAAACGGCGAAATAAGGCAGTATTCGATCACCAACGGGCCCGGCGAGACCGACAGCTTCGTGATCGGCGTCAAGCTGGAGCGGGAATCGAAGGGCGGCTCGAAATGCATGCACGAGACCGTGCGCGAGGGCGACGTGCTGGCGATCTCGGAGCCGCGCAACAATTTCCCGCTGCGCCGCGATGCGATCAAGACGATCTTCGTCGCCGGCGGCATCGGCATCACGCCGCTGCTCGCCATGGCGCAGGCGCTGAAGAACCAGGCGCTGACGCACGAGCTTCACTATTTCGCGCAAGGCGAAGAGCACCTCGCATTCGCCGATCGCCTGAGAGAGCTTGGCGATGCGCTGAAGCCGCATCTCGGACTGTCGCCGGACGCGACCGGCGCCGAGCTGCGCCGCTTGCTTGCCGGCTACCGGAACGGCATGCATCTCTACATCTGCGGCCCTGGCCCGATGCTGGAGGCGGCGCGTAGAATAGCGGCTGAGCAGGGCTGGCCGGACAGCGCCGTGCATTTCGAATATTTCAAGAACACCAATAAGATCGACGACAGCTCGAGCTTCGAGGTGGCGCTGGCGCGGTCCTGCGTCACGCTCCAGGTGCCGGCCGGCAAGACGATCCTGCAGGTCATGCGCGAAAACGGCATCGACGTGCCGTCGTCCTGCGAGCAGGGCGCCTGCGGCACCTGCGTCGCGACCGTGATCGAGGGCGAGCCCGATCACCAGGACGTCTATCTCAACGACGCCGAGCGCAAGGCCGGGACGAAGATCATGACCTGCGTTTCGCGCGCCAAATCGGCACGCCTCGTGCTGGACATCTAACTATTTGTTTTTACGCAATTCCCGGGCGGAAAACCGTTACACACTTTTCCTGGAATTGCTTTAGGAGCCGCCAATGATCACGCTTTACGACTACGAGCTGTCTGGCAATTGCTACAAATTGCGGCTGCTGATGAGCTTCCTCGGTATCGACCACGAGACCGTGCCGATCGACTTCTATCCCGGGCGTGAGCACAAGTCGGAATGGTTCCTCAAGCTCAATCCTCTCGGCCAGCTGCCGGTCATCGACGATGACGGGCTGATCCTGCGCGACGCCCAGGCGATCCTGGTCTATCTCGCATCGAAATACGACCCGTCCGGCACATGGTATCCAAGGGACAACCCGGCGCTGCTCGGCGAGATAAGCCAGTGGTTGGCCTTCGCCGACGGCATCACCGCGACGGCGTCGGCCGCCCGGCTGCACGACGCGCTGTTCTACGATTTCGACATCGATGCCGCGCGCGCCGGCGCGCACCGCCTGTTCCGCGTCCTCGACGAGCATCTCTGGTTCGGCGAGCAGGAGGGCCGCGACTGGATCTGCTCAGCCGCGCATCCAACGATCGCCGACATCGCCTGCTTCCCCTACATCATGCTGTCGGAAGAGGGCGGCATTCCGCGCCAGGATTATCCGGCGATCCGCCGCTGGTGCGATCGCGTGAAACGCATCAAGGGTTTTATCGTCATGTCGGGCGTGTTTCCGGCTGGGCCTGCCAGGGCCGCCGCATAGTTCAATCGCGAAGCCGGACACTCGCTCCGGCAACCAAAGTTTGGAGAGGGAAGATATGAAAACGCGTGCCGCAGTTGCCGTTGGCGCCGGAAAGCCGCTGGAGATCATGGAGGTCGACCTCGAGGGACCGCGCGCTGGCGAGGTTCTGGTCGAGGTCAAGGCGACCGGCATCTGCCACACCGACGAGTTCACGCTGTCGGGCGCCGATCCGGAAGGCATCTTTCCGGCGATCCTCGGTCATGAGGGCGCCGGCATCGTCGTCGATGTCGGCAAGGGGGTGACCTCGGTCAGGAAGGGCGACCACGTCATCCCGCTCTACACGCCCGAATGCCGGCAGTGCCCGTCGTGCCTGTCGAGGAAGACCAATCTGTGCACCGCCATCCGCGCCACCCAGGGGCAGGGCCTGATGCCGGACGGCACCTCGCGCTTTTCGGTCAATGGCGAAAAGCTGTTCCACTATATGGGCTGCTCGACCTTCTCCAACTTCACCGTGCTGCCGGAGATCGCGGTCGCCAAGGTCAATCCCGACGCCCCCTTCGACAAGATCTGCTACATCGGCTGCGGGGTGACCACCGGCATCGGCGCGGTGATCAACACCGCACGAGTCGAGCAAGGCGCGACGGCGGTCGTCTTCGGCCTCGGCGGCATTGGCTTGAACGTCATCCAGGGGCTTCGCCTTGCCGGCGCCGACATGATCATCGGCGTCGATCTGAACAACGACAAGAAGGCCTGGGGCGAGAAGTTCGGCATGACGCATTTCGTCAATCCGCAGGAGATCGACGGCGACATCGTGCCTTACCTGGTCAACATGACCAAGCGCGGCGCCGACCAGATCGGCGGCGCCGACTACACCTTCGACTGCACCGGCAACACCAAGGTGATGCGCCAGGCGCTGGAAGCCTCGCATCGCGGCTGGGGCAAGTCGGTCGTCATCGGCGTTGCCGGCGCCGGCCAGGAGATTGCGACCCGGCCGTTCCAGCTGGTCACCGGTCGCAGCTGGATGGGCACCGCCTTCGGCGGCGCGCGCGGCCGCACCGACGTGCCGAAGATCGTCGACTGGTACATGGAAAAGAAGATCCAGATCGACCCGATGATCACCCATACGCTGAAGCTGGAAGACATCAACAAGGGCTTCGACCTCATGCATGAGGGCAAGTCGATCAGGAGCGTCGTGGTTTATTGAAGCAATGCCACAGGCCGGGGCCGAAGCAAATCAGGACGACGGAAGTCGCTGTCGTCCAACCCGACCGCCAGGCTTTTCGCAGGGCTCCGCCTCCCGGCTCGCCCGCGTGCTCCCAAATCCTGGCGCCGGCCGGCGGCGTGATCGAGCAAGCGCAGCTCGGTCGCGCCGCCGGTATTGTCTATAAGGGCACAAACATCGAGCGAGCCGTATCGAGAAACGCGCGCACCAGCTTGCCGCCACTGTGTTCGCGCAGGCAGATCAGTGCTTCGTCCATCAGCGTCTCGGGGACGTCCGTGTCCGTCGGTCTCGGCTTGCTCGTTGCATTCAGCAATCCGCCGCTGCTGCTCAACGGCACCGTCGCGATCGTCATGGTCGCGCATTTCGTGCTGATCTCGGCCTTCACCTTCGGCAATGTGTCAGCGGGCCTGGCGCGCCTTTCACCGGACTTCGAGCAGGTCGCCTCGAGCCTTGGCGCGAGGCCGCCTATCGGCTGTGGCACGTCACGCTGCCGCTGCTCGCGCCCTATCTCGCCGCGGCATTCGGGCTGAGCCTCGCGCTCTCCATGGGCGAGCTCGGCGCCACCGTGATGGTCTATCCGCCGGGCTGGGTGACGCTTCCGGTAACGATCTTCTCGCTGACCGACCGCGGCGACATTTTTGCGGGCGCGGCGCTCACCATGATCCTGGTGGCGGCGACCCTGGTCCCCTTGCTTGGCCTCGAACGCATCACGCGGCGCGCGACGGGATCGTAGCGCGCGAAGTGCGATCCGCTTGAGTTCTCGGGCTTGCGCCTCGCTATGCCGATCGGCCTAGTTCTAGACTTGTTTCTACGTGCGCGTTGGCTCGTTCCACGATCCAGCCCCTGACGGTCTTCACCACGCTGCCTTTCGAAAGCTGGCTCTCGGAAAGATAGTAGGTCCACGGACTGGCGGCGCGCACGGGAAAAGGCTCCACCAGAAGGCCGCGGCTGATATAGGTTCTGGCCAGCGAATATTGCGTGGCCACGCAGCCCGCGCCCATCGCCGCCAGTTCCAGCGCGATGTTCGAGGCATTCGTGGTGATGCCTTTCTCATAGTCTGAAATGTCGATCTGCAGCGCGTCGCCCATGCACTGCCAGTATTCCTGGCGGCCATGCACGAAGATCCAGTCGACGTTGAGGATGTCGCGCGGTGAGCGCAGCCCTTTTGGACCCTCCAGCAGGCTGGGTGCGCAGAGGATGGCGAGTTGGTCGTTCCACAGCGGAACGCCGCTCGGCGGGCGGTCGTCGAAGCGGCGGGTCGAGATGGTGATGTCGGCGATTTGTTCGCTGAGGTCCTCCCAAATCGTGCCGTGCAGGACGACCTCGATCTCGGGATGGATTTGGCGGAACGCCGCCATGCAGCCGGCCAGCCAGTTTTCGGCCAGGCTCATCGGGCAGGAGATGACCACCGTCCTGTTGCGCGAGGAGGCGACGATCGCCTCGGTGGCATGGTCGATCTGGTCGAGCGCCTGGCGCAGCGTCGGCAGGAAGGCCTCGCCCATTTCGGTCAGCTTCAGGCTGCGCGGATAACGCACGAAAAGCTGGCGGCCAAGATAGTGCTCCAGCGCCCGCACATGGTTGCTGACGGCCGCCTGGGTGTAGCCGAGTTCGCTGGCGGCGAGGGTGAAGCTGAGATGCCGCGCCGAACACTCGAACGAGCGGATGTAGTTCAGCGGGGGTGGCGGCTTCATGCGGTCCTCCGTGGCAAAGCGAAAAACTAGAGCAATTCCAGGAAAAGTGTGAAACGGTTTTCCGTCCGGAATTGCGCCAAAACGAAGAGATAAAGCGGTTCGCCGTTTCCAGGAAACGGTGAACCGCTTTAGACCGGCGCCGTCGAGCTCCGCAATCGTCTTGACCCCGATTTTTTTGTGCGATGGCGCCAAACTAATCACGTGCCTGGCCCGTGAGACCAAATTATTCGTAGTTATCTTGGAGCGATCGGGACGCGAAAGGTGGCGCCATGGACCAGCGGACGGGGGAAGGTGAGCCGGCTTCCACCGTATTTGCCAGTGTCGCCGACTTCGTCTTGCGCAGGTCGGCCCACGCCTTCCCGCGCGACGTTCTGAAATCGGCGGCGCTGCAGTTCCTCGACACGATGGGCATTGCCATTGCCGCCGGGCCGATGCAGGCGGGGCGCATCGCGCGCGATGCCGCGGTCCTGCTCTACGGTTCCGGCGCGGACCGGCACGCGGCGAGGATGATCTTCGACGGCAGGCGCGTCAGCGTGGCCGGCGCCGCCTTCGCCGCGGCGACGCAAACCGACAATCTCGACGGCCACGACGGCTATCCGCCGACCAAGGGCCATATCGGCGTGGCGGTCGTCCCGGCGCTTCTGGCGCTGGCGGAAGAAAAGCCGGACCTGACGGGAGCCGACGCATTGGCCGCGATCGTCGTCGGCTACGAGGTCGCGGGCCGTGCCGGTATTGCGCTGCATGCGACGGTCTCGGACTATCACACCTCGGGCGCATGGAATTCGCTCGGCGTTGCTGCTGTCGCTGCCCGCCTGCTGCGGCTTGGCGACGATCAGTTGCGCCACGCTTTCGGCATTGCCGAGTATCACGGACCGCGCAGCCAGATGATGCGCGAGATCGCGACGCCGACCATGTTGCATGACGGGTCCGGCATGGGGGCGCTGGTCGGGCTGTCGGCCGCGGTGCTCGCCGAAGCCGGCTTCGCCGGCGCGCCGGCCATTACTGTCGAGGCGCCTAATGTCGCAGCGTATTGGGACGATCTAGGCCGGTTCTGGCAGATGCCCCTGCAGTACATCAAACCCTATCCGGTCTGCCGCTGGGCTCATGCCGCGATCGACGCGACGCGCGCGCTCTGCCTGGAGCATGGGCTTCGGCCGGACGACATCCGCAAAGTCCAGGTCAACAGCTTCCACTATGCGGCGACGCTGTTTGCCGGCATGCCGGACACCACGTCGAAGGCGCAGTACAGCCTGGCCTTCGCCGTGGCCGCGATGATCCTTTATGGCCGGATCGGGGTGGAGCATATTTCCGGCGCCGGTCTGCGCGACGCCGCGATCGCCGACATGTTGAAGCGTGTCCAGGTAAGCGAGGCGGCGAAGCACAGCGATCGTTTTCCGCAAGGACGCTGGGCCGACGTGCAGATCGAGACGATGGACGGCAGGCTGCTGGAGTCCGGCGACGTTCACGCGCGCGGCGGCCCGGAAGCGCCTTTCGGCGAAGCCGATATCGTCGCCAAATTCATGGAGTTCGCGGCGCCCGTCCTGGGCGACACCAGGGCCGTCGCCATCCGCGATGCCATTCTCGGTCTGACCGATACCGAGAGCCGGTTCTCGGACGTGACCGCTCTGCTCTACGATCCTCCCGGCGGCCGGGGCAGCCATGCCGCTTAGGCTTCTCAAATACGGGCTCAGCCGCGACTATCCGGTGACCGGAGACATTCCCGCGACGCCCGAGCTGAAGTCATCCTATGACGTGGTGATCGTCGGCGGCGGTGGGCATGGGCTGGCCTGCGCCCACTATCTGTCGAAATACCACGGCATCGCCAGCGTCGCGGTGCTCGAAAAGGGCTATCTGGCCGGCGGCAACACCGCGCGCAACACCACCACGATCCGCTCCAACTATATCACCCAGGAAGGCGTCGCCTTCTACAAGGAGGGCGTTTCGCTTTTCGAAGCGCTGTCGCAGGAGCTCGACTTCAACGTCATGTTCTCGCAGCGCGGCCAGCTGACGCTTGCCCACACGGAAGCGACGCTGCGCGCCTTCCATCTGCGCGCCGAGATGGGCAAGCACATGGGCACGCGCACCGAGGTGATCGACGCCAGGGAGGTCGAGATGCTGGTGCCCGAACTCAACATGGACCGTGGCGGCGCGCTCGAGGTCCTCGGCGGCCTATGGCACGCCGACGGCGGCACGGCCCGCCACGACGCGGTCGCCTGGGGTTTTGCCGCGCAGGCTTCGCGCCGCGGCGCCGAAATTCACCAGCGCACGGAAGTTCAAAGCTTCGAAGTCGAGAGCGGCCAAGTGCGGGCCGTGCTGACGAACCGTGGGCGGGTCGCCTGCGGCTCGGTGCTCGTCGCTGCCGGCGGCATGAACTACGATGTCGCCATGATGGCCGGCGTTGAATTGCCGATCCGCTGCTATCCCTTACAGGCGATGGTGACGCAGCCTTTGAAGCCATGGCTGCACACGCTGGTCTCGTCGGTGTCGCTCCACACCTATCTGGTGCAATCCTCGCGCGGCGAGATCGTCATCGGCGGCGGCTCGGATCCATACCAGCTCTATTCGATCCGCTCGACGCTTGACATGAAGGAGCATCTGGCCGAAGGCGCCGTGCATCTCTTCCCCTTCCTGCAGGGCGTCCGGTTGCTGCGGCAATGGGCTGGCATCACCGACATGACGCCGGACTACAGTCCGATCATGGGCACCAGCCCGCTCGCCAATCTCTGGCTCGACTGCGGCTGGGGCACCTGGGGCTTCAAGGCGACCGCTGTCGCCGGCAAGCGCATGGCCGAAACCATCGCCAAGGGCCGCGTCCCCGACCTGCTGAAGCCGTTCGCGCTTGAGCGTTTCGAAAACTTCCGGCTGCTCAACGAAATGGGCGCGACGGCGGCGAGCCACTGACCATGAAGCTGCTTGACTGCCCGATGAACGGACCGCGCAACATCGACGAGTTCCAGTCGTTCGGTCCGCTGCGGCAAGCGCCCGATGCCGATGCGGCGGCCGATGTCGATTGGGCGCGGCATCTGTTCCGGGCGGACAATCGCAAGGGCGTGGTGGTCGAGTGGTGGCGGCACGTGCCGAGCAATTTCTTCTTCCTCGCCGAGCGCGACGTCGTCACCAACGAGATCATCCGCACCTACGCGCCGGGGATCTGGCCATGACGCGGCTCAGCACACCATACGGCTCGCGTCTCGACCGGACGCAGACGCTGCGCTTCACCTTCGAAGGCAAAGCCTATGAAGGATTTTCCGGCGACTGCATCGCCAGCGCGCTGGCGGCGGCGGACCAGTGGGTCCTGTCCCGCTCGTTCAAATATCATCGGCCGCGCGGCGTTATGACCATGGCCGGCGCGGAGGCGAACACGCTGGTGCAATTGCCGTCGGAGCCCAATGTTCCCGCCGACCTGACGCCGCTGCAGGACGGCATGACGGTCACGGCGCAGAACGTCAACGGCTCGCTGGAGAACGACCGCGACGCGATGATCGACCGTTTTGGCCGCTTCCTGCCGGTCGGCTTCTACTACCGCACCTTCATGGGCCCGACCCGGGATGCCTGGTTCCGCTTCTGGGAGCCGATGATCCGTCGCAAGGCGGGCCTCGGCATCGTCGACGTCAACGCGCCGCACTCCAGCTTCGACAAGGCCCATCTTCATTGCGACCTCCTGGTCGTCGGCGCAGGGCCGGCGGGGCTGTCGGCCGCGCTTGCCGCCGCGCAGGCAGGCGTCGATGTGCTGCTTTGCGACGAGAACCCGGAAATCGGCGGCTCGCTGACCTATCGCCGCTGTGATCCGGGCGTGTTGTCCAGCCTGGCGGCCGAGGCAGCCAAACTCCACAATCTGCGCATCATGACCGGGACCGTCTGCAACGGCTGGTACGAGGACAACTGGCTGCCGCTGATAGAGGGCAACCGGCTCTACCGCACGCGTGCCCGCGAAGTGATCTTCGCGACGGGCGCGATCGAGCAGCCGGCGGTGTTCCGCAACAACGATCTGCCGGGCATCATGACCGCAGGCGCCGTGCAGCGTCTGATCCGCCACTATGCGGTGAAGCCCGGCCGGCGCGCCGTCGTGCTGGCGGCCAATGACGATGGCTACGATGCCGCGCTCGACCTGATCGAGGCCGGCGTCGAACTCGCGGCGATCGTCGATCCGTGGCCAGATGCGAGCGGAGACCGCGCCGGTGAACTTCGTGCCAAGGGGTCAGAAGTCCTTGAGGGTAGCCAGATCGACGAAGCCTCCGGGGCTAGCGGCAACAAACATCTCGCTCGTGTTCGGATCGGCAGCCGCTGGATCGACTGCGACCTGCTGGCGGTCGCTGTCGGCTCGGTGCCTGCCTGGCAACTGCCTTGCCATGCGGGAGCCAAGGTCGGTTACGACGACGCCACGGCGCGAATGACGCTCAGCCTGCCGAAAGGCGGCGTCCGGCTGGCGGGCGCCGTCGCCGGCAAATCGCGATTGGGATCGGCGATGGCCGATGGCCGCCGCGCCGCGCATGAGGCCCTGGAACGGTTCGGCCGCGCCGATCTGCCTGACGCGCAGAACGAGTCCGAACCAGAACCCGCTGCCTGGGCACAACCGCTCCCTGTCCATGCGAAGGGCCGCGACTTCGTCGATTTCGACGAGGACCTGCAGGTCAAGGATCTGTGGCACGCGGTCAAGGAAGGCTATCGCGAGCTCGAGCTGGTGAAGCGCTTCTCCACCGTCGGGATGGGACCGAGCCAGGGCCGCCACTCGGCGCTCGCCACGGCGCGGATCGTCGCCGAGGCGACGGGGCGCGCCGTCGACGAGGTCGGCGTCACCACGGCCCGTCCGCCGACCGGACCGGAAAAACTCGGCCTGCTCGCCGGCCACCACGAGCCCTTGGAACGGCGCACCGCGCTGCACGCGCGCCATCTCGCGCTCCACGCCCGCATGAAGCCGATCGGCGCCTGGTGGCGGCCCTATTACTATGGTTCGGAAGACCAGAGCGAGCGCCTGATCGGGCAAGAGATCGCGGCGGTCCGCAAGGGCGTCGGCATGCTCGACGTGTCGACTTTGGGCAAGCTGGAAGTGCGTGGCCCGGACGCCGGCGCCTTCCTCGATCGCATGTACACCATGGCGCATGCCAACCAGCCGGTCGGCCGCGTCCGCTACTGCCTGATGCTCAACGAGATGGGCACGGTCATCGATGACGGCGTCGCCTACCGTCTCGCGGATGACCAGTTCTATGTGACCGCGACGACCGGCGCCGTCGCCCGCGTGCAGGCCGACATGCTGTTCTGGAATGCGCAGTGGCGGCTGCAGGTCGACGTGCTCAACGTCACCGCGGCGTTTTCCGGCATCAACGTCACCGGGCCCAGGGCGCGCGACGTCTTGCAGGCGCTCGATGGCGACATCGACTTCTCGCGCGATGCCTTCCCCTATCTCCACGGGCGCAAAGGCACGGTCGCCGGCGTGCCGGTGCGCGTCATGCGCATCGGCTTCACCGGAGAACTGAGTTACGAGCTGCATTGCCCTTCGAGCTACGCAATTGCGCTCTGGGACGCGCTGGTCGAGGCAGGCAAGCCACATGGCTTGCGCCCTTATGGGCTCGAAGCCTCGCGCATGCTGCGGCTGGAAAAAGGGCACATCCTGATCGGCCAGGACACCGATGCGCTGACGACGCCCGACGAGCTCGGTTTCGGCTGGGCGGTTTCGAAGAAGAAGCCCTTCTTTGTCGGCAAGCGATCGATCGAGATGCGGGCGAGGCTCGGTGAAAAGCGCCGGCTGGTCGGCCTCTCCCTCGAGGGTGCGCGCAACATACCCGGCGAATCCTGCCTCGTGCTGCGCGGCGGCAATCCTGTAGGGCAGATCACTTCGGTTGGCGTCTCGCCGACGCTTGGCCACGCCATCGCGCTGGCCTATGTCCATATCGACGACGCTGCTCCCGGCAGCATGATCACGGTGAAATGCCGCAATGGCGAATTGGTGCAGGCGCCGGTCGTCGGCCACGCCTTCTTCGATCCGCAGAACACCCGGCAGGAGATGTAGCGATGGGTCTTGCTGCGCGGACATTTCCCCTGTCGCCGGACGGCTCGGCTGGCGAAGCCGCCCTGCCGGCGGGGCAACTGGCGGTGACCGATCTGACGGCAAGACCGCGTTTTGGTATCAAGGGCCCAGGCAGCTCGGCGTGGCTGGAAGCGCAGGGCCTCTCTTTGCCACTGGTCAATCGCATTGCCACGCAGGCCGGCATCAGGCTGCTGCGCCTCGGCGGCGAGGATTTCCTGGCGGTTGATGATGTCGCCGGCGATGCGGTCGCAAAACTCATCGCCGCCTGGAATGCCGAGAAAGGCCCGCGCGGCTATTGGTCGTGGCGGGAAGAGGGCTGGAGCTGGATGCGGCTTACCGGCCCGCTGACCGAAGCTGTGATGGCGAGGCTTTGCGCGTTGGACCTGCTGCGGGCTGGCGGCTTTGCCGAGGACGAGATTGCGCAGACGCGCGTCGCGCATCTCGAAGCCGTGCTGGTGCGGAGCGAGGGAGGCTTCGATGTCTTCTTCGACATCGCCTCGACAGCGTTCTTCATCAGAACAGTTACGGCGGCGGCGAAGCTCGCCGCCGGCGACGCGACGACCCGGGAGAACCATCGATGAACTGCGTGCAAGGCGTCATTGCCCCCATCCTGACGCCCTTCGAAAAAGACGGCGGCGTCGCCCGCGACCTGTGGGTGAGCCACGCCAAATGGGTGCTTGCCCAGGGCGCGCACTACCTTTCGCCTTTCGGGACGACCGGCGAGGCGCTGTCGCTGTCGCCGCACGAGCGCATGCAGGCGCTGGAGTGGCTGGCCGAGGCCGGCATCCCGGCGGACAAGATGATGCCCGGCACGGGCGTCACCGCGCTGCCCGAGACGGTCGAGCTCAGCAGGCACGCCCTGGAGCTTGGCTGCGCCGGCGTCATGGTGCTGCCCTCGTTCTTCTACACGGCGGCGGGCGACAACGGGCAGGCGCGCTACTATTCCGAACTGATCGAGAAGGTCGCCAGCCCGAAGCTCAAGCTGATCCTCTATCATATCCCGCAGAACTCCGGCGTGCCGGTCTCTCCGGCGCTGACGGCGCGGCTCAACGCGGCCTTCCCCGACACCGTTGTCGCCTACAAGGACAGCGCCGGAAGCTGGGACAACACCGCCGCCGTGATTGCCGCGGCGCCCAACGTCTCCGTCTTTCCGAGCTCCGAAGGCCAGCTCACCCAAGGCCTGGCCAGTGGCGCGGCCGGCTGCATCTCCGCCTCCGTCAACCTCAACGCCAAGGCGATCCGCGCGGTCTATGACGGCGCGCGCGCCGGCCGTGATGTCTCCGCCGCTGATGCCGCCATCAAGTCGTTTCGCAAGGCGGTGCAGGACGCGGGGCTGATCGGCGGCATGAAGGCCGCGCTCGCCGTGCGCTCCGGCGACCATCGCTGGCTCAATCTGCGTGCGCCGCATGAGAACACCACCCCGCAAGCGGGCAAGGCCTTGCTCGAAGCCCTGGGCTCTCTTGCCGATCACATTCCCGGTCCGAGGCGAGGCTGAGATGTCCGCACAGCCAACCGTCATCTTGAGCACGGACTCGCTGGACGGGCCGATGGCCGTGCTCGCCGAAACCCATCCCGATCTCACGGTGCTCGGCTGCGACAGCTACGAGGCGCTGCCCGGCATGATTTCGGAGACCGGCGCCGAAGTGGTGTTCACCATCAAGTTCGATCGCGGATCGCCCTATCCGCGCACAGCGCTGGTCGAGAGCCCGACCGTGCGCTGGGTCTCGGTCGGCGGCTCCGGCACCGATCATCTGCGCCCGTGGGATCCGGCGCGGGTGACCGTAACCAATTCGGCCGGCGTCGCGGCCGATATGATGGCGGAATATGTCTTCGGCGCCATACTCTCCTTTTCGCTAGGCCTGCGCGGTTTCGCACGCGAGCAGGCGGCCAGAAACTGGACGGCCGGCAAGGTCGAGCCGATCCAGGGCAAGACGCTGCTCATCCTTGGCCTCGGCAAAACAGGGCAGGCGGTCGCCGCCCGGGCCAAGGCCTTCGGCATGACGACGCTGGGCGTGCGCGCTGGCCCGAAGCCGACCGACCACGTCGATGAGGTCCACGGCATGGCCGATCTGCCAAAACTGTGGGGTCGCGCCGATTTCATCCTCTGCGCCGTGCCGCTGCTCGAAAGCACCCGCGGCATCGTTGGCAGCGAGGCTTTCGCGGCGATGAAGCCCTCGGCGGTGCTGATCGACGTGTCCCGCGGTGGCGTGGTCGACCAGACGGCACTTCTGGTGGCGCTCGACGGCGGCAGGATCAAGGGCGCGGCGCTCGATGTGTTCGCCACCGAGCCGCTGCCGCCGGTGCATCCGCTCTGGGCCTATGACAACGTGATCGTCACACCGCATTGCTCCTCGGTCTACGACGGCTGGGACGTGAAATCGGCGCGCATGTTCGCCGAGAATCTCACCCGCTACCGGCGCGGTGAGCCGTTGGCGAATGTCGTCGATCCGGGGCGTGGCTACTAAGGAAGGACAAGCCGATGACAGCGCATGACAGGCGAAGCGGCGGACGGCGCACCAGGGCGGCCGGGCGCAGTGGCGGCGGCATCGCGCAACTGCCCTGGCAGCGCGTGACGAACCCTTACACACCGATGCAAATCCTCGATGAGGAGCAGATGGACAAGCTCCATCGCACCTCGATGCGCATCCTGTCCGAACTCGGCATCCGCGTGATGGGCGAGAAGGTGATGGGCATCTTCGAGGCCGCGGGCGCTATCGTCGACCGGGCCGAGAACACCATAAGGATCGACGAGAGCATCGTCAGCGAAGTGCTGAAGAGCGCGCCGTCCTCCTTCTCGATAACCTCGCGCAACCCGGACAAGCAGATCCGCATCGGCGGCAATTCGCTGGTGTTCGGCCTGGTCGCCGGGCCGCCCAATGTGCACGACCGCATCAACGGCCGCCGGCAGGGCAATCTGCCTGACTACGAGAACTTCATCCGCCTCGCGCATCATTTCAACGCCATCCACATCATCGGCAACCAGGTGGTGGCGCCGATGGAACTGCCGGCGAATTCGCGCCATCTCGACACCTATCGCGCCAACCTCACACTGTCGGATCTGAGCTTCCATTGTTCGGCGATCGGGCGCGGCCGCGCGATGGACAGCATCGCCATGACGGCGATCGCGCGCGGCACGACCATCGAGGCGTTGCGCAATTCGCCGGGGGTCACGACGATCATCTCCGTCAACTCGCCGCGCCTGTTCGATGAGGCGATGGCCGAAGGCCTGATCGCCATGGCCGAGCACGGCCAGCCGGTGACGATCACGCCTTTCACGCTGATGGGCGCGATGACGCCGGTGACGCTGGCGGCAGCACTCGCGCAGCAGAACGCCGAGGCCCTGTTCGGCGTGACGCTGACGCAACTGGTCAATCCGGGCACGCCGGTCATGTACGGCGCCTTCACGTCGAACGTCGACATGCGTTCCGGCGCGCCTGCCTTCGGCACGCCGGAGAACGCCAAGGCCAACATTGTCGCCGGACAATTGGCGCGGCGCTACAGCCTTCCGTACCGCACCTCCAACGCCAATGCCTCGAACGTCGTCGACCTGCAGGCGGCCTACGAGACCGAGATGGCGACCTGGGGCGCGGTGCTTGGCGGCGCGAACTTGATCTACCACGCCGCCGGCTGGCTGGAAGGCGGGCTGACCGCTTCCTATGAGAAGCTCGTCCTCGACGTCGAGATCCTGCAGAACATGATGGAGTTCCTGCGGCCGATGCCGTTCGAGGAGGACGACCTCGGCTTCGAGGCGATCAAGGCTGTGCCGACCGGCGGGCATTTCTTCGGCTCCGAACACACGATGGCGCGCTACGAGACCGCGTTCTACCGGCCGATGCTGTCCAACTGGCAGAACTACGGCAGCTGGCAGGAAGCGGGCGGCCACGATGCGCTGGAACGGGCGACGCAGCTCTGGCAGCAGGCGCTCAACGATTACGAGGAACCCGTCATGGATCCGGCTGTCCGCGAGGAGCTGGATGCCTATGTCGCGCGCCGCAAGGAGGAGATCGGCGCCGGCGAGCCATAACCAGTTCAAAGAAGGGGAACCAGCATGAAAGGCAAGCATCTTCTGGGCGCCGCCTTGGCGCTCGCACTCACCACGTCCGCCTATGCGGCCAACGTCAAGGTGGTCAACGACGACGCCTGGTTCGCCGAAGGCCCGATCTGGTACCAGGACAAGCTCTTCTACGTCGAATACGGCCGCGGCACGGTCGACGTATGGGACGGCAAGCAGAACGATATCTTCTGGAAGATGGATGGCTGCGGCCCTTCGGCCGTGCTGCCGACCGCGACGGGCGAATTCGTCGTCACCTGCTATGACAACAACACGATCGGCCGCATCACGGCCGACGGCAAGACGCTGCCGGCTTACGACAAGGACAGCGACGGCAAGCCGTTCAGCGGCCCCAACGATTTCGCGCCGGACAAGGATGGCGGCATCTATTTCACCGGCTCCGGCAAGGGTGGCCCGCTGATTGACGCGTCGGCCTATTACATCGGCAAGGACGGCAGCGTGAGGAAGGTCGCCGGCGATCTGCACAATGCCAACGGGCTGGTCATGTCGAACGACGGCAAGATCCTCTATCTGGTCGAGACCGAGGACAACCGCATCATCGAGTTCGATGTCGGGGCCGACCACACCTTAAGCAACCGCCGTGTCTTCCTGCGGCTTGACGATCTGTTCCCGAACCAGCCGCATATCTGGCCCGACGGCATCAAGATGGACAAGGCCGGCGAGATGTATATCGGCCAGAGCCCGCGCTCGCTCGATGCTCCAGGCAAGATCATCGTCGTGGACAAGGACGCCAAGCTTCTGCGCACGCTTTCGGTGCCGTCGCCGTCCATGCCGAACTTCGCCTTCGGGCCGGACGAGAAGGTGCTTTACGTCATGGCGCTCGACCAGATCGATGCCGCGCCATGGCACGGCAAGGTCTACGAAGTGCCGAACAAATAACGGCGATCATTGGAGCGGGAAAGGCCGGCCGCTTTGCCGCCGGCCCTCTCTTGCGGATGACTTGCTCAGCCGGCCATCCAGCCGCCGTCCACCATCAGGTTGATGCCGGTGACGTATGTCGACAGGTCACTGGCCAGGAAGAGCGCCGCGCCGGCGACATCGTTGGGCTCGCCGAGCCGGGGCCATGGCGTGCGGCGGCGCGAATAATCGAGCGCATCGGGATCGTTGGCGACGCCCGGCTTGCCGGTGATGATCTTGCCGGGCGCAATGGCATTGCAGACGATCAGGTCGTCGGCGTGATCGACGGCGATCTGGCGCGTCATCTGCACGATGGCGCCCTTGCTGACCGAATAGGGGAAGTCGCCAGGGCAGGCGACCATGCCGTGCTGAGAGGAGATGTTGACGATCCGCCCGCGCACGCCGTTGACCGGATCCTGCTTCAACATCTGCAGCACCGCCTGCTGCGAGCAGAAGAAAAAGCCGGTGACATTGACGCCCATCACCTTCGCCCATTGCTCCGGCGTCGTCTCGATCAGATTGGTCGAGGTGTAGATCGCGGCATTGTTGACCAGGATATCCAGCCGTCCGAACCGCTCGACCGTTTGCCGCACCATGCCTATGACAGCCTGCTGGTCGGCAATGTCCGTGGGGATGAAAATCGCCTCGCCGCCGGCCGCTCCGATCACGCGAACCGTCGTTTCGCCGCCCTCGATCGGCTCCTCGCGCATATCGGCCACCACGACCTTCGCGCCCTCTTGCGCGTAGCGTTGCGCGATGGCGCGGCCGATGCCGGAACTCGCGCCGGTGACGATGGCGACCTTGGCTTCCAGAAGACCCATCTTGCTCGCCTCAGTTCTCCCGCCGCACCACTTGGCCTTGCGCTGCCTTCAGCAGCACGCCGTTGCGCATGATTTCCTCGCCCCGCAGGAACACCTGCCGCAGCGTGGCGGAAACGCTCCAGCCGTCGAAAGGCGTGTAGCCGGCCTTGGATTTTTGGTCCGCGTTGCGGATCGCGAAAACCTGCTTCGGATCGATGATCAGGATGTCGGCATCATGGCCCACGGCCAGCCGGCCCTTGCTCTTGCCAAGCCCGAACCGTTCCGCCGGATTGGCCGCGCACATCCGGGCGATGTCGCGCATTCCGATCAGGCCCTCGTCCACAAGCTTGAGCATGACGGACAAAAGGGTCTGCAGTCCCGGCATGCCGCCCGGGATATCGGCAAATGAGGGATAGTGGGCAGCCTTCTCCGCGGGGCTGTGCGGGGCATGATCGGTGGCGATGATGTCGATCAGCCCGGCAGCGACCGCTTCGCGCAGGCGCTGCATATCTTCCCTCGACCGCAGGGGCGGCGATCCCTTTAGCCGTGCGCCTTGTGTCTCGTAGTCGTCCGCTAAGAAAGAAAGGTTTTGCGGCGTCGTCTCCACGCTGGCATCGGCGAAATCGCGCAGGCGCCGCCACGCCTCGATGCCAAGCGCCGAATTGATCTGCCGGACATGAACGCGCGCGCCGGTCTCGGCCGCCGCCAGCAGCGCTCGTGCGATGCCGTTTGCCTCGGCGAGCGGCGGGCGGCTCTCCTGGAACGCCGAGATATCGCCGGTCCGGTCGCGCGCGGCACTGCCCTCGAGCAGCGATTGGTCGCCGGGTGAAATACCGACGGTCGTCTTGAGCGGGGCCATCCGCTTCAGCGCGAAAAGAACGGCGTCCATCGTCGGAAAAAGAAACTGCTGCGGAACGTCGGCCGTGAAAAGCTCGAACGATACCGGGGCAAGAGCCGCGAGCCTTTCGAGGCGGTCCAACCTCTCGCTGACGACGGCCTGGAAGCCGACATCGACGTTCAGCCTGCCTTCCGCCATCGACATCTTCTCGGCAAGCTGTTCAGCCGATGCCGTCCAGGGATCGTCGGTCGGCATGTCGAGCACGGTCGTCACGCCGCCGAGCGCTGCCGCATGCGTGCCGGACGAAAAATCTTCCTTGTGGGTCAGTCCCGGCTCGCGCAGATGCGCATGCGCATCGACGAGTCCCGGCAGAAGGAAACAGCCGCTTGCGTCGATCACCGTTCGCGCTTCGGCTGCATCTCCGGGCTGGATCAGGGCCGCGATCTTGCCGCCCTTGGTCGCCACGTCGCGCCGGGCTTCGCCGTCCGCGTTGACGATCGTCGCGCCGATGATGAGCGTCTCGAACAAGCTGCAAGCTCCGGTGTTTTAGCTGGCAGCTTTGCCGGCAAATTTTTCGTGGTTGTCCAGCCAGAAGCGCGCGATGTCGGCGCGGCGCATGAAGGCGGCGCCCGGCGTCTTCTGCACATGCTCGATCACCTCGCGCAGGCCCGAAGCCCGGTTCGGCTGACCCATCCAGCGCGCATGCACGCAGATGTTCAGCATGCGTCCGCCGGTCTCATCCGCTTCCCACAGCATGTAGTCGATGGCCGAGCGGCAATCCTCGGCAAAGTCGCGCGGGTTGCTGTAGCCCGGCGCGATGAGGAAGCGGCTGTCATTGAGCGTCTTGGAATAGGGCACGACCAGGATGCGCGCCCCGCCATGGTCGACGAAATAGGGCAGCTCGTCATTGCAGGGGTCGGAGTGGTAGAGGAAACCACCCTCCCGCACCAGCAGGTCGCGGGTGTTGACGCTCGGAAACGAGCGGCAGTTCCAGCCGAGCGGCCGCCGGCCGAGCACTTTCTGGTAGAGCGCGATCGCCTCGTGCAATTGCCGCTCTTCTTCCTCGCGCGGCATGCCGGGATAGTCGGTCCAGCGCAGCCCATGTCCAAGCAGGTCATGGCCGCGCGCGTTCATCCACTCGGCGACGGCGGGATTCTTCTCCAGCGCCACCGCGCAGGCCGACACCGTGATCGGGACGTTGTAACGGTCGAACAGCCGGGCGAGCCGCCAGACGCCGACCCGGCTGCCATATTCGAAATGCGTCTCCGTGCCGAGGTCGCGATGCGGTGAGAGGCCTGGGTTATTGTACTCGCCCCAATTGTCGTTGCGGGCGTCGTCCAGCCAGTTGTACTCCGACCCTTCCTCGTAGTTCAGCACGAGGTTGATCGCGATCTTCGCCCCGCCCGGCCAGGTGACATAGGGCGGGTTGGGTCCATAGCCGACGAAGTCGCGCGGCTGGGCCGGTTGTGAGGCAGCGCTCGGCGTCATGGCAAATCCCTCTCAGTTCGTCTCGTTGGCGGAAATCCAGTCCATATAGGCATGGAACGCTTCCCTACCGGGGCGCGGCCGCCACGCGGTATCGCGCATGATCCGGGCGATGTCATAGGCGCCCCACATGCCGCCCTTCAGCGTGACGTCCTGAACGATGTTCGCATTCTCGCCCGGCGTGACCTCGGCCTTCAAGGTGGGCACGCGCTCTCTTGCCCAGCCGATGATCTCGCCGATGGTCTGGCTCGACCCTGAGCCGATGTTGTAGTGGCGATAGTTGAGGCGTGGCGCATCGATCAGCGCGAGGATCGCGGCGGCCACATCGGTCGAGGCGACATAATCGCCGACAGGTTCCAGGCTGTTCGGCCTGATCGTTTCGCCGGCCAGCGCCATATGCGCGACACGGTTGGGGACATGGCGAAAGTTGCGGCTCTCGGTCGCGCGATCCATCGGACCGTAGACGGAAGCAAGCCGCACCGAGATCGCCGACAGGCCGAACAGGTCGGCATAGCGGTTGGTGACCATCTCGGAGGCGAACTTAGAAATGCCGTAGAGCGTCAGCGGCGCGACATAGCCGTCCTCCGGTAGCGGCTCGCCACTCCAGTCGGGCCCGTTGTGCCGGTAGACGGAACCGGAGCTGACATAGATGAAGCGCTTTACGGTGGGCCGCGTGCGTGCCCAGTCCAGCATCCGCACCGTACCCATGAGATTGACGTCGACGATACGGGCCGGATCTTTGGCTTCCGGCCGACGCTTGGCCTCCGAGGCGCTGCCGCGCGAGATCGGCGTGATGGTCGCGCCATGCACGATTGCCGTGACGCCTTCCTTGTCGAGGGCGGCGGACCAGGCCTTCGGGTCGAGGATGTCGGCGGCGATCGCGGTGAGCCGGTCGCGCACCGGAGCGAAATGCTTTTCGGCCGCCGCGTCGAGGCCGGAACGATCCAGAATGACGGTGCGCGCTGCAGGATTGCGGTCGAGCCATGCGCGCGCCACCACGCTCATGACGAAGCCGGTGCCGCCTGTGACGAGAAGGGTCATGCCGCAAAACCTCCGATATAGGAATTTCGTTCAGCGCACCGCATAGCCGCCATCCACCAGAAGATCCGTGCCGGTGACGAAAGATGCGTCGGATGAGAGCAGGAAGGCGCAAGCCGCCGCGATCTCTTCGGGCTCGGCGATCCTTCCGAGCAGATGCGCCGGCCCGAGACCCTTGTCGGCTGCTTCCAGGCTGGGCCAGCGCTGCAGCAGTCTTGCGGTCGCGACCGCGCCCGGCGACAGGCTGTTGACGCGGATGCGCTCGCCCGCATGGTCGACGGCCATGGCCTTTGCCAGATGCACGAGCCCCGCCTTCGCCGCGCAGTAGGCCACCGCCTTGCCGACGGCGACCCGCGCGAATTGCGAGCCGATGAAGACGATCGATCCGCCGCCGCTGTCTGCCATCAGCGGCACGGCGAATTTGGAGGTCAGGAAAGCGCCGGTCAGGCTGACGTCGATCTCCAGCCGCCATTTGTCGATGGCAAGGTCCGCGACGGTGCCGTCAGTCGAGGGAGCCGCGGCATTGTGGACCAGACCGTCCAGCCGGCCGAAGGCCTGACCAGTCGCATCGACCGCATTTCTGGTCGAGTCCAGGTCGGTTACGTCGCAGTCGACCGCTAGCGCAGACGTCCCCAGGCTTGTGGCAAGCGCGCGTGTCGCCGCCGCATCGCGATCGGCGCAGGCGACACGGGCTCCTTCTTCGACGCAGCGGCGCGCTATCGCCGCGCCGATGCCGCTGGCGGCGCCGGTGATCAGGATGGCTTTGCCGGCCAATCGATCAGGTAGGGCACCGGCGGCGGCGGTCACGGCTCGCCTCCGGACGGCTGTGCGGCAACGACAACGATCGGCCGTCGCCGCAGATTGACGCAAGCCGCCAGCGCCACCAGGATGCCGCCGGTGCCGAGCACGAACAGCATCGCCTGCGGCGCGGTGCGCTCCATCAGCCCGGCGGCCAGCCCGGGCGTCAGGATGTTGCCGATCGAATAGAGGAGCAGCAGCGTGCCCGAGGCCGCCACCATGTGCCGGCTGTGCATGCGCGAGTTGGCGAAGGCGATTGCCACCGGATAGACCGTGAGCGCCGTGGCGCCATAGAGGAAGAACAGCAGGAAGAGCAGCGGCAGCGGTCCGTTGCCCAGCCAGGCGATCGACGCGCATAGCGACACGGAAAGCAGGCCCTGGATGAGCAGCATGATGCGCCTGTCGAACCGATCGGACAGCCATCCGACCGGCGTCTGCGCCAGCATCCCGGCGATGCTGACCGTCGTCACCAGGCCGACGGTGGCGGACAATCCGATCCTGGCGCCGTAGATCGGCGTCAGCACGAAGATGTTCATGTTGGTGATGCCGACCTGGAAGATGCTGACCACCGTTACCGGCGCCAGGCGCAGCAACTGGATGACACCGTAGCGTTCTTCCTTGGCGGGGATTTCAGCAAGGGATGGTTCGAGCTGCGGAGCGGGCAGGGCGGGCCATGGTTTGGAGACAAACCGCGCAAGCGCGGACAGGAGCACGGTCGCCGCGCTGACGCCGAACAAATGCGGCGAATGCGCGCCGACCATCTCCAGCAGCAGCTGCCCGAACAGCACGGCGACCGCCGTCGTCAGCATGTAGAGGGAGAACAGCCTGCCGCGATTGTGCTGGTCGGCATAGAGGTTGATCCAGCTTTCGCAGACAACGAACATGGCCGCCATGGCAAGCCCGCCGAGCAGCCGGAAACAAAGCCATGCCGGCATGGAATCGGTGATCGTGAAGCCCGAGGCGGCGAGGCTTGCAAGCACGGTTATGACGAAGAAGGCGCGCTCATGGCCGACCCGCGACACCAGCGGACGCGCAATGAGGCAGCCGATCAGAAATCCGACCGGATAGGCGGTCAGCACCAATTGCACTTCGGAAGGATCGATACCCGGCGCGCTCAGCGCCAGCGACACCGCCGTCGTCAGCATCGCGCTGCCGGTGCCGGCCAGGCAAATGCGCGCCATGATCGGCAGGATCGCGCGTGATCGTTCGGCCTGACGCCAGAGGCGGCCCAGCGATGTCGTCATGCAGGGTCGCGCGCCTCATCCGGGAGTGCGAGAGCAGCCAACGCCTCTGCCGGAATGTGGCAGGCGATCTCGTGTGTGGACGACATCCTTCGGATCGGTGGCGGCTCGTTGTCGCAGATCGAACCCACCTTGCGGTGGCAGCGGCTGGCGAAGCGGCAGCCGGGCGGGACATCGACGGGGCTCGGCGTGTCGCCGCTCAGCGTGATCCGCTTGCGCGCAGCGCCCTCCGGCTTGGTGCTGCGGATCGCCGAAATCAGCGCCTCGGTGTAGGGATGGGTCGCCCCGCAGAAGATCTCTTCGACGGTGCCTTTCTCCATCACCTTGCCGAGATACATCACCACGACCTTGTCGGCGACATGGCGCACCAGCGCCAGGTCGTGGCTGATGAACAGCATCGTCGCATGCCTGGTCTTCTGGATGTCGAGCAGCAGCGTCACCACGGCCGCCTGCACGGAAACGTCCAGCGCCGACACGGGCTCGTCGGCGACGATCAGCGACGGGTCGGAGGCGAAGGCGCGCGCGATGGCGATGCGCTGCTTCTGCCCGCCCGACAACTGGCTCGGCCGGCGCGCGGCGAAGTCCGGCGAAAGCCGCACCATCTCGAGCAGCTCGCGCATGCGCTGGTCGATGGCCGCCTTGCCCTTGCGGATGCCGAACTTCTTCAGCGAGCGGCGGATCGGGAAGCCGGCGCTGTGCGACGGATTGAGCGTCGAATCCGGATTCTGGAACACCATCTGGATCGATCGCAGCAACTGCTTCGACCGGGAGCTCGCCTCCACCGCGACGATGTCGTCGCCCGCCATGCGGATTTCGCCTGATGTGGCGCGGTCGAGGCCGGTGACGATGCGCGCGAGGGTCGACTTGCCGCAGCCGGACTCTCCGACCAGCGCAACGATCTCGGCCTTACCGGCTTCGAACGACACACCCTCATTGGCTTTCAGCGTCTTGTGGTAGCCGAGGTGATAGAGCTTGGTGATATCCGAGACGGCGATTGCGGCGCCCGCTGTCGCGCTCTCGTCGGAGAGCGGCGGCAACTCCCGGCGCGCGAGATCGAGTTCCGGCCAGCGCGCGCAGCGCACCAGATGCTGCTCGCCGACCGGTTCGAATGTCATGCCGGGCTGGTCGCACAAGCCGGCGCGGAAACCCGCGCAGCGCGGGCCGAACAGGCAGCCGCGCGGCCGCTCCGAAGGCAACGGGATATGGCCCGGAATGGCGGCGAGCGTGCGGGTGTGCTTGCCCTGCCCGATATCGGGGATGCAGTCGATCAGCCCTTGCGTGTAGGGATGCCGCGGCCGGCCGAACAATTCGCGCGTCGGCGCCTCTTCGACCAGTTCGCCGGAATACATGATGCCGACGCGGTCGCAGCTTTCGGCGATCAGGCCGAGATTATGCGAGATGAAGAGCAGGCTGGTGCCGTAGCGGCGGCGCAACTCGCCGATCAGGTCGATCACCGCCGATTCCACCGTGACGTCCAGCCCTGTGGTCGGCTCGTCGAGCAACAGCAGCGACGGCCGCCCGAGCAGCGCCATGGCGATGACGACCCGCTGCTGCTGGCCACCGGAAAGCTGATGCGGATAGCGCTTCAGCATGTCGCCGGCGTCGGGCAGGCGCACGTCCCTGAGCATCGCCGCCGCCATCTCGATCGCCTCGGCGCGGCTGGTGCCAAGATGCAGCATCGGCACTTCGGCGAGTTGCGCGCCGATCGTCTTCACCGGATTGAGCGCGCTCATTGGGTCCTGATAGACCATGGCGATGCGCCGCCCGCGTATCGAGCGCAGCTTCTGCGCCGGGGCGGCGACCAGTTCCTCGCCTTCGAAGCGGATGCTGCCGCCGGCGATAACCCCCGTCGCGCCGAGATAGCCCATGATGGCCATGGCCGTGGTGCTCTTGCCGCAGCCGGATTCGCCGACCAACCCAAAACTTTCGCCGGGCTTCACCTCGAACGAAAGCTTCGGCACGGCGACGATCGTCTCGGCCTTGCCGCGAAACTCGATGCGCAAGTCGCGGACGGCGAGCAAGGGCGTGTCGGACGCTTGCCGGCCCGGTTTTGACAATGCTGTCTCTGCGGTCGGCGTCATGGCTTCCAGGCCTCCCGCAAGCCGTCGGCCAACAGGTTGAAGCCCAGCACCAGGCTGACGATCGCGACCGAGGGCAGGACCGACATCAGCGGCCAGACGTTGAGCACGGTGGTGCTTTCCTTGACCATGCCGCCCCAGTCTGGATTGGGCGGCGGCAGGCCGAGGCCGAGGAAGCCCAAAATGCCGATGGTGATGATCGTGTAGCCGATGCGCAGGCAGGCATCGACGATCAGCATGCCGCGGCAGTTGGGCAAAAGCTCGACGAGCATGATGTATAAAGTGCTTTCGGCACGCAGCCTGGCGGCGGCGACGTATTCCTGCTCCTTCAGGCCGAGCGCCAGTCCGCGCGTTATCCGCCCGATGCCTGGCGCCGAGGCGATCGTCGTGGCGATGACGATGTTGATGACCGAAGGGCCGATATTGGCGATCAGGATGACGTAGAGGACCAGCACCGGGAAGGCGAGGATGATGTCGGACAGGCGGCTGATCACGGCATCGATCCAGCCGCCGTAATAGCCGGCGATCATGCCGAGCGTGATGCCGACGATCATGGCGACGGCGACCGAAAGCGGCGCGACCACCAGCACGGTGCGGGCGCCGAAGATCAGGCGCGATAATTCATCGCGGCCGAGAATGTCGACGCCAAGCCAGTGCGCCGCCGACGGCGTCGGGTCGGCCAGCGCCATGACGTCCTGTTCGGTCGGCGAATAGAGCGGCAGCACCGGCGCCAGGATCGCCGCAAGCACCCAGAAGCCGACCAGGAAGAGCCCGACCATTGCGGTGGGCGAGCGCAGGATCCGCGCCCATTTCAGGCGTGGCCTGCCCATTGCCTTGACGGCTGTCGCCTCCATCGCTCTCTGCTCGACCAGTGCGTTCATCGCAATCTTATGCGCGGATCGAGCAGCATGTAACCGAGATCGCCGACGAACTGCGTCGTGACCGCGATAGCGACGGTGATCAGCGTGGCGGCCTCGATGGTGGCGATGTCGCCGAACAGGCTGGCGTCGAGCAGCAGCCGGCCGAACCCTGGATAGGCAAAGACGAGCTCGGTCACCACCACGCCGCTGATCAGGAAATTGATCTGCAGCAAGAGCACAGTGAAAGGGGCGATCATGGCGTTGCGAAGCGCGTGGCCGAGCACGACCTGGCGCGTGCTCATGCCCTTCAGCACCGCGGTGCGGATAAAGGGTTTTTCCATCACGCCGATCATCGAGACGCGGATCATGCGCGCGACGTAACCGAAGTCGTAGATGACGAGCACCGCGACCGGCAGCACGAGCTGGGACGGGACCGACCAGCCGCCCTCCGCATCGAGCGGGCTGGTGCCCGGCAGCACCGGCCACAGGATGACGAACAGCGTGACCAGGAACACGCCCGACGCGAATTCCGGGATCGAGGTGAAGGTGATGCAGATGACCGACAACAGCCAGTCGAGCACGCCGCCTTCCTTCAGGCCGGACAATATGCCGAAGACGATCGACAGCGGCACGATCAGCAGGAAGGCCAGTCCGGCCAGGATCGCCGTGTTGCCGAGCCGGTTCCAGATGACGTCGTTGACGGGCAGCTTGTTCAGCGTCGAATAGCCGAAATTGCCAAAGTATTGCGCGCCGCGCGGGTCCTTGAAATTGAGCCCGGTGCTCGGGTCCTGGAGCGGATCCGGAATGATGCCGAGCAGCACGCCCGCCCAGCGCCCATAGCGCACCAAAAGCGGATCGTCCGCCTTCAGCTTCTTGGTGAGGAAATCGACCTGCTGCTGGGTCGCGAAGGGACCGAGCGACTTGCGCGCGACGCTGCCCGGCGTGAATTCGCAGACGGCGAATACCAGGAACGACGCCGCGACCATGGTGAGCAGCATCATCGCCAGCCGTTTCGCCACGAATATCGCCATCAGCTGGAGGTTTCCGATCTACTTTCGAGTGGAAGGGAGCCCGACCGCCATGCCGACGGCCGGGCGCAGAGTGGTCTAGGCGGAGGCGATCGCGTAGTCCTTGGCGAAGATGTACTGCGAAGGATGCAGCTCGAAGCCCTGCACCTTCTTGTCCATCACGGTCGAGAAGATGCGCCAGAACGGCTGCACGATCGGCCCCTCGTCCTGCATGATCAGCTCGATCTTCTCCATCACCTTGCTGCGCTCCTTCGGGTCGAGGATGCCCTCGGCCTGGGTGAGCAGCTTGTCGAATTCGGCGTTCGAGAAGTGGGATTCGTTCCACGCCGCGTTGGAGCGGTAGGCAAGGCCGAGCGTCATGATGGCGAGCGGGCGGTGGCCCCAGGCCGTCAGGCTGAACGGAGCGCTGGTCCACACTTCCCAATACTGCGCGCTCGGCAGCGACTTGATGTTGGCCTTGATGCCGATGTCCTTCAACTGCTCGGCCATCGCCTGGGTGGTATTCAGCTCCCAGATCGGATCGGGCCGCGTCACCAGGTCCAGTTCGAAACCGTCGGCATGGCCGGCGTCGGCCATCAGCTTCTTTGCCTTGTCGATGTCGCGCGGCCATTTGGGCAGCGCGGCATATTCGGGATGCGAGGGAGCCACGTGATGGTCCTCGGCCGGCGTGCCGGCGCCGAGCAGAACGGTCTGGATGATCTTGTCGCGGTCAAGCGCGTGGCGCATCGCCTGGCGCACGCGCTTGTCCTTGAACTGCTCGACGTCGGGATGCACGCGCATGACGATGGTCTGCGTCGTCTCGACCTTGTGGACGGCGACATGCGGGAAGGCCTTCATCGAGTTGATCTGCACGGCGTCGGCTTCCGACAGGCCGTCGACCTGCTTGGAGGCCATCGCCGCGATGCCGGCGCCCGGGTTGTCGCCGAGGTCGACGAACTCGAAGGTGTCGAGATGCGCAGCGCCGCCCCAGTAATCGGCCCGCGCCTTGTATTTCGCGCCCTTGCCGACCGTGTATTCGACCATCTCGAACGGACCGGTGCCGTTGGCGCTCGGACCGAACGCGCCATTGTCCTTCGGGTCGAGGATGAACATCGGATAGTGGAAGAGGTGTTCGGCGACCGCGATCTGCGGCGAGAACAGGTTCAGCCGCACCGTGCTGTCGTCGACCTTCTCGATCGCCTTGTCGGACCACAGCCGGCTCGACTTTTTCGGATTGCCCTTGTCGTCCTTCTCGCCCGTCTCGTATTCCTGGACCAGATAGCCGGTGAACAGGCCGAGCACGGAGGAGCCGACCGCGGGATCGCTGACGCGCTTCAGGTTCCACACCACGTCGGCGGCATTGAGCGCCCTGCCGTCACGCCATTTCACATCCTTGCGGATATGCAGCGTCCAGGTCTTCAAGTCCTCGCTGACATCCCATTTCTCCAAAAGGTAGGGGTGGGTGATGTTGTTGCGGTCGGTGAAGGTCAGGTATTCGCAGACCTGGCGGATGACATTGGACTTTTCGGCGAAGTCGGCGAGATGCGGATCCTTGATTTCCATGCAGCGCATGCCGATGCGCAGGTTGCCGCCTTTCGGCAGGTCTGTGGCGCGGGCTTGTATGGCCGGGTCGACGACGCCGGCTATGGCGTAGGCAGCGCCGGCCGAGAGGCCGAGCAGCGTCGACTTGCGCAGGAAATCCCTGCGGCTGATCGCGCCCTCGTTGAGTTGGTCGAAGAGTGCCGGAATATAGGGATGCGATGTCTTATCCAAGGTTTTGACCTCCGAGTTGTCGCAATGCGCGGTTCGGACAAGGCGTTTCGGCCCTGTCATTTCGGCTGGTGCGGAACCGAATTCGCCGGCCGGCGCGCAACCGCGCTGCCGGACCGTCAAGGCGCATGGACGACGAGAGGCATGCCGGCTTGGCCGGTCTGTCTCCGCGCTCGGAATGCAGGTCCATGGCGGGTGGCTCCCATTGGTGGCGCCGCTGATCGCGGCTGCTCAATTCCCCGCTAAAAGCTACACCCGGCCTCCATGCCTACAAACGAAGATTGATGTGGCTATGACCTCGTTTTTTTTGGCCATAACTGCCCCAAAAAGCAGCAGTAGGCCTCAATTGCGGGCTTTACAGTCGTTTCCCGAGCTTTCTACATTGCCGGCGGTCGAAAAAGTGGGGTCATGTCGTCGACTGAGGAGCCAAGCGGAACCCTGTCGCTATCCAGCCCCGTCGCCTGCCTGTCCGGCTCCGGACGCACAGCCAAAAGGAACAAAAAATGCGGAACCATGCCCAGGCTGTTGTGATCGGCGGCGGCCTGATCGGATGCTCGATCCTCTACCACCTGACCAAGCACGGCTGGAGCGACGTTGTGCTGTTCGAGCGTGACGAGCTCACCTCCGGCTCGACCTGGCATGCCGCGGCCAACATTCACGGCCTGCACGACTCGACCAACATCAGCCGCCTGCAGCACTACACGATGGCGCTCTACAAGGAGCTCGAGCAGGAGACGGGTCAGGGCTGCGGCATCTTCCAACCGGGATCGCTCTATCTCGCCCAGACCGAGGCGCGCGAGCACCAGCTTCGGCTGCAGGAAGCCAAAGCACGCCGCTACAAGATGAATTTCTACGAGGTCGACAGGGCGGAGGCCGAGCGATTGCACCCGCTCGTCGACTTCGACGGCATACGCTGCATCATGTACGAACCCGAAGGCGGCAATGTCGATCCTTCGGGCGTGACGGCCGCCTATGCGGCCGGCGCGCGCCAGCGCGGCGCCGAGATCCATCGGTTCACCGCGGTGACCGGAACCGAGCAGCAGCCGGACGGCAGTTGGATCGTGCGCACCACCAAGGGCGACGTCCACGCGCAATGGGTGGTGAACGCCGCCGGCCTATGGGCGCGTGAGGTCGGTGCGATGGCCGGGCTGGCGCTGCCGCTCATTCCGACCGAGCATCAGTATTTCGTCACCGAGACCATCCCCGAGATCGCCTCGATGGGCCGGCGCCTGCCTTCGGTCGCCGACCGCGACGGTGAATATTACCTGCGCCAGGAGGGGCTCGGCCTGCTGATCGGCGCCTATGAGCGGGCAATGAAATTCTGGGCCGAGGACGGCACGCCGCAGGATTTCGGCCACGAGCTCTTCCCGGACGATCTGGAGCGCATTGAGGAGAACATGATGCGCGCCATCGCCCGCGTGCCCGCGGTCGGCACGGCCGGCGTCAAGCGGGTGATCAACGGCCCGATGATCTGGTCGCCGGACAGCGCCGCCCTGTTCGGCCCCGTGCCGGAACTGCGCAACTACTTCTGCTGCGCCGGCATCATTCCGGGCTTCTCGCAGTCCGGCGGCCTCGGCCGCCTGGCGGCCGAGTGGATGATCGAGGGCGAACCGACGCTCGACATGTTCGGCTGGGATCTCGCCCGCTTCGGCCACTGGGCCGGCAAGGCCTTCGTCAAGGCCCGCGTGCAGGACCAGTACAGCCACCGCTTCAAGATCCATTTCCCGAACGAGGAGCGGGCAGCGGGGCGGCCGGTGCGCACGCGCCCGGCCTATTCCATGCAGAAGGAAAACGGCGCGGTGTTCGGCCTGAACTTCGGCTGGGAGCATCCGCTGTGGTTCTCCATCGACGGCGAGCCGCGCGAGGAGACGATCGGCTTCACCAGGCAGAACTGGTGGCATCCGGTCGGCCGCGAGGCGCGCATGCTGCGCGACCATGTCGGCATCATCGACATCTCCAATTTCGCCAAATACGAGGTGAAGGGGCCGGGCGCCGAAGCCTGGCTGAACGCGCTCTTCGCCAACAAGATCCCTTCGCAGGTCGGCCGATCCTGCCTGACGCCGCTGATCGGCAAGCGCGGCGGCATCGCCGGCGACTTCACCGTCACCAAGCTGGCGCAGGACGAGTATCGCATCTTCGGCTCCGGCATGGCCGAGCGCTATCATCAGCGTTTCTTCAAGATGGTGCCGTTGCCGGAGGGCACGACGTTCCGCTCCCTCACCGAGGACATGTGCGGCTTCAACGTCGCCGGGCCGAAATCGCGCGCCGTGCTGCAGCGCCTGACCAATGACGACCTGACGACGGCGTCCTTCCCCTTCATGGCCTCGCGCCGCATCACCGTTGCCGGCCTCGATGTCATCGCGCTGCGCGTCTCCTTCACCGGCGATCTCGGCTGGGAGCTCTACTGCGAGGAGAAGGACCAGACCGCTCTCTACAACGCCCTGCTCGACGCCGCGCGGCAGGAAGGCGGCGGACCGGTCGGCTCGCGCGCCCTGATGTCGCTGAGGGTGGAGAAAGGCTATGGCAGCTGGGGCCGCGAGTACTCGCCCGAATACTGGCCGCAGGAGGTCAAGTTCGACCGGCTGATCAAGATGGACAAGGGCGACTTCCTCAATCGCGACGCCTATGCCGCGCTGGCGTCGAAGCCGGCCCGCGACGAGCTGATCATGATCTCGATCGAGGCGAAGGATGCCGACGCCACCGGCGGCGAGCCGATCTTCCTTCCCGACGGCACGCCGGTCGGCCAGGTGACGTCCGGCGCCTACGGCTACCATGTCGGCATGTCGCTCGCGCTCGGCTATGTGAAGGCAGGCTCCGTGAAGTCGGGCGATGCGGTGACGGTCGCGATCCTCGGCCGGCCGCACAACGCGGTGTTGCTTGACCGACCGCCCTTCGACCCTGATGGCAAACGGTTGAGGGCCTGAGCGTGCCGCGCCAAAGCCTTGGTGTGGATATCGCTGTGGCCTCAATGGCAATGTGGTGAGCGTCCATGGCGTCGCCCTTGCATGAACTGGTGATCAGAGGCGGACGCCTCGCCTTCGATGACGGCTGGCGGGATTGCGACGTCGCTGTCGATGACGGCCGGATCTCGGCCATAGATTCAGGCCTGCAAGGTGCGGAAACCGTCGACGCCGCGGGCCTGTGGGTGATGCCCGGCGGCATCGATGCCCACTGCCATCTCGACCAGCCGGTCTGGGGCGGCGCCGACAATGCCGACGACTTCGAATCGGGCTCGATCTCCGCCGCGTTCGGCGGCACGACCTGCATCGTGCCTTTCGGCATGCCAGGCCCGGACATGACGACGGTCGGCGCGCTCGAGCGGGCGATGGGCCGCGCGGCTGGGCGTTCCATCGTCGACTACGGCCTCCATGCGGTGGTGACGACGGGAACCGGTGCGGACGTCGAAGCACAGCTCAGCCAATTGGCCGGGCAGGGTATCGCTTCGGTCAAGCTGTTCATGACCTACCAGGGTTTTGCTGTCGACGACGACCTGTTCTTCACCGTCCTCGATGCGGCGAGGAAGCTCGGCTGGGTCGTCATGGTCCACGCCGAGAACGATGCCGCCATCCGGCGCACGCGGCAAAGACTGATAGAACTCGGCCGCACCGGGATGCGCTACCACGCCGTCGCCCACAGCGAGATCATGGAGCGCGAGGCCACCCACCGGGCTCTGGCGCTGGCGGAGATGACCGGCACCCGCATGACCATCGTGCATGTGTCGTCGCAGCAGTCGGCCGAGGAAGTCGAACGGGCACGTCGGCGCGGCGTCGACGTCGCGGCGGAAACCTGCCCGCAATATGTCTTCCTCGGCGCGGCGGATCTCGACCGGCCGGGGCGCGATGCCGCCCGCTTCGTGTTTTCGCCGCCGCCGCGCACGCCGCGGAGCCGCGAGCATCTCTGGCGGCTTCTGGCCGACGGTGGCATCGACCTCTGGTCGTCCGATCATTCGCCCTATTATTTTGCCGACAAGATCGGCAAGGCGGCGGAGCCTGGTTTCGCCACGACGCTGAGCGGCATTCCCGGCCTGGAGACCAGGCTGCCGCTGCTGTTCTCCGAAGGGCTTCTGACCGGACGGCTGACGTTGCCGCGATATCTCGATCTGACCTCGCGCAATGCCGCCGCGGTCTACGGTCTCGACCACTGCAAGGGTCGTATCGCCGTCGGTCTGGACGCGGATCTCGCGTTGTGGGATCCGGGACGCAAGTGGACCGTCAGCCACGAAGCGCTGCATTCGCGCGTCGATTTTTCGCCTTACGAAGGCAAGGTGGTGACAGGCAAGCCGATCACCGTGCTGCTGCGCGGGGTGCCGCTGATCGCGGGCGAGGAACTGCAGGCGCGAGCCGGCTTCGGCCGCTTCGTTGCGCGCCGCCCGTCCGATCCGGCAAAGGCCGGACCGGCCGTCGAGGACGCTACGCCCTGGCTCGATCCCTGACGGCTGCGACGCCCGAAACATTGGCCGGCTCAAGTGGCGCTTGTCCGGATACAGCTCCCGGAACTGCAACCGTTAGCCTTGAACGCTGAGCCGCTCCTGCTCCATCTCTGCCATGTCCTGGAAGCGGTCGGCGATGCGTGGATGGATACGGCCGCCATCCGCCGCGCCGATGGCCACGACGATCTCGTCGGCGGCCGGGCCGTCGGCGATCTGGAAATTGGCGGTGATGAAATGCGAGCGGAGGCCGTTCTCGCTCTTGTGCATCATCGGCAGCGACAGCAGCGCGCCCGGCGCATTGCGCGTGTTGCAGAATTCGAGATAGGTCGTGCCGCCGACCGCGTTGCGGAACACGTTGCCGAAACGCAGCGTGTGGATCATGGCCGAGGCGTGCTCGATCTCGCCGGCCACGCCAACGGCAGCGGCCTTGCCGTAGCTCTCGATACGCTCCGCAGGCATGAGCCCGAGCAGGCGATGCGTAAGCTCGTGCCCCAGGCGGGGCGCGATGGCCACGATCTCGGGTCGCAGGTCCTCGACGAAGCCGCGCCCGGCCCAGGGATTGCGCAGTACGCCGGCGACGACGATCGACGTTACCGGCCTGGCACCTGCCTTGCCGCCTTCGATGTGCACTTCCTCGATGAACGTGCAGACTTTTCGCAATTCCATGATTTTGGGCCCTGTTGGTGGAAGCCCAGCCTAGTAAGGTCCGCTGGACAGGTATTCCTCCGGTTCGTAGGAAGAATCGGCGTGCACCCCGCTTGGAAGCGGTGTAGCGTTCATATATCCGCGACGGCTTAAATTGGCCCTTCGCGAGGCGGAAGACCGGGCGTGGATCACGAGTCGCAAATTCTCTCTTTGCGGGACGCCGCCAGCCTCATCAATTCGGGTGGCGATCTCCAGTCCGTGCTGCGCGACCTCGTGCTGGCAGCTTGCCGCCATGCCAAATGGACCTTGGGCTCGATCATGAGCATCGATGCGCCGCATGGCCACGCCTACGTCATCGTGCGCCATGACCCGACGCTCATTCAGCGCACTTTGCCGGACCGGTGGGAACTGGCCACCAGTCCTTCGATCGTCGCGCTCAACCGCAACGAGCCCGTCTATATCAGGGACGCGCGGGAATCCGAGGAGTTCCCGGGCTATCGCCGCGAGGCGTTCGAGCGCGACTACCGCAGCGTGCTCGTCATGCCGATGAACTGCGTCGATGAAGACGGCCGGCCGATGGTGCTGACGGTCGTCTCGCGCGAAATCACCGAAGTCAGCGCCGAGGATGTCGCCTTCATCGGCATGATCGTGCATCTGGGCGAGATCGCGGTCGAGAAGCAGCATCGGCTGCGCCAGGAGAAGCAGGCCGGCGAGCGTCTGCAGCACGCCTTGCTGGCGCACACCTCGCTTCTGCAGCAGGCCCTGTCGGAAGGATCGGTGGCCGCACTCGCCGATAAGGTCGGCGAGCTGTTGCCCAATCCGGTCGTGGTCATCGATTTCCACGCCAACCTGGTCGTGGCGGGCCGCTCGCCGAGCGAAGCGCATTTCGACGCCGCGACCTGGCAACAGGCCGTTGGCGGCGTGCTCAACCGGCAGGTACTCAAGGTCGCGCGCGGCGCGTCCGAGGCACGCCAGGACGAGACGCTGTTCGTCGATGACGGCAAGCACCGGCTCAAGCTTTCGGTACGTATCGAGCCGCTTACGATCGATGACGAAGTGGTTGGCGCGCTAATGATTTTTCCGACGCCGCAGCAGTCTGGCCAGCTCGATCAGATGCTGCTCGACAGCGCCAAATTCGCGCTCAGCGTGCAGATGATGCGCAGCTTCGTTCGCTTCCGCTTCGAGACCAGATCTCTGACGGAACTCTTTCTTGAAGTCGTGGAGCGCCGCTGGCGCGACGAGGCGGATATCGTCAATCGCGCACGCCGATTAGGGATCGACCTGACCACTTCCCAAAGAATGATCGTCGTGGACTACGCCGACGAGGCAAAGGACGGCAGCGGTGGTCTTGCCGATCCGCACCATGCAATTGTTCGGCTGCTGGAACAGGCAGGCGTGGCGGGCACCGTTATCGCCGTTGAAAGCGGCCTTGTCTGTCTCGTTGCGGACGATGCCAGGCAAGACAGCACCCGCCTGGGGAAATTGCCAAACAAGATTGCCGCAGAGCTTGGCCGCTATTTCGAGCGTGAGCCGGCGGTCCTGGTTTCCGAGATGTGTGCTGCGCTGGCCGACTATCCGACCGCGTGGGACCGTTGCCGCCGCATGATCCGCATCGGCCGGTCTTTTGGACGCACCGGCGTTTTCGCCGGCCAGGATTTTGGTCCGCTGCCGATGCTGGTCGCCGCCGCCGACGTGCCAGACGTGCGCAACTTCGTCGACAAAAGCGTCGGCGCGCTGATCGCGCATGATCGCGAGCACGGCACGCCCTATCTGGACACGTTGTTTGCCTATCTGCGCGAAGGCTGCCGCAGCCAGGCCTGCGCCGACGCCATCGGTCTTCACGTCACCACCTTGCGCTATCGTCTGTCGCGCATAGAGGACCTGTTCGGCATCCGGCTCGACACGCCCGAACAGCGCTTCGCGGTTGAATTGGCAATCCGTCTCAGCGGCATCATCGACAGCCGCGTGCCGGCAGTCCGCTAGAGCCACCCCATCCCAACATTGCTGCCGCCAAATGGCGTCCGCCGCCAGGCGCGGGCTCGTCACGCCCACGCTTGCTCGGGATGACAGCAGCCTGTCGCGAAGTCTTTCCTACAGATCGGAGGAAGAAGCGGTGCCGGCTCCTGCCTAGCCTTCATCCGACACTATGGAGGAAAGCAATGGCGGATGCGGTGGTACAAAGGACGATCGACCCGATCGCTTTGCGTCGTGCATTCGGCACCTTCGTCACCGGGGTCACCGTCATCACCACGCGCGATCGCGACGGTAATCCGCGCGGCATGACCGCCAATTCCTTCACCTCCGTCTCGCTCGACCCGCCGCTGCTGCTGGTCTGTGTCGGCAAGTCGGCTGCGAGCTTTCCGGCCTTCAACGAGACGCGGTCCTTCGCGGTCAATTTCCTGCACGAGGGGCAGGCCGATGTTTCATCGGTGTTCGCCTCGAAGGCGGCGGACAAGTTCCAGTCGGTCAATCATGACCGCGCCCACACAGGCGCGCCTGTCCTTACCGACAGCCTGACATGGTTCGACTGCACCGTTCACAACCGCATCGAGGCCGGCGACCACATCATCCTGATCGGCCAGGTGCAGGCTTTTGGAACCAGCCCGTCGGCGCCGCTCGGCTTCTGCCGCGGCCGCTACGCCAGCGTGAAAGATCCGCTGCCGGCCGGCTGGCTGGCCTCGCAGGACATGATCATCGGCTACCTGGTCGAGGCCGGAGACCGCATTCTTCTGCGCAGCGACGGCAAGGGAGGCTGGGTGCTGCCGACCGCACAGCGCCGCAAGGCTGATCGCCAACTCGTCCTCGACGGCGGCGAGGCGCTGAGCCTCGTCCCTGAAAACACCTTTCTCTATTCGGTCTTCGACGTCGCCGACAGCGATCCCGGCTACCTGATCTACCGCGCCGAACTGAGCCGCGAGAGCGCGGAAGGCGCGCTGCCGAATGGCCACACCTTCTTTGCCGTCGACGCGCTGCCCTACGAGCAGGTCGCTACCCACGAGCTGCGCGCCATGCTGCGCCGCTATGCGCGCGAGCGGCAGGACAAGCGCTTCGGCATCTACATGGATACCGGCGACGGCGGCCGCGTCGCGATGATCGATGGCCAGTCGCAATCGTGGACGCAGGCGGCGTCCGAATGATGATCCAAGCAGGACAGACAGCATGAAAACGATAGTCGGATCGCTCGAAGGCTCGCGCCAGAACCTTTTCATCAACGGCGTTTTCGTGGCGCCGAGCAGCGGGCAGTATATCGACAGCTTCGACCCGACCACCGGCAAGCCCTGGTACCAATTCGCCGATGCCGGCGCCGAGGATGTCGGCGTGGCTGTCGAAGCCGCGCACGCGGCCTTCGCCAACCCGGCCTGGCGGCGCATGACCCAGACCGACCGTGGCAAGCTCGTCCGCCGTTTGGCGGAACTGGTGCTGGAGCACGCCGACGAGCTGGCGCTGATCGAGACGCGCGACAATGGCAAGCTGCTGAAGGAAATGCGGGCGCAGATGCGCGCCATGCCCGACAGCTACACCTATTTCGCGGGGATGGCCGACAAGCTGCTCGGCGACACCATCCCGGTCAACAAGCTCGACATGCTCAACTTCAACCTGCGCGAGCCGATCGGCGTCGTCGGCATGATCACGCCGTGGAACTCGCCGCTGATGCTGCTCACCGGCACGCTGGCGCCGTGCCTTGCGCTCGGCAACACGGTGGTCGTCAAGCCGTCCGAGCACGCCTCGGCCTCGACGCTCGCTCTGGCCGAACTGATCATGGAAGCCGGCTTTCCTGCCGGCGTCGTCAACGTCGTGACCGGGACGGGTGCCGTGGCGGGCGATGCGCTGACCCGGCATCCAGGCGTCGCCAAATTCGTCTTCACCGGCTCGACGGGAACCGGGCGCCGCATTGCCGCCAATGCTGCAGAGAACCTCATACCCTGCTCGATGGAACTCGGCGGCAAGTCGCCGCATGTCGTCTTCGGCGACGTCGATATCGAGCATGCCGTGAACGGCGTGGTGTCCGGTGTCTTCGCTGCCGCGGGCCAGACATGCGTCGCCGGTTCGCGCTGCTTCGTCGAGGCGGGCGCCCATGACCGTTTTGTCGAGGCGTTGGTCGAGCGCACCCGGCGGGTGCGGGTCGGGCTGCCGATGCTGGAGGACACCGACATCGGCCCGCTCGCCCTGTCGGCACAACTTGCAAAGGTGGAAGGCTATGTCGCCTCGGGGGTACGCCAGGGCGCCAAGATAGCCGCCGGCGGCCGACGGCCGCAGACGGCCGATCTTGCCGGCGGCTGGTATTTCGAGCCGACGGTCATGACCGATGCCGACAACGGCATGGAGTTCATGCAGGAGGAGCTGTTCGGCCCCGTCGTCGGCGTCATTCCGTTCTCGTCGGAAGACGAGATGATCCGCCTCGCCAACGATACACGCTACGGGCTCGCCTCCGGCATATGGACGCGCGACATCAACCGTGCGCTGCGCTTCGCCCGCAATGTCGAGGCCGGCACGGTCTGGATCAACACCTATCGCGCCTCCTCCTTCATGTCCGCCAATGGCGGCTTCAAGGAGAGTGGGTATGGCCGGCGCGGCGGCTTCGACGCCATGGAGGAATTCTCGCGCCTGAAAAACGTCGTCATCGATTACTCCGGCGCCATGCAGGACCCCTTCGTAATCCGCCTCCGCTGAACCAAAACCCGACGCAACGAACGGAAGATCGACATGAAATTCGCCGTATCGCTGACCATGGAGCGCTTCTCGCCCGACACCCCCATGAGCAAGGTGAAGAGCAATCTCCTTGAGCTCGCGCGCATGGCTGACGAGGGCGGCTTCGAGATGCTGTGGACGGCTGAGCACCACACGATCGAATGCACGATCTCGCCGAACCCGCTGATGACGCTGACCTGGCTTGCCCAACATACCGAAGAGATCCGGCTCGGCACCTCGACATTGGTCGCGCCCTATTGGAGCCCGATCCGGCTCGCGGGCGAGGCGGCGCTTTGCGACCACCTGACCGGCGGACGGCTGGAGTTCGGCATCGCGCGCGGTTCCTATCAGTATGAATTCGACCGCATGGCCGGCGGCATGCCGCAGCAGGAAGGCGTTGCCTATTTGAAGGAACTGGTGCCGGCGGTGAAGAAGCTATGGGCCGAGGACTACGCCCATGACGGTCACTACTGGAAGTTCCCTTTAGCCGCCGGCGTGCCGAAGCCGCTGCAGAAGCCACACCCGCCAATCTGGGTGGCCGCGCGCGATCCCGGCACGTTCGACTGGGCGGTCGGGATAGGCGCCTCGATCCTGTCGACGCCTTTGTCGGCGCCGCCGGCCGAGATCGCGGTGCTAGGCGAGAAATTCCGCAAGGCCGTCGCCGATCATCCGGAAGTGCCGCGGCCGCGGCTGATGATGCAGCGGCGCACCTGCGTTTACGAGCGGGAGCAGGACTGGGAGGTGGCGGTTAAGCATGCCATCGACTACGGCCGCGCCTTCGAGAACCTGTTCCAGAACATCGGCACCGTGAAAAACGGCTTCCCCGATGCGGTGCCTTACGAGAGTGTCAAGGGCAAGGACAACTACAATCCCGAGAGTATTCGTCGCAACCTCATGTTCGGCACACCGGACGAGGTGATCGAGAAGCTGCTGGACTATGAAGTCGCGGGCGTCGATCAGTACTGCCTGGGCCTGACATTCAACCTGCCGTTCGAGCTGCAGAAGAAGACGATCAAGCTGTGGGTCGATGAGGTGATGCCGGTCTTCGCCGCGCGCGAGCGCGACAAGGCACGTGCGGCGGCGAGGGCGTGAGGATGGCGCGATCCGGCCAGCTCGACGTCGCGGGCGTGTCGCTCAACTGGCGCCTCGATGGCGAGGGCGGCGAACCCCTGGTCTGCATCCATGGCGTGGGCTCCTACCTCGAAGCCTGGAATGGGGTGGCCGAGCGGCTGAGGGGTCGTTTCGCGGTGCTTACCTTCGACCTGCGCGGCCACGGTCGCTCCAGCCGAGTGAAAGGTCGCTACGAGATCGACGATTTCGTCGCCGAGACGCTGGCGCTGGCCGAGCACGTGGGTTTCACCACCTTCCATCTGGCTGGGTTTTCGCTGGGCGGGCTCATCGCGCAGCGCCTGGCCCTGACACATCCCGAGCGGCTGCGGAAATTGGTGCTGCTGTCGACCGTCGCCAGCCGCACGCCCGAAGAGCGGCAAGCGGTTCGCGGCAGGCTGGCGGCCCTTGTGGCGAGCGACGCCTCGACCCATCACGCCGCATCGCTGTCGCGCTGGCTGACAGAAGACTTCCAGGACCGGAACCCAGAGGTCATCGCCGAATTGCGTCGGCGGGACGCCGAGAACGACCGCGACTGCTACGCGGCCGCCTATCGCGTTTTGGCCGAAACCGATTTCGGCGGCATCCTCGACCGCATTACCTGCCCGACGCTGATCGTGACCGGCGAGGACGACCAGGGTTCCAGCCCGCGCATGGCGCGGCTGATGCACGAACAAATCCAGGCTTCGCAACTCGCGATCCTGCCGGGGCTTCGCCATTCGATCCTGATCGAGGCGCCGGCTCTCGTCGCTGATGCGATGGCCGACTTCCTGCTGGGCGTCGGTCGCGCGAGAGGAGCCGTTGCGCATGGGTAGCGGTCTTTGCGGAGCAGGAGCGGGTGCCTTGCTCGAGGCGCCGGGCGGCACCTCGCCGGCAACAAGCCAGAGCTTTCACCGTGAGCGAGGGAATGACGGCTGCAAACATCCTCCGCGGCAGCGGAAGACCGGACCGGCGCCGGCGTCGCTAAATCCGCGAGCCGCCCGTAGGACGCCGACCTCGTCGGCAAGGGATTGCGAGATCGTGACCGGCTGAACGGCCATGAGCGCATGGGACTGAACAAACAACAAGGGAACACGCAAAATGACATTCTGGAACAGACGACAGCTGACGATGGCCGCGCTGGCGCTTGCGCTCGGCGCATATCCCGCCCATGCCGGGGCGGTGCTCGATCGCGTGACCACGGCAGGCACGCTCAAGGTTGCGACCGACGCCAACTGGGCGCCGCAATCCTTCATGAACGCCAACAATGAACTCGACGGCTTCGACGTCGATGTCGCCAAGGCGATCGGCAAGCATCTCGGCGTCAAGGTCGAGTTCGTCACGCCCGGCTGGGACATCATCACCGCCGGCAACTGGGCGGGGCGCTGGGACATGCATGTCGGCTCGATGACGCCGACGAAGAAGCGCGCCGAGATCTTCGATTTCCCGGCGGTGTACTACTACACCCCCGCGGCTGTCGCGGTGCACAAGGATAGCAAGGCCAAGACGCTGGCCGATCTCGACGGCAAGGTCGTCGGCGCCACCAGCACCTCCACCTTCGAGGCCTATGCCAAGAAGGATCTGACGCTGGACGCCGCCGGCGCGCCGCCCTTCGAGTACAAGCTCAACCCGAAGGAAGTTCATTCCTACGAGAATTCGACGACGGCCTTTGACGACCTTCGCCTCGGCGACGGCGTCCGCCTGGACGCCGTGGTGTCGTCGCTACCGTCGATCCGCGATGCCGTGAAAGCCGGCTATCCGATCAAGCAGGTGGGCGATCCGGTGTTCTACGAGCCGCTGGCGATCGCGATCGAGCATGGCGATCCGGAACTGTCGACCAAGATCGCCGACGCCGTGAAGGCGATGAAAGCCGATGGCACGCTGAGCAAGCTCTCGGAGAAATGGTACGGCCAGGATTATTCGAAGACGAACTAGTCCCTCCAGAGGCGGCCTGCCACCAGCAGGCCGCCGAACCGCCGGTGCTCAAAGATGCTCTATCCGGATACCGTCGAGGCCGAAGTCCTCGTTCACAAGCCGCGGTTCGTGGCGACGATGTTCAGCGTCGTCCTGCTGGTGTTCATGGCGTTCAACATGTCGGGCACCAGCTTCGCCGAATTGATGAGGCCGGTGATCGGCGAGCCGTCGATGAGTGGCCTCTACGGCCGTTTTGCCATCGCCTTCGCCATAGCGTTGATCTTCACGCTGAACGTCGTGCTGATTGGTTTCGCGCCGCTCAAGCTCCAGATCGGCATCGTCTGGCTGGAGCTGCTGCTGCTGTTCATCGCCTTCTTCGAGACATTTCACCTCAGCCTGCCGTTCATCCGCGAGAAGCTGCCTTTCCTGATCAGCCAGGGCGTCGTCACCACGCTTTACGTCTCGGCTGTTTCCATCGTCATCGCTTCTATCATCGCGGTGGCTGGTGCGGTTGCGAAGCTCTCCAACAACGGCTTCGCCTTTGCGATCGCCAGCTTCTATACGTCCTTTTTTCGCGGCCTTCCGCTGCTCATGCAGGTCTATTTGATTTATCTCGGGCTGCCACAGCTCGGCTTCGTCATCAACGCGGTGCCGGCCGGCATCCTGGCGCTTTCGCTCTGCTATGGCGCCTATATGACCGAGATCTTCCGATCCGGCATACAAAGCATCGATCGCGGCCAGTGGGAGGCGTCGCGCTCCATGGGGTTCGGCTTCGCCCTGACCATGCGCCGCATCATCCTGCCGCAGGCGTTGCCGGTCATCATTCCGCCGACCGGCAATCAGTTCATATCGATGCTGAAGGATTCCTCGCTGGTCTCGGTCATCGGTGTGTGGGAGCTGATGTTCCTGGCGCGCACGCTCGGGCAGAAGACCTTCCAGCACATGGAGATGCTGATATCGGCGGCGGTGATCTACTGGATGCTGTCCATCTGCCTCGAACTGATCCAGTCCCGCATCGAACGGCACTATGCCAGGAGCAAGGTGCGATGAGCGCTGAGGCCATTATCGAAGCCAGGGCCGTTTCCAAATGGTACGGTCAGTTCCACGCGCTGAAGGACATCAACCTGACGGTCCACAAGGGCGAGCGGATCGTCATCTGCGGGCCGTCCGGCTCAGGCAAGTCGACTTTGATCCGCTGCTTCAACCGCCTCGAGGCGCATCAGGAGGGCGAGATCGTCGTCAACGGCGTTGCGCTGCATGGCAAGATGAGCAACGTCGCCGCCGTGCGTTCCAACGTCGGCATGGTCTTCCAGCACTTCAACCTGTTCCCGCACATGACGGTGCTGATGAACTGCATGGCCGGGCCGATGTGGGTCAAAGGCGTTTCGGCCGCGGAGGCGCGTCAGACCGCGCTCGAGTTCCTGGAGCGGGTCCGCATTCCCGAGCAGGCGAACAAGTTCCCCGTCCAGCTTTCGGGCGGCCAGCAGCAGCGCGTGGCGATCGCCCGCAGCCTGTGCATGAAACCGGATGTCATGTTGTTCGACGAACCGACCTCCGCGCTCGATCCTGAAATGGTGTCCGAAGTGTTGGAAACGATGACGGGACTTGCCCGCGACGGCATGACCATGGTGTGCGTGACACATGAGATGGGCTTTGCCCGGGCGGTGGCTGACCGCGTCATCTTCATGGACGCCGGGCAGATCGTCGAGGAGGGAACGCCCGACGAGTTTTTCAGCCATCCGCGTCATGATCGAACGAAGTTGTTCCTCAGCCAGATTTTGAAGCATTAAAAAATGCCCTACGAGCGCCGGTCCTGAAGACGGTTCCAGGCGTGTATGCGGTTGGCGACCTGCACCGCGATCGGATGGTACGGAACCGGTTTCATGGCCGTGACCGGCAGCGGCATCTGCCCGTCGGTGCGGCGGCCCGCCGCCCAGCGGCCGATCTCCTGGCCGAGCGACATGGAAAGGGCCACGCCGCGGCCCGAATAGACGCCGCCGAAGACGAGACCGGGCGCCAGCCGATAGAGGCGCGGCCTGCGATCGGGCACTACGGCGAAGGTGCCGTGCCAGTATTCCACCATCTCCGGTTCGCCGCCAAAGGCCCGGAACGCCTTGCCCAGCATGTGCGAGACTTTCGCGCGGCCGCGATCGGCCTCGTTCAGCCAGAACGTGTGCGTGCCGCCGCTCACCAGCCGGTTGTCGCGATCATAGTGGAAGTAGCGGAGGTCGTTGCGCATGTCGGACACGGCCGGATTGCCGAGAAGGATCCTGGCGCGCAATTCCTCCGGCAGCGGATTGGTCGCCGCCTGGAACACCTTGAAGGGCACGAGCGTCTTCTTCAGCCCGGGCCAGATGTCGCCGGTCAGCGCGTTGGTCGCCAGAACCACCTCCGGCGCCGTGACGCTTCCCGTTGCCGTGAACACGCGCCAACCGCCTTCCAGGCGCTCGATCCGCGTGGCGCGCGAGTTCTCCTGGATGGTCACGCCCTCACGCTCCAGCGCGGCCGCAAGGCCAACCGTCATGGCGAACGGATTGATGTGGCCTGAATTGTGGACCATCCAGCCGCCGAGATAGGGGCTGCCGATGCGCGCGCTGGCCTCGGTGCGGTCGAGCCAGGAGACATTTGCGCCGAAGGCTTTCCATTCGTCATGGAACTGGCGAGCGCGGGCAAGCGTCGCCTCGGTGTGGGCGGGCTGGATCCAGCCTTCCTGCACCTGATGCGCATCGATGTTGAAGCGCTGCATCAGGCCGAAGGCGACGCCGGCCGCGTCGGCCACCATGCGGTTGTAGCGGGTGCCGAGGCTCTTGCCGTAGACGGCCTCGAACTCCGAAGGCGATGCCTTGGAATGATGCGAGATGACAAGGCCGTTGTTGCGGCCGGACGCAGCCGATCCGATCTCGTTGCCTTCCAGCAGGATGACGTCGACGCCGCTGTCGCGCGCGCCGAGCGCCGCGGCCATGCCGGTGAAGCCGCCGCCGACGACCAGCACATCGGTCCTCAGATCGCCCTGGAGCGCAGGCGCCGTCTCGCGCGGCTTCGTGGTCTTGCGCCACAGATGCGGCGTCCTCCAGTCGACCTCAAACATTGAGGACATTCTCGTTGGCGGCGCCGAGATAGTGCTCCCTCAATGCGGAATGCTCGGCCATCTCCTGGGCCGGGCCGTGCAGCTTCACCTTGCCGGTGTTAAGCAGATAGGCGTAGTCGCCGCATTCGAGCGCGAGCTGGACGTTCTGTTCGACGAGCAGGATCGAGATGCCGTTGCGCGACAGGTCGAGGATGATGCGGAAGATCTGGTGGACGATCTTCGGGGCGAGGCCGAGGGACGGCTCGTCGAGCATCAACAGCTTCGGTTCGGCCATCAGCGCGCGGCCGATGGCAAGCATCTGCTGTTGTCCGCCCGACATCCGGCTGGCGATGCTGTTGCGGCGCTCCTTGAGCACCGGGAAGAGATCGAACGCCTCGGCGCGAAGCGCCTCGAAACTCTTGCCGGCGCGGCCGATATGAGCCGCGACCAGATTCTCCTCTACCGTCAGGCGTTGGAAGATCTGGCGGCCTTCCGGGCAATGTGTGATGCCGAGGCGAACGACCTGTTCCGGCCGCATGCCGGTGATGTCGCGTCCCTCGAAGGTGATCGCGCCCGCGCTCGCCCGTGCGACGCCGGAGATGGAATTGAGCAGCGTCGTCTTGCCGGCGCCGTTGGGGCCGAGCACGACGACGATCTCATTTGGATCGACCTCGATGTCGATGTCTTCAAGAACGCCGACGCGCCCGTATCCCGAGCTGAGCCCGGCGATCCTGAGCAGCGGCCCGGATGTCGTCGATGTCATTGGCGGTTCCCAGATAGGCGAGTTGGACGTCGGGGCTCGCCTGCACCTCGGCGGGCGTGCCCTGGAACAAAAGCTTGCCGTGATGCATGACGATGATGTTGTCGCAGAGCGACATGACCAGATCCATGTCGTGCTCGACGATGATGGTGATCCGGTCGGGCAGGCGCTGGGCGGCGAGCCTTGCGGTCAGTTCCGCCGTCTCGTGATGGTTCAGCCCGGCGGCCGGCTCGTCGAGCAGCAGCACGCGCGGATTTGCGACCAGCGCGCGGGCGATCTCCAGCATGCGCTGCCGGCCATAGGGCAGGCTGCCGGCTTCGGCCTGCGCATAGCCCCGCAGGTCGAAGAGGCGCAGGATCTCCATGCATTTCTCGCGCCGCTTTTCGCGCCTTGCCGAGGCATAAGGCGGCCACACCACTTCCTTCCAGGTGCCGCCGACATCGGCCGGGTAGAAGCACACTTCGAGGTTTTCGAGCACCGTCATCTGGTCGAAAAGCCGGATGTTCTGGTAGGTGCGGGCCACGCCGGAATTGGCGATCTGATATTTCTTCAGCGTGTCGAGGCGCTTGCCGTCGAGCGCGATCGATCCCGAGGAGACGCTGTAGGAGCCGGCGGTCATGTTGATGAGCGTCGACTTGCCGGCGCCGTTGGGTCCGATCACGCCGTGGATGAGTCCCGGGGCGAAGGAGGCCGTCACGTCGTCGATGGCGACGACCTGGCCGTATTGCTTTCGCAGCTTGTCGAAGGCGAGCGTCATTTGCCGAAAAGCCTCCGGATGAGCTTGTCCGGCCCGAAGCTGCGCGGCACGATGCCGGCCGGGCGCACGATGATGAGGAAGATCATCAAGAGCCCGAGGAAGAGGATGCGCCATTCGGCGAACTCGCGCAGCACTTCCGGCAAGAGCATCAGGATCGCCGCGCCCGCGACGATGCCGAGGATGTTGCCGATGCCGCCGATCACGATCATCAGCACGATGAGCACGGATTCCTGGAGCGTGAAGCTCTCCGGGCTGACGAAGCGCTGCGAGGCGGCAAAGATCGCGCCCGCGATCGAGCCGATCGTCGCGGAGGTGGCGAAGGCGGCGAGCTTGGCGTTGGTGGTGTTGATGCCGATGCCGCGCGCGGCATCCTGGTCCTCGCGGATGGCGGCCCAGGCCTTGCCGAGGATCGAGCGCTCCAGTCGCCAGACCAGCACACCGGCCACCAGCACGGTGACAAGCAGCAGCCAGAAGAAATCGATCGGGCGGGCGACCTGGATGCCGAGGATCGAGGCCTTGTCGAGACGGGGAATGCCCTTCGGTCCGCCGGTGAGCCAGTCGAGATTGTTGATGATGATGCGGATGATCTCGCCGAAGCCGAGCGTGACGATGGCGAGGTAGTCGCCGCGCAGCCTGAGCACCGGTATGCCGAGCAATATGCCGGTGACCGCGCCGAGGCAGGCGGCGACCAGCAGGATGGCGAGGAACGGCCAATGCAGGTCGAGCTGCGGGCTGGCAAGCAGCGCGTAGCTGTATGCGCCGACCGCGTAGAAGGCGACGAAGCCGAGATCCAGCAGCCCGGCATAGCCGATCACGATGTTCAGCCCGATGCCGAGCAGGATGTAGATCAGCAGGCTGTTGATGACGCGGACATAATAGTTGGGCAGGAAAGGCGTCGCCACGATCAGCGCGATGGCGATGGCGAAGAAGAGGAGCGAAATGGCCCGGCCCGAACGCGGCTTGGCGGCGGTGAGGGTCTCGGCTACGGACATCAGAACTCCCTCTTGTACACGATGCTTTCCTCGGACACCGCCTCGCCCAAAATGCCGGCGGGACGGATGAGCAGCACGAGTATGAGGATCGCGAAGGAGAGCACGTCGCGGTATTCGGTGCCGAGCACGCCGTGGGTGACGACAGGCAGCAGCGCCGTTCCGCCGACCTCGACGAAGGCGAGGATGAAGGCGCCGAGCATGGCGCCGGGAATGGAGCCGATGCCGCCGAGGATCGCCGCCGTGAAGGCTTTCAGGCCGATGACGGCGCCCATGGTCGGCGACATGATGCCGTAATAGCTGGCGTAGAGGATGCCGCCCGCCGCGCCGAGCAGCGGCCCGACGAAGAACACCATCGAGATCGCGCCGTTGACGTTGATGCCCAGAAGCTGGGCCGTGGGCCGGCTTTCCGAGACGGCGCGCACGATGATGCCGATACGGCTGCGGTTGACGAGGAAATGCAGGCCGAACATCAGCGCGAAGGCGGCGACCAGGATGCCGATCTGCACCGAGCTGACCGTGCCGCCCAGCACCTCGTAGCGGACGGCGGGGAAGAAGCTCGGAAAGGCGACCGGCTGCGGTCCGGCGAGAATCTGAATGCCGGTTACCAGCGAAAGCGACACGCCGAGCGAGGAGAGCATCGGCGCCAGCCGGGTCGAGTTCCGCAACGGCTTGTAGGCAACCCTCTCGATGCCGACGCCGATGACGCCGACCAGAAAGACGGCGACCAGGAAGGCCGCGGTGAGCGCGATCGCGCCTGTCGCGCCGACATCGCCGACGAGCATGCTGAGCAACAGAAAGGCGACGTAGGCGCCAAGCATGAACATCTCGCCATGGGCGAAATTGATCATGCGCAGCACACCGTAGACCATGGTGTAACCGAGCGCGATCAGCGCGTAGATGGCGCCGATCGTCAGGGCATTGACCGTCTGTTGGATAAGATGTCCCAGCATCGGCTGGCGTCCTGTGCAATAGGGTCCGCCCGGCTGGCGGGGCCGGGAACGATCGACACGGCCGTCGCACTTTCCCTCAGGCGCGGCCGCAGACAAGCAAAAGAGCCGCCCGCCAAGGGCAAGCGGCTCCGTGCGCGCAATCGCTATTTCTGGCCGACGAGCTGGAAGTTCGAGCCGTCGACCTTGTAGAGGTAGGATGGGGCGACTTTAAGTTCGCCGGTCTCGTCGAATTCCAGTTCGCCCACCGCGGTCTTGACCTTGACCGAATGCAGCGCGGCGTTGATGTCTTCGCGCGTCAGGCCCTTGGTCGTCTTGAGCACCTGCTCGAGGATCTGGCCCTGGACATAGCCGTAGATCGAGTAGGGGCCGGCATCCTCGCCATATTTGGCCTTGTAGAGCTTGGCGAAGTCGGCGATCGCCGGAGAGGCATCCATCGGCGGCACCTGGATGGCGACGAGCGTGCCCTGAACGTTGGCCTCGCCGGCCTGCTTGATGAGGTCCGGCGTATAGCCGCCGTCGGGGACGATCAGCGTGGCGTTGATGCCCTGCTCATGCATCTGCTTCGCGAACAGCGCGAGCTGCGGCATGACGGCGCCGAGATAGATCACGTCGGGCTTCTTGGGCTTGATCTGCGCCAGCACGGCGGTGAAGTCGACATCGGTCGGCGCAACGGCGATCGTGTCGAGGACCTTGCCGCCGCCGGTCTCGAAATTCTTGGCAAAGATTTCGGAAATGCCCTGCCCGAAGACCTGCTTGTCGTTGACGACGAGCGCGGTCTTGGCGCCGAGCTTGCCGAGCGCGTATTCGGCCGGCAGCAGCGCGCCCGCCAGGTCGTTGGCGACCGGCCGCACCATGAACTTATAGCCCTGCTTGGTCAGCGAAGGGTTGGAGCCGAAGGTCATCGTCGGCAGCGAGCAGTCTTCGTAGATCGGCAGAGTGGACTGGGCGACGCCGGAATTGAAGTTGACGAGGCCGAGGACCACCTGGTCGTTGTCGCAGAATTTCTGCGCCACTAGCGTTCCTTCGCGCGGGTCCGCCTTGTCGTCTTCCTGCTCGTAAGCAATCGTCACGCCGTTGATCCCGCCGTCGGCGTTGAGCTTGTCGATATAGAGCTTGAAGCCGTTGTGCCATGTGGTGCCGAAATAGGCCTGCGGACCGGAGAGCGGAGCAGAAAGGCCGATCGTGGTCTGCTCGGCCATGGCCGGCGCCGCGAGCAACGATGCTCCGAAAAGGAGCGTGGCAGTGAATTTCCTCATAGTGGTTCCCCTTGGCTACTGGTCACGACGGGAGAGGCCGTTCCGGTCTTCTTCTCCTTGATCGCCATCGAAGCAGACAAAGAGATCGCCGTCAAGAAAGTGTCTACACTATTGCGTTCAATTTTGTGCTCAGATACGGATTATGTGTCGCGGGCCTTTCGCCGGCGCTTCAGGTCGGCGCCGTTGCCGGGCGCGAAAACCTTGAGCAGCGCGTCCTTGAGCGCCTGCTGCGTGGCGGAGACGGTCATTTCGATATGTTCGCGCAACAGCTTCATGCCGTTCTCGGCATCCCGTTTGACGGCGGCGGCGACGATCGCCGAGTGGAAGGTGACCTGCGCCTTGTCATGCGAGGGGTGCTCGATCTGGATGCGGCGAATGAAGCGGATGCGGGCATTGATGGAGGCAAGCTGGCCGACGAGTTCGGGATTTCCCGAGAGTTCGGCAATGAGCAAATGGAAGCCTTCGTCCTCGGCCAGGATGATGTCGGGCGCCTGGTCGCGATAGCCGTCGACGATCGCGTCCCAATACTGCCGCAGCCGGTCGATCTCGCTGTCTTCGGCGCGCTCGCACATCAGCTTGAAAGCGGCGCATTCGATGATCGAGCGCAGTTCGTAGAGGTCGAGCAGGCCCTCGGTGCTGAGGCTTCTGACGAAGAAGCCGCGATTGGGCGTGAGCGAGACGAAGCCCTCAGAGGCGAGCCGGTTCAGCGCCTCGCGTATCGGTGTGCGCGAAACGCCCAGGCTGCGGGAAAGCTGGACCTCGTTGATGCGCTCGCCGGGCTTCAGCGTGAACTCGACGAGGAGCTTGCGGATGGTGTTGTAGGCCCGCTCGCTGCTGTCGGCGGTGCGCCGCGTGTCGGCGTCGCCGGCGAGGAGCGGATCGTTGTCGGTACTCTCGGCGCGTTCGGTCATGTGTGCTCCCATCTGATTTGCATGCAGCTTGTGTCGACACTTTTCGATATGCCTTTCTTTCCCAAACTCATGCGAATGGCAAGCGACAGCTTCGAGCCGAGGGGGCAGCAATGATCTTGGGGGTTCTCGGCGTCGGCCATTTGGCGGCCTCGATGCTGGCCGGGTTCCGGCGCTCCGGACTTGGCGCAGAAAGCATCCTTTTGTCGCCGCGCGGCAAGGCGGCGGCACTGTGCGACCGGCACGGCTACCGGCTGGCAACCGACAACCGCGATCTCGTTGAGCGGGCCGACATCGTGATACTCGCGGTGCGGCCGGCGCAAGCGCCGCTGGTCGTCCGGGCTCTGCCATGGCGCCAGGAGCAGCTTGTGGTTTCGGTTTGCGCCGGCGTGCCGCTATCGCGGCTTGGCGTGGCGCCTGCTCAAGTCGTGCGCGCCATGCCGTTCACCGCCGCCGAGATCGGCGCCAGCCCGACGGCCTATTTCCCCGATATCGAGGAGGCGCGCGCAATCCTCGCCCGGCTCGGCCCGGCGATCGCGCTGGCCAGCGAAAGAGATTTCGAAGTGGCGACCGTCAGCGCCGCCGTCTACGGCTGGGCGCAGGATCTGATCCGCAAGGCGGCCGAATGGTCGAGCGCCGAGGGCCTCGATCCGGCCATCGCCCGCCGGCTGACGGCCATGACCTTCGTGGCGGCCGGCAAGCTGATCGCGGAAAAGCCAGAGCCGATGGACCAGTTGCTCGAGGAACTGGTGACACCGGGAGGCATCACCGAGCGGGGTCTGCAGGTTCTGTCAGCGCGCGGCGTGCCTGCCGCCTGGGACGAAGCTTGCGCGGCGGTGCTCGACAAATTGACCGGGCAGGCGCCTGGCTGATTGCGAAAGGCGTCTCGGCCGCTGCCCTCACCGTTGCGGCGCGGGTGGATAGACCTGGCCGCCGGCGGCCTGTTCGCTGGGGGCGACAATGAGTTCGGCAATATCGACATGATCCGGCAGGCGCAGCGCCGAAACGAGCACGGCGGCAATGTCGGCCGGGCGCAGCGGCCGCTGTTCCGCATACATGCGCTTGCGCAGGCCTTCGCGGTCGCCGTCGAAGGCCTTCAAGTAGAAATCCGTCTCCACGCGCCCGGGAGCGATCTCGGTCAGCCGCACGCCGGTGCCGGCAAGGTCGAAGCGCAGGATACGGCCCGCTTGCGACAGGCCGGCCTTGGCCGCGCCATAGGCCGTCGTGCCGGGAAAGACGGCGCTGGCCGCCGTGCTGGTCAGGTTGAAGATGTGGCCGCGCTTGCGCGCGATCATGCCGGGCAGGAGAAGGCGGATGAGCTGCAGCGGCGCGGTGAGGTTCAGAGCTACCACCTCGGCCGTTTCTTCAGCACTTTGTTCGTGCAAGGGGCGCACCGTTGCCAGGCCGCCGGCATTGTTGACCAGCACGTCGATTTCTGCTGCCCCGAGCGCGGCCGCGATTGCTTCCGTATCGCGGACGTCGGCGACCAGCGGCCTGACCCGCGGCCCGAGCCGCTGCTGCAGGTCAAGCAGCGCGTCGTTGTTGCGCGCCAGCGCATGGACGGTCAGTCCTTCCGCCACGAGGCTTTCGACGATCGCCGCGCCTATGCCTTTCGAGGCGCCGGTGACGAGGGCTGTGCGATAATCCATGGTCGTTCTCCCGAGCTGCGATGATCAGAGCGCGCCGCGCTCGGCGACTGTCTTCAGAACGCCGACGAGTCCCGCTTCCCGCGCTGCCTTCAGCTCCTCCTGGCCGCGGCCGTTCACCGCCGCATTTGTCGATGCCGAGATCGCGCGGATCGTCTCGCTGTCGAGCCTGGCGTCGAGGAGGCTGTACCAGATCGCCTGATAGGTGGGGCCGTATTTGCGCAGGAAGTCTTCGATGCCGTCGGCATTGAGGCTGTTGGAAATGAATGAGCCCTGCAGCGTCCATTTCGGCCCCGGCCCGTACATGAAGGCCCGGTCGACATCCTCGACCGAGGCAACGCCGTCGCGCACCAGCGCGATCGCCTCGCGCCACATCGCGCCCATCAGGCGCAGGGCGATATGGCCGGTCACCTCGCGGTTGAGCGTCACCGGCTTCTTGCCGATGGCCTCATAGATGGCGCGCGCCCGCGCGATCGCCTGCGGATCGGTCGCCTTGCCGCCGACGATCTCGACCAGCGGCATCAGATGCGCCGGGTTGAACGGATGACCAAGCACGATGCGGTCAGGTATGCGGCACTCGGCCTGCATGTCGGACACCAGAAGCGCCGAGGACGAGGAGGCGATGATGACGTCATCGCCGACATGGTCCTCGATCTCGGCAAGCAGCCGGCGCTTGAGCGACAGATCCTCCGGACCGTTTTCCTGCACGAAGTCGGCGCCGTCGAGCGTCTCGGCCAGTGTCGGGAAAAGCTGGATCGCGCCTGGCGCGGGCGAGGGGCCTTTCAACGCGTCGAGATCGGCAATCAGCGCCGGCAGCACGTCGCGGAAGGTTGCCTCGCGCCGCTCCGTCGGATCGTAGACATGGACGTCGTGGCCGGCATGGGCAAAGCAGGCCGTCCAGCGCTGGCCGATCACGCCGAAGCCGACGATGCCGATGGTCAGCTTTTCCATTGTCAGGCCCTCCTTCCGTCGAGCGCGGCGCGAAACGCTTCGTTGACGTCGTTCCATGGGATGAGCAGGTCGAGCCAGGCGCCGACCCGTCCGGCAACCAGGATCGCCTCGTCGATCAGGGCATCGAACGGATGGGCGTCGCCCGTCGCCGCCTTGAGCCGGAAAAGCAGCGCCGGCGTTTCCTCCATGTGGCAGAAATCGCGCAGGCGCGTCGCGGCTTTGTCGAGCGCCAGCGCGGCGGTGTGACGCCGCGTCGCCTCGTCCGCTCCGCCGCGCGCGGCGCGGATCCACCACAAAAATTCATGCAGGACGCGTGCTTCCGATTCCGCGGTGAAGACAGGTCCTGCCGGATGCATGATGGCGCGCGAGGATGTCGCTCGGCTGATGTCGGCGGGACAAGCCGCCCAGAGCGCGTTGCGCGACGCGACGATGTCCCGCGGCAACAGCGATGGCGCCAGCGGGCTGGCCGCGCCGCCGTCCGCACTGGCAAGCGTGCCTTCCAGGATGCGGCGGCCCTGGTCGCGCTTCAGCGTCGCGGCAAGCTCGGCGATGCCTTCCACCGGCGCGTCGAGGTGGCCAAGCACGGTGATCTCGGCATTCTCGGCCTGCAGCGGCGCGAAGGTGATTTCGAGGAACTGCCGCACCGGCCAGTAGATGAAGGCGCCGGCGGTTGCGGAAAGCACATGCGTCGCGCCTTCCACATCCTCCACGAAGGGGGCGTGCCAATAGATGTGGCTGCCGGCGATCTTGGGCGTGTGGAGCTGCAGGCGCATGGGCAGCGCGGAAAGCAGCGCGCGGCGGGTGCGCTCGGCATCGCCGGTAAGCCTTATCGGCCAGCTTTGCCCTTCGGCCGAGAAGATCAGGTCCATCTTATTTCCCGGGATTGAAGAAGGAGACGGGCTTCAGGATCTGGTTGCGCATGTCGAGAAGATAATCGGTCTCGATGACCTTGCGCCGGTAGGCCTGCCATTCCGGGTCGGCTTCCATGCGGTCGCGCCGCTCCTCCCGATCGGCGAGGCTGGCGAATTTCCACAAATGCACGGTGCGCGAGAGATCGCCGATATGGGTCTGGAAGAAGCCGAAAGGCTCCCCCAGATAGTGCCGCTGCATGGGCAGACCGACGTCCTCGTAGAGCATGAGGAAATGCGACAGCTTGTTGGGGCGGGCGGTGTAGGTGCGATGGTCGAAGATCATCTTGGTCACTCCTTCTGGCATCCTGGTCCGGCGATTTTTGCGCCGTCGAAATCGTGGCTCAGCCGCAGCTCCGAACCGTCTCCGCAATCAGCCTGGCCGTCAGCGCCGGCGCTTCCAACTGCGGCACATGGCCGATGCCGTCGAGGAGGTGAACCGCGGCGAAGCCCGGCGCGCGGCCGGCATGGGCGGACGGTATGACTCGGTCGAGCCTGCCCCAGACGAGCCGCGTTGGCACCCCAAGTTCCGCGAGCGCCGTCGTCAGGTCGAAGCTTTGCGTTCCGTCCGGGAATAAGCTGTCGGCCATCGCCGCCAGCGCGTCGCGATTGCCGGTCTTGTCCATCTGCCTGAGCGCCGCCTGCGCATAGCCGGCGGGCAGGGTAGCCGGATCGCCGACCATGACTGCCAGCCACCGCTCCAGCGCCTGGACGTTTGTCGCGCGGGCAAGCCCGGCGATGAAGCCGGCATTGATCTCTGGCCCGAGCCCGCCCGGAGCGAGAAGGGTGACGGAGCGCACGCTGAGACGGCCGAGCCGGGTGAGCGCAAGAGCCGCCGCGCCGCCCAGCGAATGGCCGACGAGATGGGCGTCCCGCACGCCGATGGCCTCCAGGCGGTCGGAGAGGGTGAAGGCGATCTCTTCGATGTCCTTTGCCGGCCGTGCGGCTTCCCCGCCGTGGCCGGGCAGGTCGAGGCTGATCGTCTCAATTCCGGGTTCGAGCAACGGCACGACCTGCCGCCAAACCGAGCGGTCCGCCCCGAAGCCATGGAGCAGCACCACGGGAACCGTCCGCCGCGTTGGAGCTGGCTCGGCAGCCGGCGATGCCTGGGCAGTGGCTTGCGCCGTTTGGACGCCAACCTGATCGTGCGAACGCGCGGCGAGAGCGGCATCGACGTCGCGCTTTTTTATGCGCCCTCTGGGACCGCTTCCCGAAATAGTCGAAAGGTCGAGCCCCGCTGCGCCGGCAAGCCGTCTGGCGAGCGGGCTTGCGATCGCGCGAGCGCCGGACTGGCTGACGGGTGAAGAGGCGTTGTCGGCCGCGAGCGTAGGATTGGCGGCCGCCATCGTCGTGGCAGGTGCGCCGGTCGGAGCCGCCTGGCCAGCCGTCGGCTTCTCGTCCGCGATGGTACCAAGCACAGCACCCACCGGCGCTTCCTGCCCCTCGGTGAAGAAGATGTCCGCCAGCCAGCCGTCGCGGTCGGCTTCGATCTCGGTTGCCGCCTTGGCCGTCTCGACGGTGACGACAAGATCGCCGGCCTTGACCGGATCACCGGATTTCGCCGCCCAGGCGACCACCAGCACGGCTTCCATATATTCGCCGCCGGCGCTGTCGATGCTGATCGGATGGGTCGCCATCGCCGTCTCCGTCACTTCAGCGTGTTCAGCGCGGCGGCGCGGATCTTCTCGGCGCTCGGCAGCATCGCCGTCTCGAGCGGTTCGGAATAGGGGATCGGCATGTCCGGCAGCGTGACGCGCGCGACCGGCGCGTCCAGTTCGTCGAAGGCATGGTCCATGATCGTCGCCGAAAGCTCGGCGGCGTAGCCGCAAAAACGCCAGCCCTCGTTGACCACCACCGCATGGTGCGTTTTTGCGATCGAGGCGACGATGGCGCTGACGTCGAGCGGGCGCAGCGACCGCAGATCGATGATCTCGGCCGATACGGCGTCCTTGGCCAGAAGATCGGCGGCCTTCAGCGCCTCGACCACCATTTTGGAGGTGGCGAAGATCGAGATGTCGTTGCCCTCGCGCACAATCGCCGCCTTGCCAAGCGGCACCGTCACGTCGCCTTCCGGCACCTCGCCACGCATGTTGTAAAGCAGCTTGTGCTCGAGGAAGACGACCGGCTGATTGTCGCGGATCGCCGCCTTCAGCATGCCCTTGGCGTCGGCCGGCGTAGAAGGCGCAACGACCTTGATGCCGGGAATATGGGCGACCATCGAATCGAGCGCCTTGGAGTGCTGCGCGCCGGCGCCGGCGCCGCCGCCGCCCTGGGTGCGCAGCACGAAGGGCATCTTCACCTGGCCGTTCCAGACGTAGTTGTAGATCGAGGCCTGGTTGACCAGCGCATCGAGCGTCAGCGGCATGAAATCGGCATACATGATCTCCAGCACCGGCCGGGTGCCGGTCATGGCGGCGGTCACCGCCATGGCGGTCAGCGCCTGTTCGGAGATCGGCGTGTCGCGCACCCGCGTTTCGCCGAACTCCTCCATCAGTCCCTTCGTCACCTTGAAGACGCCGCCGTAACGACCGATGTCCTCGCCGAAGAGGAAGACGGATGGGTCGGCCTGCATCTCCTCGCGCAGCGCGGCGTTGAGCGCTTCGGCATATCGCATCATCGCCATGTCAGTGCGCCTCGCTGTAGGGATTGCAGGCCTCGTCGACGATGAATTCCGGCATCGGATCGGAAAGCGCCGCCTCGAACGCCTCGTCCGTCTCCGCCTTGGCCGCGGCCTCGATCGCGGCGAGGCGTGCTTCGTCGATTTTGCCGGAAAGCGCCTTGCGCGAGACGAGCAAAGGGTCGCGCGCCTTCCAGGCCGCGATGTCCTCCGGCTTCTGGTAGCCGCCCATGTCGGACGTCGAGAAGCCTTCGATGCGGTAGGTCTTGCATTCGACCATTCCCGGGCCGTCGCCGCGCCGGGCGCGCTCCACCATCGCCGACACGGCGCGATAGACGGCGACCGCATCGTTGCCGTCGACGATCTCGGACGGCATCGCGTAGCCGGCGGCGCGGATCGACAGGTCCGCGACCGGCGACTGGACGTCGGAAGGAACGGTAAGCCCGAACTGGTTGTGCTCGAGCACGAAGACGACCGGCAACTTCCACAGCCCGGCCATGTTCATCGCCTCGTGGCAGATGCCGGTCTGGGCGGCGCCGTCGCCGAAAATGCACATGGCGACATTGCCGGTGCCGAGGATCTGCATCGACAGCGCCATGCCGGTGGCGGCCGGAATGCCCGCGCCGACGATCGCGTTGCCGCCGATCACGCCCTTTTCGGCATCGGCCACCAGCATATGCCCGGCGCGCCCGCCGCAGGCGCCGGTGGCCCGGCCGAATATCTCGGCCACCACGGGACGCATGGCCATGCCCTTGCCGATATAGACGGCATGGCCGCGATGGGTGGTGGCCACCTTGTCGCCTGCCTCCAACGCCGCCGTGGCGGCGACGCCGACGGCCTCCTGGCCGTCGCACCGGTGGATCGGACCGCGCGTGCGCCCTTCCTTGTGAAGCGCTCCGAGTCTCTCTTCCAGGTGCCGCACCAGCAGCATCCGGCAATAGATTTCCAGTTGTTGTTCGACGGAAGGAGTGTTCTTCACGGCTATCCCCGATTTCGTGCCGAAATTAAATACAAAAGTGTCGACACTTTGCAAGCGCTTCTGCAAGATGGGGTGAAAACAAGTTTGGAAAAGGGGACTGGCCATGCGGTTGAAGGACAAGGCGGCAATCGTCACTGGAGCCGGCGCCGGCATCGGCGCCGCCGTCACCGAACTGTTCGCGAAGGAGGGCGCCCGCATTCTGGCCGTCGACCGCGACGGCGCGCGGGCCAGCGAAGTGGCGGCCAGGACCGGCGCGCTGGCGATGGAAGCGGACGTTTCCGACGAAACCTCCGTCGCGGCGATGGTGCGCCGTGCGGAGGAGGCATTCGGGCGCGTCGACATCCTCGTGAACAATGCTGGCTATGGCATACGCGGTTCGGTCGTCACCACCGCCGCGGGGGATTGGGATGCGCTGATGGCTGTGAACCTGAAGGGTGTCTTTCTCTGCTCCAAGCATGCCATTCCCGTCATGGCCGCAGGCGGCGGTGGGGTGATCGTGAACACTGCCTCCAATGTCGCCAATGTCGGGCTGGCCGACCGGGCCGCCTATGTCGCCTCGAAGGGCGGCGTGGCGGCGCTGACGCGGGCCATGGCGCTCGACCATGCGGGTCAGAACATTCGCGTCAACGCAGTGGCGCCGGGCGTCACCTGGTCGAGCTATTTCGACAGCATGCTCGAGACGCATCCAGACCCGAAGGGGTTTGTCGCCGCGCTCAATGCACGTTCGCCGATGAACCGGGTCGCGCAGCCGATCGAGATCGCCAATGCGATCCTGTGGCTCGCCAGCGACGAGTCTTCCTTCGCGACCGGCTCGATCCTGACGGTCGACGGCGGCATGACCGCCTGGTGACCGCAGGCTCCGTTGCATCGTGGTGAGGGACCGTTAGCGACGTCAGGCAGCGGGCGGAATGGAGCGCAGGGCGGCGAGCATCTCGTCGAGGTCGGCGCAGGGCAGCCAGCCGAGGTCGGCGATATCCTTGGTCACGTCGACCGGCAGACCCGAATTCGAGTCCTTCGGCACCTCGTTCAGCCGTCCGCCGATCAGGACCGGCAAGGCGAGGCCGCGCGCCGCCATGGCGGCCTTCACCGCCTGCGCATAGCGCAGCGCCACGCCATTGTAGGTGCTGACTGCGATGGCGTCCGCGCCGGTTTCGGCGGCGCGGGCGACAAGCGCTTCCGGATCGACGGCGACGCCGGCATCGGCGATGGCGACGCCGAGGCCTTCGAGCGCCTGCTCGACGAGATATTTGCCGTGCTCGTGCACGTCGGTGGTGCCGATGCACACGGTGAGCCTCCTTGCCGCTTCCACCTGCTTTTGCGCCGCGACCCAGGCCGCTGCCTTGTGGTTGAGCTCGCGCGCCCATTCGGCGTGGATCAGCGGCGCGCGTCCGCGTGGGCCGGCGGCACCAGGGCCGAAAAGCGCTTCCAGGCGCTTCGGCCCGATGCGGCGGATGGCCAGCATCAGCGCGGAGGGATCATCCACTTCGACCCCGCGTTCGGCGAGACCGGCGAGAACGGCACCAGCAAAGCGGCGCCCGCCTTCGACCAGCACATCGGCCATCGCCTCCACCTTCGCCCAGTCCAAGACCGGGTCGTAGAAGGGCGCATGCAACGTGAGCCGATGGGCGAAGGTCTGTGCATCGATGATCTCGTCGACATCGGGGATGCGCTGGTTCTCCGTCACCGGCACAGGGTTGATCGCATGGCCCGACGGCCACCGCCCCATGGCGAGCATGTCGGCCATGAGATAGCTCGCCAGGCTGGCGTAGTTGCCGGCCGGGGTCGACTGATAGGAGACGGTGTTGCCGAAGATCATGGTGCCTGGCGTGTCGGTGACCCGGACCAGGGCCGCGTGAAAGGCGGTGCGCGAGAGCGGATCGCTGAAGTGATGGCCATAGCAATGGCCAAGCCGCGCGCCGATCAGCGTCTCGACGATGTGCTTTTCCACCAGCACCATGCCGAGCGCGCAGGCCATGTCGACGAAAAGCCCCGCGAATCCATCGTCGAGATTGGAATGGACAAGGATCTCCGCATCCTGCGCGGCGATCAGGCCAAGCGCGGTGACGGTCGCCTCGGTGGTCGCCACGTCATCGTCCCAATAGGGCAGCCGGAAGGTGAAATACTGGCCGAGATTGCCGATCGCCGTCGCTCCGGCCGCGATCGCGGCGCGGGTGTTTTCGACCGCGCCCGGCAGGCCGAGCATGAAGTCGCCGAAATGGGCGGCGGCGGGCGCCGCATTGGTAATCCGCGCGAAGTCCTCCGGACCGGTGAGCACGATGCCGGTGCCGCGCGCGGCCTTGGCGCGCATTGCTTGCGGATAGCCCATCGACCAGTCCAGCGTGATGCCGAAGCGGTCGACGGTCACGCCCGCCTTCCGGCATTGCTCATGCACTTCGCTGATCGCGGCGATGGTGCGATCGACGCTTCTGAAGCCGATATGTGCGTGTTGCATGATGCGTTTTTCGGCCGCCGCCTTGCGTTTCCACGCAGCCTCCGACGGTACGCCGGTTTCGGCAAGGAAGCGGCAGGCGCCGAGCCGCCAGTCGCGCGCCATCGCGCGCCCTTCGGCAAGCAGGTCCGCCCCCGGCTTGAGGCGCGGATCGATGAGAGCGGGGGAGGCGTCGGCGGTCATGATATCTGCTGTTCGGTTTCGGCGATGAAGCGGCGGATGATGGCAACGAAACCCTCGGGATCAGCGAGGGGATGGAAATGCGCGCCGTCGACGGACACGTATCTCGCGGCTGGTATCGCTGCGGCGATTGCCTGGGACAGGGCGGGCGGCGTCAGGACATCGGCCATGGCGGCGATCACCTGTACAGGAGCGGCGATGCGCGGCAGGTCGGCAAGGCGGTCGTGGTCGAGCAGCATGCGCACGCGCTGAGCGGCGACGGCGAGTGGGGCAAGCGTCCTGGAAGCGGCGGCGACCGCCGCTTCGAGCTGCCCTTCATGTGTGTCGAGATAGGCAGGCTCGTGGCAGAGCGCATTGCCAAGGCGCTGGTAGGTCTCGGCCATGCCGGCCTCGAGCAATTCGGCGCGGGCGGTGAACAGCGCGCGGAAGCGGGCGTCGGCCCGTGCCCAGGAACTGCTGATCGTGTAGCTCAGGCCAAGGCCGGCGTGATCGAGCGCGAGCACCTGCGCGATGGCGCCGCCGGTGGAATGCCCGACGATATGCGCCGGCCCGCCCGTGCTCGCCAGCAGGGCGGCAACATCACTGGCGATCAGCGGAATGGAGTAGGGGCCGTCCGGGCGGTCGCTGCGGGCCGCGCCGCGATGGTCGGTGACGATCAGGCGATGGTCGGCTTCGAGCAGGCCCACCACGCCGGCCCAGAACCGTCCGTCGCCGCCGAGCCCCGGGACGAGAATGACGCGCGGACCGTTCGCGCCAAACGTCTCGTAGTGGATGCGGCAACCGTCGGCGGCGGTGAAGAAGGCCATCAGCGGCCTCCCGTGGCGAGCAGGTCGCGAAGCGCGGCAACGAGGCTTAGCGCCGTCAGCGCCGACGTCTTCGGATTGCCCGGCGATGGCGCGTTTGCGAGACGGAAGGAGGCAGTGCCCGCGGCACTCTCGGCCTCGATTTCATGGCTGTTGCCGGCCGCCTTCGGATCGGCGATCGCGCGCACGGTGACCTTGTCGGCGCCCACGGCCAGCGCCACGGCGAAAGCGGCATTGAGGTTTTTCGGGTAGGCCGCCGCCGCTTCCGCTGGCGTGCCCTCGAACAAGGTGACTGCATCGTGCTCGGCCGACAGGCCCAGCGCGGTGAGTTCCGCCTTCCAGGCCGCCGGCGGCTTGCGTGAGGTGTAGCGCACCCGCGCATCGGGAAGGGATGCAATCGCGCGAAGATAATCGAGGCCGCCCAGAGCGCCTGAAGGTAGGATGACGCGCGCGCCGCCATTGCGGCCGGCGGCGGTGACGCGTGTATGAAGCGCCGCGTCGGCGAGAGCGCCGACCGATGCGATGACGGTCGGGATCCCGGCTTCGAGCAGCGCCGGGACGTAGCCAGCCATGGCCTCCTGACCCGCCGCCTCGACCACCGCCTCCGGCTGCGCGTCGATCAATTGCTCAATCCGGGTGACCGCGCTGACGTTCGCCGGCAATGCAGGGCTGGCGTTCTCGCGCAGGAGCACCACCCAATCGACCAGGTCCGGTGAAAAAGCCGAGACGATGTCACGCGCGATCGCGCCGTAGCCGATGAGACCGAGCGTCGTCATCCGGCTGCTTCAGGAGTTCCGGGTTACTGGATCGAACTTGTCGGCGAGGTCTGTTCCGAAGACCGTCTTGCGCTCGATCTCCAGCACGTTTTCCGGGCGCGGGAAGTTGGACGGCACACGGTCGCCCGGCTTGCGCGGCTTGCCGATGAGGCGGAAGAAGTCCTCGAGCCCGTTGGGCACGATCAGCCAGATCCAGCGAAGCTGCGTCTCGCCGTCATTGATGAACATGTGCCTGACATTTTTCGGCAGGAACACCACGCTGTCGGGCCCTATCGGATACTCCTTGCCGTCGACGACGGCGCGGCCGTTGCCTTCGATCACATAGATCGCTTCCTCGTTGCGGTCGTGTGTATGCTCGCGCACATAGCCGCCTGGCGCGACCGATTGCGTGCCGAGCGCGAACGGATGCTCCATGCCGACGATATGCGGCGCCAGCGCCACGTCGATATGGCCGTTCGCAGGCACCGGCTGCCAATAGCTTTCGCGCGTTTCGGATCCGGAGACATGAATGCCGGAGGGGGCAGGTGGAAGGTGGGTGTCGTCCATGGTTTTAGCCCTGTCGAAAGGAGCTGCACAGATCGCGCGAGGCATGCCGCCGACCTGTCTGAGGCTATAACGCAAAAAGTGTCGACACAATAGTAGACAGATTTAATTTCGCGCACTTATAGTGACGCCGCGATGACAGCAGGGGGAGCGCCAATGGGCGAATTCGACGTTCTGGTTATCGGTTCGGGATCGGCGGCCTGCTCGGCGGCGCTCAGGGCTGCCAAAGGCGGCCTCAAGGTACTGGTGATCGAAAAGAGCGAATGGCTGGGCGGCACCTCGGCCATGTCAGGCGCGGGGGTCTGGATACCCGCCAACCATGTGGCGGCGGGCGCCGGTGTTGCCGACAGCCGGGAAGATGCGCTGACCTATCTGCGCGCCGTGGCGCCGCAGGGCTGGGCGCGCAAGGAAGACGCACTCTGGAGCGCCTTCGTCAGGGCCGCTCCCGACATGCTGCGTTTCCTCTCCGGCAGCACGCCGCTCGACTTCCGCCTGGTCAAAGAGCCGGATCCCTTCGCCGAGGCCCCCGGCGGCAAGCTTTTCGGCCGCATGGTCTCGCCGAGGCCGCTCAGCCGCCGGATCCTGGGCAAGTTTGCGTCGCGCCTGCGCCGCTCCACGCTGCCGCACAGCTTCAGCTACCAGGAAATCGTCGACCTCGACCTCTATCATCGCCCCATCCGCGCCGGGCTGAGACTCTGGCCGCGGCTGCTTTGGCGGCGGCTGACGAATTCCGGCGGGCAGGGCACGGCGCTTATGACCGGGCTCATCAAAGGCTGCCTGGACGCGGGCGTCGCTTTTCAACTGGAAACGCGCGCCGTGAGCCTGCTTCAGGATTCGGACTCGCGCATCATCGGCGCCGAGATGGAGCGCAAGGGCCAGCGGACGAGGCTTCTTGCCCGGCGCGGCGTGGTCATCGCGAGTGGCGGCTTCGAATGGGATGCCGAGATGCGGGCGCGCCATTTCCCCGGTGCGTTTGACCGTATCGGCAGCCCTCCCACCAATGAGGGCGACGGCCAGAAGCTCGCAGCCTCCGTTGGCGCCGAACTCGACCGCATGGACCAGGCGAATGTCTATCCCTGCCTGCCGACGCGCTACCAAGGCAAGCCGCACGGCCTGCCCATGACCTTTCAGGCCGAGCCGCATTCGATCGTGGTCAACCGCGATGCGAAGCGCTTCGTCAGCGAGAATGATTTCAACATCGGCGAGGCGATCGATGCGCGCGGGGCGGACGGCACGCCGGCGAACCTGCCCTGCTATCTCGTCGGCGATCATCGTTTCCTGAAGGCGTCGCTGCCTTTCCGCTGGTACGCCTCTTATGAAAGCCAATGGGTCAAGAAGGCAGATACGATCGGCGGTCTCGCCGCGAAGTTAGGGCTGCCGGCGGCGGCGCTCGAAGAGACGATTGCGCGCTGGAACGGCTTTTGCGCGAAGGGACGCGATGAGGATTTCCGCCGCGGCGAGAACGGCTGGGAGGACTACAAGGCGCACGGCCCGCAGAACCGCCTGAAGCCGATCGACAAGCCCCCCTATATCGGCATGACGATCAATCGTTCGATCCTCGGCACCAAGGGCGGCGCTCGCACCAATGAGCGGGCGCAGGTGCTGCGGCCGGATGGTTCGATCATCCCCGGGCTCTATGCCGCCGGGCTGGCCATGGCCAATCCGATCGGCACGCGCGCCGTGGGCGCCGGCACGACGCTCGGCCCCAACATGACCTGGGGCTTCATCGCCGCCGAAACGATCCTTCACCAGAACCGGTGAGCCGCTCGGGGACATATCAATGGGTGCTCGCAACTGCTGGCACTACGGCAACCGCGCCATCTAGCCACGGCCTTCGGATTTAGCCTGTTCCGCCGGCGTGGTTCGGAGCAAGTCTCCGATTTTCGGAGCGATCCGAAGCGGCAGCCGGTTTCCGACCATAAGCCTTCGAGAGTTTTTCTGCCTCTCTTGCAAGCGAAGGTGCAGGCCCCTGCTTCGGTTTCGGCGAAGCAAAGGACAGAAAAAGACTTCTTTTTGCGATCCGGCCCGGATGCTCTCTTGCAGGACCTAGAACACGCAAGGCCCGCCTGGGAGGGCGACGCATAACAAGAGAGCGGCTGCCGAAACGACAGCTTGGCATACGCCACTTGAATGAGGCCGATGCCGGTAACAGCCATAGGGGAACCACGACAATGAAGACTTTCCGAAATTACCTAATGACCGCGGTCGGCGCGGGCCTGCTGGGCCTTGGGCTTGCCGCTCCCGCTAACGCGGGCGCCATTCGTCTCGGCATGACCACCTGGGTGGGTTATGGGCCGCTGTTTCTTGCCCGCGACCTCGGCTACTTCAAGGAAGCCGGTGTCGATGTCGACCTGAAGATCATCGAGGAATCGGCGCTTTACATGGCGGCGGTCGCCGGTGGCGATCTCGACGGCGCCGCCTCCACTGTCGACGAGCTGATGAAATACCGCTCGGACGAACTGTGCTTCAAATACGTCCTTGCGCTCGACGACAGCCACGGCGGCGACGGCGTCGTCACGCAGGCCGATGTCTCCTCCCTGAAGGACCTGAAGGGCAAGCCCGTTGCCTTGAACGAGGGCTCTGTTTCCGAATTCTGGTTCAACGTGCTCCTGAAAAAGGAAGGCATGACCGAGGACGACGTCAGCGTCACCAACATGACCGCCGATGACGCCGCGACCGCCTTCATCGCCGGTCAGGTTCCCGCCGCTGTGACCTGGGAGCCGCACCTCACCGAAGTTCGCAAGGGCGGCAAGGGAAAGGTGCTGATCGATTCCACGACCACCCCCGGCCTGATCGTCGACGTGATCGCCCTTAACTGCGACCTAATTGAAAAGCACCCCGAGGACGTGAAGGCCCTCGTCAAGGGCTATTACAAAGCGGTCGAATACATCAAGACCAATCCGGAAAAGGCCTATGAGATCATGGCCAAGGGCATTGGCGGCTATCTCGAGAAGCCTGAGGATTTCGCGGCCGGCGCCAAGGGCGTGCGCTATTACGACCATGCCCGCAACCTGGAATTCTTCGGCACGCCGGAGAAGAGCGAGGCATCCGATCTGGTGAACTTCGCGCAGGACGTCTGGGGCAAGGCCGGCAAGCTCAAGATGACGATCGACGCGAAAACCATCCTCGACACCGATTTCATCAAGGAGCAGTGAGCTTTCGAGGTCGTCGGGGTCGGCCTGTCCGGGCCGATCCCGTTGTCTCGAAAGCTAAAGTTTCGCGCGTAAATCAACGGAGGCCATCCTATGGCACAGAGGCGGACGGCGTGGACACGCCTGACGACCCCATTCGCCAACATTCCCGCCGGCGCGGCAACGACGCTCGCGCTGGCGATGTGGGTGGTCGTGATCGGCGGCTGGGCTTTGCTGTCCTATGGCCGCGTCGTGCCGAACATGTTCCTGCCGACGCCCGGGACCGTGCTCGAGACGACCTATCGCATGTCGCTGGACGGCAGCCTTTTCTACCACACTTTGACCAGCGCCAAGGTGGTGCTTCTCGGCTTTATCGTGTCTTCGCTGATCGCGGTGCCGCTGGGATTGTGGATGGGCACCTACCGGGCGGTGCAGGCGCCGCTGGAGCCGCTGGTCAATTTCATCCGCTATCTGCCGGTGACCTCGTTCGTGCCGCTGTTTATCCTGTGGATCGGCATCGGCATCGAGCAGCGCATCGCGGTCATCTTCTTCGGCACCTTCTTCCAGCAGCTCGTGATGATCTCCGATTGCGCGCGCGGTGTATCGAGGGACCTGGTCAACGCTTCCTACACTTTGGGCACCAAGCGCAGCGAAGCGGTCTGGCATGTCATTTTCCCTGCAGCGCTTCCCGCGATCCTCGACACGCTTCGCGTCACCATGGGCTGGGCCTGGACATATCTTGTCGTGGCTGAGCTCGTCGCCGCCTCAAGCGGCCTTGGCTACATCAGCCTGAAGGCGATGCGCGGCTTCCAGGTCGATGTGATCTTCATGGCGATCGCCGCGATCGGACTTCTCGGCCTCATCACCGACACGGCATTCCGCATCATCCGGGCGAGGGTCGCGCCATGGGCACCTTGATTTTGAACGCAAGCTCACAAACCGCAGCCGGATCAAGGGTAGTGATGACCGAAACCATCAAGGCGAACAATCCGGCCGGCATGGCCCACGCAACCGGCGGCGATCCGCAGTCGGCCGGCACCACGATGGCGATCGAGGACGTGACATTGCGTTACGGCGACGTCAACGGCGTGCTGGCGCTGGACGATGTGTCGCTGAAGGTGGCCAAGAACGAATTCTGCGTCATCGTCGGTCCTTCGGGATGCGGCAAATCCAGCCTGCTCTATCTCGCCGCCGGCCTCAACGACGCGACCTCGGGCAGCATCAAGGTCGACGGCAGGGAAGTGATCGAACCTGGCCCCGACAGGGGCATGGTGTTCCAGAGCTACACCTTGTTTCCCTGGCTCACGGTGCGCGCCAACATCGAGTACGGTCCGAAGCGCAAAGGTCTCCCGGCTGAGCAGCGCAAGCAGATCGTCGACCAGTATCTCAACGAGGTCGGCCTTGCGCCCTTTGCCGACCATTACCCCGCCCAGCTCTCGGGCGGCATGAAGCAGCGCGTGGCGATCGCGCGCGCCCTTGCCAACGACCCGGCCGTCCTGTTGATGGACGAGCCTTTCGGCGCGCTCGACAGCCAGACGCGCGGCACCATGCAGAAGCTGCTCTTGCGCGTCTGGGAGCGGCAGCAGAAGACGGTGCTCTTCGTCACCCACGACATCGACGAGGCGCTGGTCCTCGGCGATCGCGTTCTGGTGATGACGGCCCGGCCGGGCAAGATCAAGGCCGAGATCAAGGTCGACATCCCCCGGCCGCGCTCGATGGACGTCATCCTCGAACCCGATTTCATCGCGCTCAAGCGCCGCATCCTCGGCCTGTTGCACGACGAGATCGACGAGGATCATTAAGAGCAAATGGTTGAGGCAGTTCAGCGATACCAAGCGCTGAGCTGCCCCCAATTTTCGACAGGTGAGGGGATCTTCACCTTTCGCCGTTCTGCGCCGAGCCTAGGATCATCTCCGAAGCCTTCTGCCCGATCGTCATGCTTGGCGCGTTCGTGTTGCCGCCGATCAGCTTCGGCATGACCGACGCGTCCGCGACCCGAAGCCCGTCCACGCCGCGCACTTTCAGCGTCGCCGGGTCGACGACCGCCATCGCGTCCGTTCCCATCTTGCAGGTCCCGACAGGGTGATAGACGGTCAGCGCTTCGGCGCGCAGATAGGCAAGGATCTCGTCGTCGCTGCGCACATCCTTGCCGGGAAGCATCTCCTTGCCGCGCACCTCATCGAACTCGGATGCGGCCAGGATCTTGCGTGCGATCTTGATGCCTTCGACCAGCACCACGGCGTCCGCTTCTTCCGCGAAGAAGCGGTGGTCGATGAGGACGTCCCGGCGAGCACTGTCGCGCGACAAGCGGATCTCCCCCACGCTTTTCGGTCTAAGCACGCAGGTATGAACCGCGTAGCCGTGGCCATATTCGATCAGCCGGCCGCGGTGGCTGCGATATCCGGGCACGAAGTGGAACTGGATGTCGGGAAGGCCGTTGGCGTGCCTGGTTTTCGCGAAGCCGCCGGCTTCGACATAGTTGGTGGTGAGCATGCCCTTGCGGCGCGCGAAATACTGGAACGGCGCGGCGGCGATACGGGGCAGGTTGGCAAGCGACAGGCCGAGCGTCCTGGTGCTCCTGGAGCGCACGGTGATCATGCCGTCGACATGGTCTTGCAGGTTCTTGCCGACGCCGGGCAGGTCGAGCACCGGCGTGATGCCGATCTGCCGGAGCTCGGCTGCCGGCCCGATGCCCGACGCCATCAGGACCTTGGGCGAGTTGACGGCGCCGGCCGAAAGCACGATCTCGCGCCTGGCCGAGAGTATTTTTTGCCGGCCCTCATGCCGCACGCGCAGTCCCGTCGCGCGCCCTTCGGCGATGACAAGGTCGATCACCTCGCATTGGCTGAGCAGCGTCAGGTTCTTGCGATCGAGCACAGGACGCATGAAAGCGGTGAAGCTGCTGAAGCGCTGGCCGCGGTCCTGCGTGACGTTGTAGATCCCGACGCCGTACCGGCTTTCGGCATTGAAGTCCGTGTTGGCGGGCAGGCCCGCATTCTTGCCGGCCTTAACGAACATGCCTGAAAGCACGTTCGGATCGCGCGGATTGTCGACCAGCAGCTCGCCGTCGCTGCCGTGATAGCGCGGGTCTTGGGCAAGCAGATTGCGCTCCAGCTTCCTGAACACGGGCAGCACGTCGCGATAAGCCCAGCCGGCGCAGCCGAGCCCAGCCCATTCGTCATAGTCCTCTGCGGCGCCGCGAATATAAACCATCGAGTTGATCGAGCTCGATCCGCCCAGCGCCTTGCCGCGGTTGACCGGAATCCTGCGGTTGTTGAGATGGGGTTGCGGCACGCCGACGAAACAATAGTCGTAGTTCGGGTTGCCGTAGAGCGACAGGATGCCCGCCGGCACTTTGACCCGCAGGCTGTCGTCGCTGCCGCCGGCCTCGATCAGGCATACTTTGACCGATGGATCGGCGCTCAGCCGATTGGCGACCACGCAACCCGCCGAACCAGCGCCGACGACGATATAGTCAAATTCCGTCGCTTCCATCCAACCCCCAGGCGCGGTTTCAGGTCGTAGGTTCTTCCCAGACCGGTTTTCCACCGACGATCGTTTTCAGCACCTTGATGTCCGCGATGCTGTCCGGCTCGACCGCCAGCGGATTTTCGGAAAGGACGATGAAGTCGGCGAGTTTCCCCGTCGCCAAACTGCCTTCATCGGTTTCCCGGTGGGCGGCAAAGGCTGCGCCCAGCGTATAGGCGCGAAGCGCCTGTGCGACGGTGATCCTCTGCTCCGGAACCCAGCCATCTTCCGGCTGGTGGTCCCGGCTTTGGCGCAGCAGCGCGTTGCGTATGCCGACGAGCGGATTGAGATCGACGATGGGCCAATCGGTTCCGAACGCGACGGCGCCGCCGGCCTCCAGGATGGAGCGGACGGGAAAGGCCCGTGACAGGGATTTGGAGCCGACACGTACCTCCCAAAGCCCCTCCATGCCGAGCCACTGGTCGCGTGGATAGATCATGGCCGGCTGGAAACTGGCGATCGCGCCTGTCTGGCCAAAACGCGCGATGTCGCGCGCGGTGGGTATTTCGCAATGCTCTACTCGCGGCCGCCGTTGCCGCGAGCGGTCGCCGTCGGCGGCATATGCGTCGAGCGCCATTTCGATGGCGCCCGTGCCGATCGCGTGTGTCCAGACTTGAAAGCCTTCCTGCTGGGCACGGCTGACGGCGGCGTTGTAGGCCGATGCCTCCCACAGGCATGTTCCGGTTTCTCCCGGTTTGTCGGCATAGCCCTGAGGCATGAAGCCGGTATGGGATTCCAGGACGCCGTCCAGGAAGAATTTGATGACCCGGCCGTCGAGAAAGGCAGGGTCAAGCTCATTCCGCCATCCGGATACGCGCGCGATCACCTCGTCGAGGTTCGAATCCGGATTTGCAATGCTCGAAAGCGTGAACCGCAGACTCAGTTCACCGTTCGCGAGCATTTCAGTCAGCAGGGGGACCGCTTCGTCATCCATCCCTGCGCTTTGAACGCGCGACAGTCCCAGGCGGTTTGCTTCCTTGATGGCGCGGAGCAGCGCCGATCGCATATCGGATTTCGAAGATTGAGGGATCAGAGTTTCAAGCTGCGACCACGCTCTCTCCTTCAACCATCCGGTCGGCTCACCGCTTGCATCTCTTACGATCTCGCCACCTTCGGGATCGGGTGTGTTGCACGTGATGCCGGCAAGCTCCAGCGCCTTGCTGTTCACCCAGGCCGCGTGCGCCATGCCGGAGCGGAAGAAAACGGGGCGATCGGCAACGACTTGGTCGAGAAGCGATTTGTGGAAGCCGCCTTCGGAGAGATCGGGGTAGCCGTAACTGAATTCGCTGCCGACGATCCATGCGCGGTCGGGATGAGCTTCCGAATAGGCTTTGAGGCGAGCGAGGACGTCGCCGAAGGTCTTCGCTTCGCGCAACCGCACTTCATCGAGATATTTGCTTCCCCAGGCAAAATGGACGTGAGAGTCGATGAAGGCCGGCATTGCGAACCGGCCTTCAAGGTCGACGATCTCCGCATTTGCGGAGGCCTGCGACCTGACGAAGGACCAGGAGCCGACAGCTGCAATGCGGTCGTCGCGAACCAGCATTGCCTCCGCATCGGGATTCGCTGCGTCGATCGTATATAGCGAGCCGTTTGCGTAAAGGGTCTCCTGCGCCATTTCTCTCTCAGCGATCGTCGCTCTCATGCGGGTGACGCAGGGAACCACCAAATCCAAGGCGCCAGAACTATTTTTTCCAGCACCCGTGCTTAGGGTCTGCCTAAGCTTTTTTCGACATCCAGAGGTGGTCTTGCTGATCGTGATCGCTGGAATTGGATGCCCCTCGGCGATCCCACCAGCGTTTAGGGATAAGCTAAGCACTGACATAGGAAATCGTAATTTTCGCTCCGCCAGCCCGTCACTAAAAGCAAACCGGACCTCCATCACGGCGGCGAAAGCCCCATCGAGAGCTACAAAGAGGCGTGGATATGTCGGTTGAGAAAGTAGACACGCTTGTCGTCGGTGGCGGCCAGGCAGGGGTGGCCATGAGCGAGCATCTGAGCAAATGCGGGGTGCCTCACCTGGTCCTTGAACGCGGCCGGATTGCCGAGCGCTGGCGCTCGCAGCGATGGGACTCCCTGGTTGCCAATGGTCCGGCCTGGCACGATCGGTTCCCGGGCATGGAGTTTCCGCGAACGGGTCCAGATGGCTTTCCCTCCAAGGAGGAGGTCGCCGACTATTTTGTCGCCTACGCAAAGCAGATCGATGCGCCGATCCGCTGCGGCGTCGAGGTCAAGCTTGTGCAGAAAAATGCCGGCCGGCCCGGATTCCGTGTCGAGACGTCGGATGGCGTGATCGAGGCCGACAGCGTCGTCGCCGCGACCGGACCGTTCCAGACCCCCGTCATTCCACCCGTTGTTCCTGCGGATGCGGGCATCCTGCAAATCCATTCAAGCGGCTACCGCAATCCCGCGCAGTTGCCGAAAGGCGCGGTGCTGGTGGTCGGAGCTGGATCCTCGGGCGTGCAGATCGCGGACGAGCTCCAGCGTGCAGGCAAGCGCGTCTATCTCTCGGTCGGCCCGCACGACCGCCCGCCGCGCGCCTATCGCGGCCGCGACTTCTGCTGGTGGCTGGGCGTTCTCGGCAAATGGGATCTCGAAACCCCGGGGCCCGGCACGGAACATGTCACGATCGCGGTCAGCGGCGCGCGCGGCGGCGAAACGATCGATTTCCGCCGCCTGGCCGCGCAGGGGCTTACGCTCGTCGGCATGACAAAGGCGTATCGGGACGGTGTGATGAGCTTCGCGCCCGATCTTGCCAAAAACATTGCCCGGGGCGACGCCAACCTGATGTCGCTGCTGGACGAAGCCGACGCCTATGTCGCGCGCAACGGTCTCGATCTCGCCGAGGAGCCCGCCGCCCGCCGGATCGAACCGGATCCGGAATGCGTGACCGATCCGATCCTCGAGCTCGATCTGGCCGAGGCCGGGATAGCGGCGATCATTTGGGCGACCGGCTTTGCCGTCGATTACAGCTGGTTGAAGGTCGACGCTTTCGACGAGAAGGGCCGGCCAAGGCACCAGCGCGGAGTCTCGGCCGAGCCCGGGATCTATTTCCTGGGGCTGCCCTGGCAATCGAGACGAGGGTCGAGCTTCATCTGGGGCGTCTGGCATGATGCCAAGCACGTGGCCGACCGTATTTCGACGCAGCGAAAATATCTGGCCTATCACGCAGCCGCGAAGCGCGAGCCCGTGGACGCCTGACCAGAGCCGACGACAAGGACCAGCCCCACCTTTTGGAGACCAAGATGGCGCATACGCGAATTCGCCCCTTTAACACTAAGGATACCTATCCCGAGCAGAAGCTCGACAATGATCTCTGCCAGGCGGTGGTCACCCGGGGCGGCCGGACTGTATATCTGCGCGGCCAGTGCCCGCAGGATCTCGACACGGCCAAGAACATCGACAGTCACGATCCGGTCGAGCAGACCCACAAGGTCATGCAAAACATCAGGCAGCTCATCGAGGAGTGCGGCGGCACGATGGAGCATCTGGTGAAGGTGGTGGTCTACATCACCGATGTCCGCCATCGCGAGGCCGTCTACCGGACGATGGGCGAATACATCAGGGGCGTCCACCCGGTCTCGACCGGCCTTGTCGTGTCGGCGCTCGCGCGGCCCGAATGGCTGGTCGAGATCGACGGCACCGCCGTAATTCCGGACTGAGCGCCATGACCTTCTCCATAGTCGCAAGGTGCCGGCGCACGGGCATGTTCGGAGTGGCGGTGTCCTCGTCGTCTCCCGCGGTTGCGGCCCGCTGCGCCTATGCGCAGGCCGGCGTCGGCGCGGTCACCAGCCAGAACGTCACCGACCCGACGCTCGGGCCGCGGGCATTGGAATTGATGGCGCGCGGCGCCTCCGCCATGGAGGCTGTCGCGATCCTGAAGCGCACGGGCGCTTTTATTGAATACCGGCAGATACTGGCTGTCGACGCCGCGGGTGTCAGCGCGATCCACTCTGGGCCGAAAGCGCTCGGAATCTGGGCCGAGGCGCGCGGCGAGGACGTCGCCTGCGGCGGCAACCTGCTTGCGAATGACGGCGTGCCCTCTGCCATGGTCGATGCCTTCCTCGCCTCCGAAGGCGACCTCGGCGACCGGCTGATCGCCACGATGCGCGCGGCGCTTCATGCCGGCGGCGAGGCGGGGCCAGTTCGCTCCGCCGGCATGAAGCTGGTGCGCGATGTCTCATGGCCCGTCGCCGACCTGCGTTGCGACTGGACGGAAGCGTGTCCGATCGAGCAGCTGGCGACGCTGTGGGAAATCTACAAGCCCCAGCTCGACGCCTACGTTACTCGCGCCCTCAACCCGTCCGACGCGCCGAGCTACGGCGTTCCCGGTGACGAGTAATCCGACCAGGTTCTGGAGCCGATGATGAGCGAACTCAGCCATAAGGACTGGATCGGCAAGGCGTCCGCGATCCGTTTTCGCGACAAGGCCTTCATCGACGGCAAGGCGGTGCCGGCACGCTCCGGCCGAACCTTCGCCAGCATCAATCCGGCCACGGGAGCGACGCTCGCCGATGTTGCTTCCTGCGGCGAGGAGGACATCGACTTTGCCGTTGCCGCGGCACGGCGCAGCTTCGAGGCCGGCGTCTGGTCGCGAACGAGCCCTCAGCATCGCAAGCAGGTGCTGCTGCGGCTGGCGGAATTGCTGCGCGAGAACCTGCAGGAACTCGCGCTGCTGGAATCGCTGGACATGGGCAAGCTGGTCAAGGATGCCGCCACCATCGATGTGCCGGGCTCGGCGGCGATCTTCCAGTGGTATGCCGAAGCGACCGACAAGGTCTATGACGAGGTGGCGCCGACGGGCCATGGCGACCTGGCATTGGTGCGGCGCGAGCCGCTTGGCGTCGTCGGCGCCGTCGTGCGGTGGAACTTTCCGCTCGACATGGCGACCTGGAAATGCGCGCCCGCGCTGGCGGCCGGCAATTCGGTGGTGCTGAAGCCGGCCGAGCAATCGCCCTTCTCGGCGCTCAGGCTGGCGGAGCTCGCCATGGAGGCGGGCCTGCCAGCCGGCGTCCTCAATGTCGTGCCCGGCTTGGGCGAGACCGCCGGCCAGGCGCTTGGCCGCCATTTGGATGTGGATTGCCTGGCCTTCACGGGTTCCACCGCTGTCGGCAAGCTGTTCCTGCAATATTCCGGCCAGTCGAACATGAAGCAGGTCTGGCTGGAGACCGGCGGCAAGAGTCCCAATCTGGTGTTCGCGGATTGTGCCGATCTGGACGCGGCGGCCGACATGGCCGCCTTCGGCATCTTCTTCAACCAGGGCCAGGTATGCTCGGCCAATTCCCGGCTTCTGGTCGAGCGCGGCATCAAGGATGCGCTGGTCGAGAAGCTGGCGCAGCGCGCGGCGGCGACCCAGCCCGGCGACCCTCTCGACCCGGCGTCCAGGATGGGCGCGATGGTGGATGCGCGGCACGCCGCGACCGTCATGCGTTTCATCGATGGCGGCAGGAAGTCGGCTCGGCTGGTGACCGGCGGCGGCCGGGTTGCCATCGATGGGCGCGGCAGCTTCGTGCAGCCGACGATCTTCGACAATGTCGCGCCCGACGATCCGCTTGCCCGCGACGAGATATTCGGTCCGGTCTTGTCGGTCATCGCCTTCGACACCGAAGACGAGGCGCTTCGGATTGCCAATGACAGCGTCTACGGCCTGGCTGCGTCGCTATGGACCGACAGCCTGTCGCGGGCGCATCGCATCGCCGAAAGACTGCGCGTGGGCACGGTCTCCGTGAACACCGTCGATGCGTTGAGCCCGATGACGCCTTTCGGCGGCTTCAAGCAGTCCGGCTTCGGGCGCGACCTGTCGCTGCATGCGCTCGACAAATACACCGCGCTGAAGACCACCTGGATCAAATACTGAGGAGCGGCCACGACTTGATTGCAGCGACCAAACGGGCATCATAGCCGCCCATGCCGCTCCGCTTCACGCTCAGACAGCTCGAATATTTCGTCGCCGTTGGCGAAGCCGGCTCGATCGCCAAGGCGGCCGAGCAGGTGAACGTCTCGCCGCCGTCGATCTCGGCCTCGATCGCCCAGCTCGAAGCGGAATTCGGCGTCCAGCTCTTCGTGCGCAAGCACTCGCATGCCCTTGCCCTTACGGCGGGCGGGCGCCTGTTCCTCAAGGAAGCCGCGCGGCTGCTCAACGACGCGGATGCGCTGCACGACATTGCCGGCGATATCGCCGAAAAGGTGCGCGGACCGTTGGCGATCGGCTGCCTGCTCACTTTCGCGCAGATCGTGCTGCCGGCGCTGCGCAAGAAATTCGAGGACGCCTATCCGGACGTGCGCGTCAGGCAGTTCGAGCGCAACCAGGGACAATTGTTCGAGATGCTGCAGCGCGGCGAGATAGACGCCGCGCTGACCTACGATCTCGAACTGTCGCAGGACATGACCTTCGAGCCGCTGATGCAGTTGCCGGCCTATGTGATGCTGCCGGCCGCGCATCGCCTGGCGACGCGGGCCGGCATCACAGCCGAGGAACTGGTCGATGAGCCGATGGTGCTGCTCGATCTACCCTATAGCCGCGAATATTTCCTGTCGGCTTTCCAGCCCAAGGGCCTGCGGCCCAGGATCGCCGAGCGCACCGGCGACATCGCCGTGATGCGCTCGATGGTCGCCAATGGCTTCGGCTACGGCATCGCCAATATGCGGCCGCTCAACACCATGTCGCCGGACGGCAAATTGCTGGTCTTCGTGCCGCTGCTCGGCGACCTCAGGCCGCTGATGATGGGGATTGCGTTGCCCAACGCCGAGCATCGCACGCTGACGGTGCAGGCCTTCATCGACCACTGCCGCCGCTTCGTGGTTGAGCAAGGGGTCTTCGGCACCGAACGCATCGTCAAATGAGCAAGGTCACGGCCAGCCGTCGGCGAGCCGCGCCAGCAGTCTGCCCAACATCTCGTCGCAGCGCGGCAACTGTTCGAGGCTGACGAATTCGTCCGGCTTGTGCCCTTGCGCCATCGAGCCCGGTCCACAGACGACGGCCGGCGTGCCGAGATCGCGGCTGAACAATCCGCTTTCCGTGCCGAACGCGACCTTCATGGTGCTGTTGGCGCCGGTCAGCGATTTGACGAAAGCCACCGCTTCCGAAGCGGCCGGCGTGTCGAGGCCCGGATAGGTGTTGGTGATCTCGATGTCGATTGCGGCTTCGGGCGCGATCGAAGCGGCGTCGGCGGCAATGCGCGCCGCGGCAATGCGCAGCCTTTCGAGAATGCCGGCTGCATCGTCGGCGGCGACGTTGCGGATCTCGAAATCGACCTCGCAGAGATTGGGCACGATATTGAGCGCCACGCCGGCATTGATCTTGCCGACATGCACCGTCGTGTAGGGAATGTCGTAGTCGCCGTCGCGGGCGCCTTCGCGAGCAAGCCGCTCCTGTTCGTCGCGCAGGGCCTGCACGAAATCGCAACCGAGATGGATGGCATTGAGCGCCAGCGGGGCGAGCGCCGAATGGCCTTCGCGTCCCTTGCAGACGGCGCGCGCCGCAAGCTTGCCCTTGTGTCCTGTCGCCACCTGCATGTTGGTCGGCTCGCCGACGATGCACAGCAGCGGGCGTTGTGGCGCCGCGCTCAGCATTTCGATCAGGTCGCGCACGCCAAGGCAGCCGACTTCCTCGTCATAGGACAGCGCCAGGTGCAAGGGCGTGCGAAGCGCCGTTTTCGAGGCCTTGAGGCATGCCGCGAGCGCGCAGGCCACGAAACCCTTCATGTCCGCCGCGCCGCGCCCATAGAGCTTGCCGTCGCGCTCGGTCATCGCGAATGGCGGCAGCGTCCAGTTCTGGCCGTCGACGGGAACGACATCGGTATGGCCGGACAGCATGATGCCGGGCTTCCCGGCCGGTCCGATGGTGGCAAAGAGGTTGGCCTTGTGGCCGTCGGCGCTGTGGATGAGCTGGCAGGCTATGCCGTTCGCCTTCAGCAGATCCGCCGCATAGCCGATGAGGTCGAGGTTGGAGTCGCGGCTCACCGTCGGGAATGCGATCAGCTTTTCGAGGATCCTGATGCTGTCCATGTCTCTTGTCCGTTGCCGCCACCGGCTGTGTAGCACCGTGGAGCGGCGGCCCTGAAGTCGCATTTGGCTCAGTCCAGGTTCATCTGAGACTAATCAATGCGACTCGCGATTAGGCGCGTCCTAATCGGCACAGAAGAAATCCATAGTTTTCCCGCGCCGGCGCCAACTTATGAGTAATCTCTGCAGCATCGGCAGCGCCGAGCCGACAGGAAGGAAGCTATATGCGCGACCCACGCTACGACATTCTGTTCGAGCCGATGAAGATAGGTCCGGTGACGGCCAAGAACCGCTTCTACCAGGTCCCGCATTGCAATGGCGGCGGCTATCGCGATCCGTCCGCCGCGGCCGAGATGCGCCGCATCAAGTCCGAAGGCGGATGGGGCGTCATCTTCACCGAGCAGACGGAGATGCACCACACCTCCGAGATCACGCCTTTCATCGAGCTCAGGCTATGGGACGACGCCGACATTCCGGCTCTGGCCAAGATGGCCAAGGCCATGCATGAGCACGGCGCGCTGGCCGGCATCCAGCTTGCCTATTCAGGCATCAACGGCCCCAACCTCTACACCAAGGAGGTTCCGCGCGGGCCGTCGGCCTTGCCGATCCGCACCTTCACCAACGACCCGGTGCAGGCGCGCGCCATGGACAAGCAGGATATCCGCGACCTGCGCCGCTGGCACCGCAATGCCTTCAAGCGCGCCAGGCAGGCGGGCTTCGACCTGGTGTGCCTCTACGGCGCGCACGGCTTCGGCATCATCCAGCACTTCCTGTCGACCGCCACCAACCAGCGCGGCGATGAATATGGCGGCTCGCTGGAAAACCGCTCGCGGCTGATGCGCGAGCTGATCGAGGAAGGGCGCGATGCGATCGGCGACACTTGCGGCCTGACGCTCAGGCTGTCGCTGGACGAGATGATCGGCGAGCTCGGCTTCGCCAATTCGGAAGTCCGCGACATGATCGAGATGCATGCCGAGCTGCCCGATCTGTGGGATCTCGCGCACGGCGCCTGGGAGGACTGTTCCGGTCCATCCCGCTTCGAGGAAGAGGCGGCGCAGGAGAGCCTGGTTTCCGGCATCAAGAAGCTGACCTCGAAACCGGTCGTCGGCGTCGGCCGCTTCACCTCGCCCGACGTGATGGTCAGGATGATCAGGTCGGGCACGCTCGACTTCATCGGCTGCGCGCGCCCGTCGATCGCCGATCCCTTCCTGCCGAGGAAGGTCGAGGAGGGACGCATCGAGGACATCCGCGAGTGCATCGGCTGCAACATCTGCATTACCGGCGACATGACCATGTCGATCTCGCGCTGCACGCAGAACCCGACCTTCATGGAGGAATGGCGCAAGGGCTGGCATCCGGAGCGCATGCAGGCCAAGGGCGACAGCGACAGCGTGCTGATCGTCGGCGCCGGACCTGCCGGACTGGAGGCCGCCCGCGCGCTCGGCCTGCGCGGCTATCAGGTGGCGATAGCGGAAGCCGGCACCGAGCTCGGCGGACGCGTGGCGCGCGAATGCCTGCTGCCGGGCCTGTCGGCCTGGGGCAGGGTGCGCGACTATCGCCAGTATCAGCTCAGCCAGATGCCGAATGTCGACATCTATTTCGAAAGCCGGCTGTCGGCGGACGATATCCTGTCCTTCGGCTTCCAGAATGTCGCCGTCGCGACCGGATCGACATGGCGTCGCGACGGCGTGGCACGCGCCCATGTCGTGCCGATGCCGATCGACGCCGCCATGCCGGTCTACACGCCCGACGATCTGATGGACGGCAAGGTGCCGTCGAGCAACGTCGTGCTGTTCGATGACGACCACTATTACATGGGCGGCGTTCTCGCCGAGCTTATGGCGCGTCAGGGGGCGAAGGTGACCCTGGTGACCCCGTCGGCCTATGTTTCGGACTGGACCCGCAACACGCTGGAGCAGGGAGCCATCCACCGCCGCCTGGCGGACCTCGGGGTCGATATCGTCCTCAACAGAACCGTCACGACCATCGCATCGGGCGGCGTCGTGACGGCCTGCGTCTACACCGGCCAGCGCCAGGAGCTGGCCGCCGATGCCGTCGTCCTGGTCACGTCGCGCAATCAGGACGACGCCGTTTGGCGCGATCTCAAGGCCCGCGAAAATGAATGGGCCGGCAACGGTATTCGTTCGGTCAAGGTGATCGGCGACGCCGAAGCGCCGGGACCGATCGCCTGGGCAACCTATGCCGGCCACCGCTTCGCCCGCGAGCTGGACGAACCCGATATCGGCGATGCGTTGCCATTCCGGCGGGAGGTGGCGGCGCTGGCGGCTGACTAGGCGTCGGAGGAACAGCGTCCGCCGTTCTGTGTTCGTCTGCGTCGTTTAGCAAGGTTGCGAGCGCGAGGTCTGGCGGCTATGCCAGGCCGAGATAGCTGACAGGAAGGCAGAGCCGATGAAAGTTCTTTCCACGTCGAAATCGCATGGCGGCGTCCAGGGCGTCTACTCGCACGTTTCGGAGGCCTGCGCCTGCGACATGACCTTTGCCGTCTTCGCACCGCCCCAGGCCGCGAAAGGCCATGTGCCGGTGCTCTGGTATCTGTCCGGGCTCACCTGCACGCACGCCAATGTCATGGACAAGGGCGAGTACCGGCGCCTGGCGGCCGAGCTGGGCCTCGTCATCGTCTGCCCCGACACCAGCCCGCGCGGCCCTGATGTGCCGGACGAGAAAGACAACTGGCAGTTCGGCTGTGGCGCCGGCTTCTTCGTCGATGCCACGCAGGAGCCTTATGCGAAAAACTACCGCATGTATTCCTACGTCACCGAGGAACTGCCGGCGCTCGTCGCTGCCAATTTCCCGGTCGACATGTCGCGCCAGGCCATCTTCGGCCATTCGATGGGCGGCCACGGCGCGCTGACGATCGCGCTGAAGAATCCGGAGCGCTTCCGGAGCTGCTCGGCCTTCGCGCCGATCGTCCAGCCGACGACGGCCGGCTGGTCGCGGCCGGCGCTCGAGAAATATCTGGGACCGGACGAGAAAAACTGGCGCGCCTATGACGCCACGCTGCTGATCGAGGACGGCCGTCGCTTCGGCGAGTTGCTGGTCGACCAGGGGACGGAGGACGGCTTCCTCCAGGACGGCCTTCGCCCATGGCTGCTGGAAGACGCCTGCAGGAAGGCAGGCATCGACCTGACGCTTCGCATGCAGGAAGGCTACGACCATTCCTACAATTTCATCTCGACCTTCATGGACGATCATTTGAAGTGGCATTCGGAACGGCTGGCAAAGTAGGGGGAGGCGAGGGAGCGGGCGCGAGTTCTGATCAGAACCGCGGCCCCGCCACCATCCGCGCAACCCGCGCCATGTCCGCGCTCATTTCGCGATCGTCGTCAAGCGGGGCGACCAGAGCACGGACAGCGGCATAGCTGCGTTGCGGCCCTTCGCCCATGCCGTCGACCACGCCGCGCAACTCCACGCCGGTCGCCGCGAAGATCAGCTCCATCGCAACGAGATAGCGCAGCCGCTCGATGATGCCGGCGGTCTTTGCCACGACTCGCGGCGCCATCGACGACTGGTCCTCGATGCCGTCCGAAACCGCGAGCGGGCTGAGCGACATCGGGTTGGCGAGGTGCCGGATCTCGGCCTCGAGCGCCGCGACCGGCTTCTGCAGTTCCGCGTAGCCTTGGCGGCTGCCGCCCCGGGCCGACAGGAAGCGCGGCAGTTCGGCAACCGTCGGCGACATCAGCTTCATCGAGCGGTTGGCGGTGGCGACCGCGCAATGCGCCAGCGCCTGGCCGAGCTGTTCCCAGGCCAGCGTGAAGGCCGTGAGGTCGAAATTGCCGTTTGAAACGACCCTTTCGGTCGCCGGCAGGATCACCGGGTTGTCGCCCGAATGACCGAGCTCGATCTCCGTCGCCAGTCTGGCCTGCTCGTAGGCGTGCAGCAGGCCGCCCCACACCTGCGGCACGCAGCGGAAGCTCAGCGGATCCTGAAGGCGCCGCGCGGCGGTCTCGTGCCAAAGCCCGCTTCCGGCCAGCTCTGACCTCAGCCGCGCGCCGATCTCGCACTGCCCGAATGCCGGCCGCGCCACCAGCGCATCCTCGTCGATCGCCTTGAGGGACGCGCGGAACGCCTCGTAGTTGAGAGCCACGGCCGCCAGCGACCAGTCGATGAGGCAAGCGACGTCCTCGAGGGCGAGGCACGCGGTTCCGGTCGAAAGGCTGTTCGCGACGATGATGGCGTGGCCGTCCTTCTCGCGCAGGTCGAGCGGCTCGAGCCCGGCAAGCTTCAGCGCTTCGGCGGCCGGCATGACCTTGCCCTGGAACTCGGCCTCGCCGTCGCCGCCAAGCGCCCTCGCCATGTGGCCGAGCGGCGCGAGGTCCGCCGCCCCGATCGATCCCCAGGAAGGGATCACCGGATGGACGCCGGCATTGAGCGCCGCAAGCAAGCCCATGATGACGCGCTCGGAGGCGCCGGTGCCGCCGGCGGCCATGCCGCAAATGCGCGCCGTCATCAGCGCCCGCACCGCCTCGGTCGGCAGAGCCGGACCGGCGCCCATCGAGTGGCTGAGCGGCACGCTGTGCTGGAAGGCGATCAGATCGGCCTCCGCCAGCGGCGTGTCGACACAGGCGCCAAGGCCGGTGGTGACGCCATAAAGCGGCTTGCCGAGCTGGGTGAGGCGCTCGATGAGCGCGCGGCTGGCGCGGATGCGGCGCAGCGCCTCCTCGCCGAGCACGAGGCGGGCATTGCGCCTTGCGATCTCGGCGACATCGGCCGCGCTGAGCGGCCTAGCGTCGAGGACGATCACTCTGGCTGTCATGTCCTTGCGTCTATCCCATGTTTGGCGCCGCGCAAATGTGCCACGCCGGCCCCCGGACGCAGCGCAGCGTCATTGCAGCGCCTGTGCCTCTGGAGTATTTTAGAACTTGATTGGATGAGACGCATGCCCGCTGTCGTTATGCATGCGTTCTGCTCCGGTCCCGGCAGATTGTGAACTCTTTAACAGACCTCGGCGCCGCAAGCTGCATTGCTGCGGCCGACAGGTCATAGCAGTTAAGGATTTGCCATGCTGCGATGCTGCGCGTTCCTTGCAGCCTTGATCCTCGTGGGCTTCACGGCGTTCGAAGCCCATGCCGATCGCAGGGTTGCCTTTGTGATCGGCAATTCCGAATACCGCGATATCCCGGCCCTCAAGAATCCGGACAAGGATGCCGAGGATGTGTCGACCACGTTCCGCCTGGCCGGCTTCGACGTGTTCGTCGCCAAGGACTTGACCAAGCTTCAGTTCGAGGAACAATTCCGCAACTATCTCGCGGCGGCGGACGGCGCCGACCTCGCCGTCGTCTATTATTCCGGCCACGGCTTTCAGATCGGCGGCGAGAATTTCCTGATCCCGGTCGACGCCTCCCTGAAGGCCGCTGCCGACATCGAGGTCCAGGCGATCAAGCTCGACGACGTGCTGCAGCAATTGCGCTCGAAATCGAAGATCCAGGTGATCATCCTCGACGCCTGCCGCAACAATCCGTTTCCGCGCAAGGACTATTGGCTGCGAGATCAGCTGATCGCCGCGGGCGGGGCCGGTCTTGCGCAGGTGAAGAGCTCCTTGAACACCCTCATTGCTTTCGCCACCGAGCCCGGCGCTGTCGCCTATGACGGCACCGGCGACCTCAGCCCCTTCTCATCCGCCTTCTCGCGCCGCGCTCTGGCGCCGAACCAGGAGATACGCACGGTGATGGCGGCCGTTCGCCGCGACGTGGTCAAGGCCACCGACGGCAAGCAGGTTCCGTGGGAGAACTCCTCGCTGATCGACGAGGTGGTGCTGATGCGCCGCGCCAGCCGTCCCGCGCTGCCGCCGGTGCTGGAGAAAGTCGTGCCGTCGGGTGTCGGGCCCGTCGCGCTGGACCTGCCGGAGCCGGTCGATGTCGACGGCGGCGCGGTCACCGTCAGCATCGAAAGGCCGCCGGCGCTTGGACGCCTGATGCTGGACGGCAAGTCTGTCGCGACCGGCGAGCCGATCGCTGGAAAGGACCTGCCGCGCCTTCAAATGGACGTGCCAAAAGGCTCCGGCGCGCAGGAAGAGGTGGACATGCTGGCCTATGCCACGCATGACAACTGGGGCGGTGGATCCCAGGGCATCCTGGTGTTCCGGGTCAAGAACGGCGAGGGCGCCGAGGGTCAGCAGCTCGTCGCCTCGCTCGAGGCCGAGCAGAAGCAGCAGGTGCTGGAGCGCGGCATCCACATCACCGGCGCCGCCGAGGCGATCGAAAAGCGCGACATCAGCGTTCCGGTCGGTGTCGGCCCGGTGCCGCTGAAGCTGGACTTCCCGACCAAGGACCCCGCGGTCAGCCTGAAGCTCGCGAACTATCCGGCAACGGGAACGCTGTCGCTGCCGGATCGGACCCTGGCTCCGGATTCCAGCCTGATGGCCGACGAGGTCGACCATTTGCGCTACGAACCCCAGATCGGCGAAGCCAAACCACTCATAGTCGGCGTCGAGATCAGGGCTGACAACGCTACGCCAAAGCGGGCGACGATGAAGCTGTCACCCAGCGTCGAGGCCTGCGACAGGGAGGCCGGAGAGCCTCTCGACCTGCAGGGCGTCGTCCCCGGCCTGCTGCCGAACGAAATCAGCAGCAACGCCGTGGATGTCTGCCGGGCGGCTGTGAAGGCCTATCCCGATGTTGCACGCTTCCGCTACGAGCTGGGACGCGCGCTGCTTGCGGTCGGCAAGGTCGAGGAGGCGAAGAAGGCGATCCAGGAGGCCGCCGACCAAGGGCACGTCCGCGCCGTGTTCGAGCTGGGCTACCTCAACGCGACCGGAACGGGGATGCCTGCCAATCGCAAGCAGGCCAACAGCTTCTACGCGGCGGCGTCCGACAAGGGCGATCCCTACGGGATGACGTCATGGGGCCGTGCCTTGTTCAACGGCTACGGCGTCGAGCGCGACACCGGCAAGGGGCTGGACCTGCTGCTCAAGGCGGCGGCGATGGGGCACACCTATGCCATGAACGATCTCGCTGCGATCTTCACCGAGGGCCGCAATGGCGTGCCCGCCGATCCGGCTCGCGCCGTGGCTTTCCTCAAGGCCGGCGTCGAACGGCAGGACATGTATTCGATGAACCTGCTTGGTCGCAATTATCTCGCCGGCACGGGAGTCGAGAAGGATCCGAAGCAGGCGCTGTCGCTTTTCCAGAAGTCCATGGATCTCGGCCAACCCTACGCTCCCGGCAGCCTTGCGCGCATGTACAGGGACGGCGTCGGCGTGCAGCAGGATCTTGCCGAAGCGCAAAGACTGTTCGAGCTGGCGACCGACCGTGGCGATCAGTCGGCTGCCTATGATCGCGCGGCCCTGGAGATGCAAAGGGGGGACAAGGCCGACCAGGCGGTGGCCGTTCGCTACCTTGCTTTCGCGGCCGCGCTCGATCTTCGCAATGAAATTCCGGATGCAAAAAACACGCTGACGAAATTCGGAGCGAAGGCGAAAACGGCGGCCCTGAAACAGATGCGTGGGGAACTCAAATCGAAGATTTCGGCGACCGGCTCGTTGGACGACCAACTGGTCAAGACGGCCAGGGCGGTCTGGGAGCAAGCCAATCCGCGCCGGGACTTGTTCTGATCAACAAGGAGGCAATGTGGTGGGCTGGGCATCGAAACAGGCAATCGTCGCAACAATCCTATCCAGCGCTCTTGCTGTCGCGGGGTGCACGACCATGACGCCCACGGTCGAGCCGACACCGGCGGCGAAGCACAAGACGAAGGTCGTTCGCACGACGACCGCGCCAAAGGTCGTCACGCAGAAAAAGGTTGTCACGCAGAAAAAGGCCGCTGCCAAGAAACTGATCAAACCCGTTCAGGAAGAAACCACACCTGTCGTCGTGCCACCCTTGGGCGGCGGCAGCGGCGGTGGTGGTGGCGGCGGCGGTGGTGGCGGCGGCGGTGGTGGTTGGGGATGAGCATTTAGCCCGCCCGTCGCGGCGTTGCTTTTGACCTTGGCATTGCTCGCCATCGCTCGCCTCCGTCTTGTCAGCCATTTCCGCAGCCAGGATTTTAGACTTGGAGAGCGACTACGACCGCTCGCCAAGTCAGGGCAATTGCTCTATGCTCCGGTCACGTGCCGGTATCGATATAGGGTTGTCCTTGGGGGGCGTTCCATGGTCGAAGTCGTCGCATTCTGGCGGAATATGCGGCTGCAAGCCGCCGCACGGGCCGCGGGCCTCATCGTCGCCGCGCTGTTCGCTTTACTGCTGTTCGAGCCACAAGCCGCCAACGCAGCGCCGAACTGGACGCTCGATCCCTCCGCTTCGGTGCTCACCTATCAGTCGGTCAAGAAGAACACGATCGTCGAGACCAACAAGATCAGGAACATCAACGGCACGCTGAGTGCGGCCGGTGATGCAAAGGTCAGCTTCGACCTCAATTCGGTCGACACCGGCGTCGACCTTCGCAACGTGCGCATGCGCTTCCTGTTCTTCGAGACCTTCAAGTACCCGACGGCCGAGGTGACGGCGAAGGTGGATCCCGCCGCATTCGCCGATCTGCCGACCAAACGCAGGATCAAGGCGACCTTGCCGTTCCGCCTCAGCCTGCACGGCGTCGACAAGGACCTCGAAGCGAGCATCGTCGTCACCATGATCAGCGACACCCAGGTCTCCGTCGCTTCGGAAGCGCCCGTCGCGGTGCATGTCGAGGACTTCGGCCTGCTGCCCAACATCGACAAGCTGCAGCAGGCGGCCAATGTGACCAACATCGTGCCGACCGCGTCTGTGTCCTTCGATTTCGTCTTCACCGCCGATGGCAGCAAGCCGGCCGCGGTCCAGACCGTCGCGGCGAGCACGGCCGACGTCGGGCCTGTCGCCACCGACGCTGCGAAATCGAATTTCAGCGACGAGGAGTGCCTCAACAGGTTCGCCGTGCTTTCGCGCACCGGCGCCATCTACTTCCGGCAGGCGAGCGCAAGGCTCGATGCCAAGAGCCGCCCGCTGCTGGCGGAGGTCGAAGGCGTCGTCGGCAAGTGTCCGGCGCTCAAGGTCGAGGTGTCCGGCTACACCGATTCCGACGGATCGCCCGAGGCGAACAAGGCGCTCTCCGAGCGGCGGGCCCAGGCGGTCGCCGAGGCGCTGGTCGCCGACGGCGTGCCGCGCAGCCAGATCAGCGCCGCCGGCTATGGCGAGGAGCGGCCGGTCGCCGCCAACGACACGCCCAAGAACAAGGCGCTCAACCGGCGGATCGAGTTCTCCGCCACCAAGCTCGCGAACTGAGGTCGCGGGTGGGCTCCGATCCGATCGCCCGTTGCGGCCGGCTGCTTCGCGCCGTCGGGCTCGCGGTGCTTGCCTTGTTCCTGACTTTGACCGCAGCCAGCGCCGAGCGCCGCGTCGCGCTGGTGCTCGGCAATTCGCAGTATCAGCACGCGGCGCCGCTCACCAACCCGGTGCGCGATGCCCAGGCCATGGCGGATCGCCTGAAGAACCTGGGCTTCGAAGTGGTCTCCGGTTTCGACCTCAGCAAGCAGCAGACGCAGTCGACCGTCGCCCAGTTTGCCAAGCAGGTGCGCGGCGCCGACGTCGCGCTGTTCTTCTACGCAGGTCACGGCCTGCAGGTCGCGGGCAAGAACTACCTGCTGCCGGTCGATGCCGCGCTGGAGGATGAGACCTCGCTCGATTTCGAGGCCGTGTCGGTCGATTTCGTCCTGCGCCAGATGTCACGCGAGACCAGCATCAGGCTGGTGTTCCTCGATGCCTGCCGGGACAACCCGCTTGCCGAGGTGCTGGCCAGGACCGCGGGCGTCAAGGGCGCGGCCAGCGGCCTTGCCGAAATCCCGATCGAGAACGGCGGCGCCGGCACGCTCGTCGCCTTCGCCGCCAGTCCGAACCAGCTTGCCTTTGACGGCTCCGGCGAGCATTCGCCATTCACCGCGGCGCTGATCCAGCATATCGGCGAATCCAACATCTCCATCACTGAAGCAATGAACAGGGTGACCAGCGACGTCTTCAAGGCGACGGCCGGCAAGCAGCGTCCCTGGATCAACGTCTCGCTGACCACCGAGGTCGTCCTGCACAAGGTCGATCTCAACGCGCCGCTGATCGTCGGCGAGGCGAGCGCCCCGCAGGCTGAAGGCGGCTCCGATACGCGCAACACCGGAGCCGCACCTGGCCAGAGCGACGACCAGCTTGCGCTCAACCTGCTGCGGCAGAAGATCCCGAAACTGGCGACGGACGAACCGATCCTTTTCGACCACCCGGTCAAGTTCGGCGATCCGGCCATCGACGGCAAGAGCATCGCCCAACTGATCAAGGGCAAGCCGCTGTTCAGCCCGGTGGAGGGCCTCGACAAGTCGGCCTGGGAAGGCAAGCACTGCGACGGCTGCCATGAGTGGAACGAGGCGCGGCTCTGCGAGCAGGCGAAGAATTTCGCCGCCAACGACGTCTCGGTGCTGCGCCTGCAGCATCCGCTGGGCACCCGCTTCAAGGTGGCGCTGGCCAGATGGGCGCAAGGCGGCTGCAAGTGAATGCTGTTGTCTGACCGGGCTCAATAGGCGTCGGCCGATTGCTGCTGCGCCTCCATCTCCGCCATCTGGATGCCCATTTCGACAAAGGCCGAAAGCACGGCAAAACGGTCCGCGAGCGATACCCGCGCCAGCCCGGCCAGAATCCCCGCGCTGACGGCATGCGCGGTGGGAAATCCCGCTGCCTGCTCAATGACCGGACCGCTGTCGCGCCAGCCCGCCGCAAGGGCGATCCAGGAAACGGGCGTTGTGGGCGGCACCTCCACGGCCTCGGCCACTGCCGCGCGATGGTCCAGGTTGCCGGGCTCGCCGACCCAATCGCGGACAAGCGCCAGCAATTCGAGATCCCTGTCGCCGAGGAGTTCCGCAAGGTTGCTCAGGCACTCATGCGCCCACCAGACCGCGGCCCGCTCAGGCAGCAGGTAGGCGCAGAAGGTGATTGCCTCCTCCGGCACGCGCCCGGCCAGCAGCGCGCGGCAAAACTCGATCGAAGGCTGGTCGGTGGGGGCCGCTTTCATGTCCCGGGCGACGGCAGGGCAAGCGCTGAAGAGATCCCGCGCCGTCCTGAACCGAAGCCCATTAGCCATGGCTGCCACGCCCTCACTTGTGCATGTCGCCCAAAAGTGCGCAGCGGTTTTGGGAAAACGACATGCAAAAAACAAAGACCTAGGAAGAAGATACTGAAGCCCCAGCGCGGCGCTGGTCAAGCATTAGCTTAACAAACGGCGGCCGCTCCCAGCGTGTGTTTGTTCACAGACAATCGGCATGAAATTTGATATCTTGCGAGGTAGCGAAATTCGCTCAAACAGGGAGTAACGGTCATGCGGTTGGCCAGCTCAGCCTTTGCATTGGCGGCCGTGCTTTTTTCGACGCACGTTTCCGCTGATCCGCTTCAGAAATCGGAAGACATCGTGAAGTTCTTTACCGGCGCGGGCAATCTCGGCGCGTCGCGCGGCATCTGCGTCGGCACCGAGGAAGAGTGCAAGAGCAAGAACGACAAGAACGCGGCCCCCACCAAAACCGGGCTCGATATGATGATCAACTTCGCGCTGGATTCCGCCCAGCTCGACCAGACCGCGCGCACCGAGCTCGACGAGTTCGCCAAGGCGCTGAAGGATAACCGGCTGAGCACGTTCAGCTTTGTCGTCGAAGGCCATACCGACGCTTCCGGATCAACGCGCTACAATCAGGACCTGTCGCAAAGAAGGGCGCAGTCGGTGGCCGCCTTCCTGACCGCGAATGGCGTTCAGGCTACCCGGCTCGAAGCGATCGGCCTGGGCAAGTCGCACCCGCGCGTCGCCAATCCCTACGATCCGGTCAACCGCCGGGTGGAGATGCGGATCAGGACGGAGTAGAGCGCCGGCACAAGTTACCCGACGCCTCACACAGCGATCAACGGGAGCCCGGCCTCGATAGACCGGGCTCCCGTTTCGATTAGAGCAATTTCGCGTGAAAACAATCAGGGCTTGTTGAGCACGCCGCCCACCGCGACACCGGTGCCGAAGATCAGCGCCTTGGTCAGGAAGTCGTTGTTGTCGTTCGGCGGCGGGCCTTCCTCGCGAACCACGGTCTCGCTGTTGCGCCTGCGCTGGACGACCTGCTGCTGTTTCTTGCGCGGCTTTTGGGCCACCGGCTTCAGCGTGCGAGTCTTCTGCACCACCGGCTTTTTCGGCACCGCCGCGCGTGCCTGGTCGGCGGCGTTCTTGGCGCGTACGGCATCCATCATCGGGTCGGTCTGAATCACCAGGAACGCCAGTTGCTCGCCCGTCAGATAGGTGGTCTGCGGCAGGCCGTTTTTCCCCTGCCAGACGCCGATCGCCTGGCGCGTCTTCGGACCGATATTGCCGTCGACTTGGCCGAGTTCGTTGCCCAGCGCCTCGATGCGCAGCTGCAGGTCGATGCGACCGTCGCGATCGAGCCCGATCGCGCCTTCCGTCTGCTCGGTGCCCGGCGTCTGCCTCATCTCGTCGGTGATGCCGACCGAGGTGCGAACGGCCGAGCCGGCATTGGCGTCAGCTGCATTCGTATCGAGGGCGGCGACCTGCTTGTTGGCCTTGGGGTCTTTCAACTGATCGATGTTGAGCTTGGCGACCGTCGCGAAGCGGCCGTTCGGGAATTGGTCGAGATAGGCTTCATAGAACGGAATGGCGTTCTTCTTCGAGGCCTCGTCCCAGAGGCGCTGCTCGACTTCCCAGGAGGGCGGCTCGCTGGCCACCGGAGCAGGCGCCGCCGTCGTCTTGGCGTCCGTGACAGGTGCTGCGACGGGCGCGGCTTCCGCCGCGGGCTTGCCGAGGAAAACCTCGCGTCCGAGCGATGCATTGTGCCAGGGCCGCTGCCGGCCTTGCGTGGCTTCCGTCACCTCGCCGCGCACGCGCGTCAAGGCGCTCTGGATCTCGACGCCGGGTTCGGTCAGGTGCTTGGCCAAAGCCAATGAATAGGGGCTGTCGACGCCGTTGCCGTCGAAGGCGATGGCGCCGGGATCGGTTGCGTAGGCGATGAGCACGCCGCCGGTGCCGACGCCGTCCGCTTTCGCTTCGACCGGCGCGAGGCCGGCGCCGAGCGAGCGGCTCTTCGGCAGCGAGGCGGCCAGGGTCCTTGCCAGCGGATTGTCGCGGCAGGCATCGAGGATGATGACGCCGACGGCCGGGTCGGGCGGCAGCGCCGCCATGAACTCGTCGATCTGGACGGTGCGGGTCTTGAGATAGGCGGGCGACGTCAGCTCGGCATCGACCGGGATAAGATAATTCTTGCCGTCGACCTGCATGCCGTGACCGGCATAGAAGATGACGGCGAGGTCGGCGTTGTAGGATTCCTCGGTGAAGCGGCTGATCAGGCTGTGCATGCCTTGATTGTCTTGGTCGACGCCTTCGATCACGTCGAAGCCGGCATTGCGCAGCGTCGATGCGATGAGCTGCGCGTCGTTGGCCGGGTTGGGCAACGGCACGGCATTGACATATTTGCTGTTGCCGATGACCAGCGCGACGCGCTTGGCGGCGTCGGGCGTGGCGGCCATGGCGCCGAACGCGGCAAGGACAAACAGGATAAATCCACTCACAAGGACGGCGAACGTTTTCATGGATCAGCCCTCCGCCCCTTCGGGGCGCGCTATCGGTGTCTGCGCATGCTAAATTTCGCTTCTGCCAAATATGGCTCTTGGGCGTATGTGATCCCGACCACAGTTTTGGTTCACAAAGAGCCCGAAAAAAGTAGGTCATAATAACATCGGCCAGCAGCGACACCAATGGCCAGACGCCGAAACCCAGCTTTTCAAAGGGTGGCCTGGATCGAGTTTATGAGGGCCGTGACGGCCTGCTTGTATTTTTCGAATTCCGGCGAGGTCTGCCGGATCTGCGTCGTGGTCGTCTGCTGGCTCTGATCGGACGCCACGCGGGTCACTTTCTGCCCCATCTTGCGCTCGGCCCAGTCGACGACGTAGCTGGTGGTCTTGCCGGTGAGGAACGGGTTGGCCTGGATCACGGCCGATCCCAGCACGGCGCTCAATTGCGACGCGCCCGGCGCTGCCAGCACCTGGGCCGCGCCTTCCATGCCCAGGAAATGGCAGAGATAGAGTCGTCCGGCGGTGATCTGGTGGCCGCGCGCGCGAAGATAGGCTTCGCCCTCGCGCGCCAGGTTGCGCACCATCTCGCGCGACAGGGTGGCGTCGTAGCGAAGCGCGAGCAGGTCGGCGGTCGACAGCGAGCGGGCGAGATCGGGGCGGTAGGTGTTCATCATCCTGATCCAGGTCTTGGTGATGAACTGGCCGGCGCCGGTCGCCGAGGACAACGGGTTCTTGGCCCGCGCGCTGCCGCCGCTTTCGACATGCACGATCCGGTCGGTCAGCGTCTCGACGGCGGAATCGCCGGAACTGCCGGAACCGCCGGAAGCATAGGTGGCGACCGTGGTGACCGTCCCTAGCGGATCGATCGCCTCGCCGCTTTGGTAGAGCTCGAAATGCAGATGCGGGCCGGTCGAAAGCCCCGTGGTGCCGATATAGCCGATGACGTCGCCGGCCTTCACCTTGGTGCCGACGCCGCTTGCGATGGCGAATTTCTGCATATGCGCGTAGCGCGTCTCGCGCCCGTTGGCATGCGCGATCTTCACCAGGTTGCCATAACCGCCGCCATCACCCTGAAAGGTGATTTCGCCGTCGAAGGCCGCCATGATCGGTGTGCCGACCGGAGCGGCCCAGTCGACGCCCTTGTGGATTCGAACCGTGCCGAGGATCGGGTGCTTGCGCGGGCCGAAGGTCGAGGTCATCACGCCACTCACCGGCGTGACCATGCCGTTGGTGACGGTCAGCGACCGAACCTCGTCATTGCCGGTGACGCATGCGTACTGGCCGTCGCTCTGCTGGAAGACGAAACAGTCGAGGCTCTTTTCCGTGCCTTGGACGCCGACATAGAGGACCCGTCCGGAAATCTCGCCCTGGCCGCGCGGCGTCTGCGAGTAGATCAGCACTAGGCGCTGGTCCTCGCTGGCGAAGGCGTCGAGATCCTGTCCTCGCGACAGATACATGATCGCCTCGCCGATCACGCTGGTCGGGACCTTGTTGCGCGCTGCCGTCGAATAGATCGCGTCGAGCAAGCGGTACTGCCGCTTGGGCCCGCCTTCGTCGGATGTGCCTGAATAGTTGAACAGGTCCTCGCGCACCCACGGGTCAACGCCCGACACGAAGGCGCCCGCCGCATTGCGCGTCAGCGTGCCGACATAGACGTTCCTGGCATAGATCGAGACCTGCATGAGCGACATGGTCGCCGTCTCGCGGTTCGGCCTGAAGCCGCGCATGGCCACCACGTAGCCCGCCTGCAATCCGTCGCGGTTGAACAGCGCCTTCAGCGCCTCGCCGGCGAGCTTCGCGTCGTCGGCGGAGAAATGCGCATCGAGCGCGACGCTGTCCAGGCTGCGGTCGTTGAGGATTTTTACGAACGTGTCCTCGGTCGCCTCGAAGCGCTGGTATTCGCTGGTGACGGTCGCGACCGTCGTATTGTTCTCGATCGCGGTCTTCTTGAAGGCGGGAAGGGCGGCTTCCCCCTGATCGACGGTTTCGCCCCAGCCGGCCTCCGGATCGTCGGCGTCTGCCTTAGGCGCTGAACCGGCAGGCGCTTCGCTCTCGTCGGGCGCCGGCTGCAGGTCGTTCTCCAGATCGCCTTGCTGATCGTCGGTTGCAGCCGGAGCGGGAGGCACGGCTTGCTGATCGTCAGGCGCCGCAGCCGAAGGTTTCGGCGCGGTCTGCCGCTGCGCCTGGAAGAAGGCGAAATCCTCCTGCGTCGACGGTATCGTCGTCATGAATTTTTCGCTGGCGCTCAGCATCACGTCGGAAAGGATCTCGATCTGCGGCGAGGCGCCGGAGCTGTCGAGCTCGGCCGGACGCGCGACCGTGCGGCCCTTCGTTGCCGTGTCGGCGTCGGGCGCAAGCGTGATCCACATCGGGTCCCCGGCGAGATCGATGATCGCCGGCACATAGACCGAAGCGTCGGGCGGCACGTCCTCCATGCCCTCGACAGGGTGCAACTCCTCGTCCTCGTCGCCGAACGACCAATAATCCCTGGTGAGGTAGAAACCCGTCGCCATTGAAACGACGGCGAGCGCGGCAACCCCGGAAAGAACCCAGCGCCAGAGTTTGCGCCGGCGCTCGGCCAGGCGCGCCTGCTTCTTCAATTTGAAGCTGGTGTCGATGCTGTGCGTCACGGGCTGTTTCCGGTCAGGAAATAGGTCCAGCGCACCTGCTCCTGTGTATCAACCTCGACGAAGCGGGCGGCGATATGACCGCGCTGCCAGCATTCATCAATGCCGCGGATCGAGAAGCGGCGCCGGTCGATGCACATATCGATCGATCCGTTGAGGATCGCGTGACCGAAGACGTCCGTGGCGTAGATGTAGATATAGCGGTTGGTTAGCTCCTCGCGGATGACGTTGACGCACTGGTTGGCGCCGATGGTCCACCAGCCGTCGGTCTGATCGGCATCGTCGACTTTCTGTCCGACGGCGAGGTTGACGACGTCGAGCGTCTGGTTGCAGACGGTGAATTCGGCATGCGCCCGGCCGGTCAGAAAGATCGAGAGCAGTGCCGCGCCCAGAGCAATTCCAGGAAAAGTGCGTAGCGGTTTTCCGTCCGGAATTGCGTCAAGGCAAAGAGATGGAGCGGTTCGCCGTGAAACGGTGATACGCTCCAGAAACGCGGCAAGCCTCGTGCGGTCAGGCAGGGCTGGCCAACCACGCTTCCTGCGGGGCCGTAGTTGGGACAATGAACGCGGGCGGCGGAGGAGTTCCATCGTCGTCCATGTCTATCCGCCAAGCCGGAAATACTTGGCGGTGGCGGAGAACTGGGAACCGTCGGCCTCGATCTCCTCGAGGATCTTGGGCAACAGCTCCGAGGCCGGCGTCGGCCGCGAGAACATCGCGGCCTGGATGTCCTTGGGCCCGGTGATGACCAGCATGATCTGCGGCACGGCCTTGCCGGCCGCCTTGTCGGGGCCGCCGAGGCCGATCGGGATGCTGAACGTCGCCTTGTCCGCTTGCGCGACCATGCGGTCGTCCAAGTTGAAGGCGATGCCCTTGTGGTCGATCAGCATCACGTTGGAAATCAGCCCGCCGCGCGTCGCCAGCGTGCCGCTAATCGGCGAGCCGTCCGCCACGGACGTCCGGTCGAGAACGAGTTGCGGCCTTTCAGCCCCGCTCCGGTCGAGAAAGCGCAAGAAGTTGGTCACCTCGCATTGCGGCTGGTCGATGAGACGCACGCTGATGTCCGGCTCGAGATGGAATTTCGCCTGGAAATCGTTGAGCATCTGCTCGAAGGGCTGCACCGCGGTTCCAAAGCCCTCGATCGCCGCGGCGCTGTCCGTTGCCGATGTCAGGCTGGCGTAGAAGCAATCACCGCCGTTGAAGTCGCGCACCCATGAGGCGCGCTGCGCCAGCTCGTTTGCAGGCGGCGGAACCTGCGGCTTGGGCAGGTTGATGGCGACGTCGGTATTCTGAGGTTCCTTGGCTGCAGGCGGCTGCTGCGGCAGTGGTGCCGGTTTTGTCGACGCGCTCGGCGTTGCCGGCAGGCTGGCCGGCGCTTCGGGTGCGATCGGTTGGCCGGGAGGCGACGCCTGTGCCTGGTTTTCCGTAGGCGAGGGGGTCGATGGTTTGGGCAGCTTGGACAGAGCTTCGATGATGTCCGATACCTTGGGCTTGGCCGCCGGCGGTTCTTGCGCCGGTTTCCGGCTTTCCGCGGCCTTCGGTGCGGGGGTTGGCGGTGTCTCGGCTGGCGGTTTCGCAGGCTCGGTCTCAGCGGGCTGCTGGATCGGCGGCTGATTGTTGGTGACATTCTCCGGCTGGGCCGCCGGTGGCGTTTTTTGGGCGGGCTGCTGGACCTCCGCTGCCGGCGGCTGAGGTTTCGGGGTCGGCGCGGGCGTTTCGGCAGGCTGTGCCGGCGTCTGATTGGCCGCCGCATCCGCCGGATTCTCCACGGAGGGCGCCTCGGCTTTTGTTTGTGGTGCCGTAGTCTGAACAGGCTTTGCCGGTTCATTGGCAGCGGCATTGTCGGGGTTCGGTGGCATGGGCTTCGCCAGCTCTGGCTGAGGCTTGGGCACCTCCGTCACAGGTTCTGCCGAAGGCTTCGGCGCGAGAGGCGTGAGCTTTTCGGTCACCGGCGGCTGAGGCGACATGACGCCGCTGAAATAGAGCCCGGCGCTCGCCACGATAGCCAGCGCCGCCACCGCGCCAACGGCGATGGCCGGGGTCCTCGAAGCTTTTTTCTGCACCGCAGCCGTGGCGACTCGCGGCGGAGTTGCCTGCGGCGAAGGCCGCGGCTCGGACAGAAGCGCCGGCCGTACATGCGGGACGAAGCGTGGTTCGCCGGGAACTGTCGAAGCCGGGCGGCTGGAATTCGGCAGTGCTGTCCAGCCGGCGCGCGGCAGGCCGGAGCGCTCGCGCGGCGCGAAAGATGCTGGCGGCGGCAAGGTCGCGTCGAGATCGTCGTCGCGCGTTGCCCTGGCGATCTCGGCCATGCTTGCCGGCCGTTCGCGAGGATCCGGCTGCAGCATCGCTTCGAGGATCACGCGGAAGTCGGGGTCGATATCCGACAGGTCGGGCACGGTGCGGCGCTTCTCGACGACCTCATACTGCGAGCCGCTCATGTCGAGCGGCTTTCCGCGCAGGGCTGCGGCCAGCACCAGTCCGAGGCTGTAGATGTCGGACTGCTCGCTGACCTCGCCGCCATAGAGACCGAGCTGTTCGGGCGAAACGTAATTGTATTTGCCGGCAAACTTTCCGCCGATCAGCGTCTCGCCGCCGACATTGGCCGAGCGGGCGATGCCGAAGTCGATGATCTTGGCGCGCTCGACCCGACCACCTGGCAGGATGATGTTGTCGGGGGAGAGGTCGCGGTGGACCGCGCCGGCCTGATGCACGGCGCTCAAGCCCGAGGCGAGGCGATGGCAAAGCCGCCGCACATCCGGCGTCGGCATGGGACCGCGCCGCATGATGTCGAACAGCGACTGGCCGTCCACGAACTCCATCGCCAGGTAAGGACGGCCGATCCCCGGATCGATGGTGAAGACGTGGTATCGCACCACGGCATCATGCGACAAATGGTTGAGGATCGACGCTTCCTTGCGGAACAAAGACAGGATCGTCTGGTCGCGGGCGAACTCGGGCAGCACGATCTTGATCGCGACATGGTCGCCGGTCTGGATGTTGTGGCCGCGATAGACCTCGCCCATGCCGCCGGACGCGATCCGTTCGTCGAGCTCGTAAATGCCGCTGAGCTGCGTGCCCACGCCCGCATAGGCCAGGTTCGGCGAAATCCGCGTCTTGTCGTCGTTGCTCATCTGTCTCAGCCTTCCGCCCTGGACCGATCCGCCCCGGGCCGATCCGCATGCAGCGGTCCGTTGCGCCCGTCGCCGACCTTGACCAGCACGATGGTGACATTGTCCGTTCCGCCGCGCGCCAGCACCGTCTCCAAGAGCTTCTCGCACGCCGCCTGCGGCGGCTCGGACTTGACCGCCGCCTCGATCTCCGCGTCGCTGACATGCGCGGTGAGCCCGTCGGTGCTGAGCACGAAGACATCGCCCGGCATCAATTCGCCTTGCTGGAAATCGATCTCCAGCTCGTCGCTGACGCCGACGGCATGCGTGATCACGTTGCGGCGCGGCCAGACCAGCGCTTCTTCGGCGCTGATCATGCCGCGGTCGAGAAGCTCCTGGACTTCGGTATGGTCCCTGGAAATCTGCGATATCGCGCCGCTGCGCACCAGATAGATGCGGCTGTCGCCCGCCCACAGGCCCGCGAACCGCCCGTCCATCGCCAGCAAGGCGGCGAAGGTGGAGCCGATGGTGATGCCGCGCGACCGCGAAATGTTGCGGATCTCGGCATTGGCGCGGCTCAGCCGGTCCTCGAAGCGCGCGCGAAGGTCCGGCGCCGAGCTGGCGATGCCGATCGTCGCCAGATGGTCGACAATGCTGGCGGAGGCGACTTCTCCGGCCTCATGACCGCCCATGCCGTCGGCCACCACCCAAAGGCCGGTTCGCGGCTCGACGAGGTAGTTGTCCTCGTTGTGGTCGCGCACACAACCCTTGTGGCTCACGCCGAAGCTCTCGATGGGAAGGGCGACAGTGCTCAATTTGCCACCAAGCGCTTCGCGAGCGTCCTCTGTGACGAACCATGGGCCGCGTGCCCATGCCACTTTGCCACAAGCGCATACATTAGAGTACCGAAATGAAGGCTGGCGCCGGCGATGCTCTGGAGCGCTGCCATGTCAAAACGCCTTCGGGCAGCTGAAGCCCGACAACGCCGGAAGCAGGAAGGGATTGGCCCCAGACCCGGTCTCCATCTTGTAGGCGACGTCGCGGCCGCCGATCACGAAGCGCGCTTCGGTGTTGCCGCCATCGCCGGTGACCGTCGCCTTGTCCAGCAGCCGCTTCAAGGCCCACGGCCCCTCGAATTTGAGGGCGGATTCGCGGCCCGGCATTTCCGGCGTCAGGCTGAGGCTCGCGGATCCCGAAGCGATACCATTCGGCCATGTCACCGTGCTCGGCGCGTTGCCGGCCTGCGCGCTTTGGACGGTCTGCCCGTCGACATTGAGCACCGCGCTGTCGGCTTCGCTGTTCAGGGAGGTGGGCGTGAAGGTGATCGAGACCGACGGCGCCGAACCGCCGGACGGGAAATAGGCATTGCGGATTTCCGCCGCCGACTGGAACGCTTTCAGGGTCGACTTGGCAAGGTCGCGGCCGGAGCGGGCATCCTGTTTCCAGGCCCAGTCCTGACCCGTCATGTCGATCAGCGGCGCGAGGTTCTGCGCGAAGAACCGGTCCATCAAGCCGCCCGGCGCGAACAGCTTGGCGAAATCGGCAAGAGAGATTTCCTCTGTGCTGTCGTTGGCAAAGGGATAATGGCCGTTGACGGCTTCCTCGCAGGGTCGCGTGACCGTCTCATCGAGCGTCTGGTTGAGGTTGGCCATCGAGGTTTCGGCGACATTGCCCTCGAACTCGTCCGCCGCAGCATCGACCATGCGCGCGAGCGGCTTGGGCAGGCGCGAGGCATTGGCGCGCATCGTCGAGATCTGCAGCTTCAGGTTCGCGTTGACGCGCTCGGTCTGTGCGGGAACGTCCGCCGCGAGCTTCACGCTCTGGTAGATGTCGTGGAAATTCTGCGTCAGCGCGTCGAGCGGGCGGCGTCCGCTGGAGCCGCTGACCAGCGCCTGGAACGGCCTGAACTGTGCTTCCACAGTGGCGCCGGCGTTCTGGGTCGCGGACGAGCTTGTCCCGGCGCGGCTTTGCGACTTGCCGCCGGCGATCTGCAGGCCGATGCGGGCCAGGCCCTTGGCCATGCCAGCCGCGTCCTGCTGCGCCGCGCCGGTCTCGGCCGCGGAGGCGGTATTGTCCTTCGTCAACGCCGTTTCATCGGCGATCGCGGTGAACAGCCGGTCGAGCGGCGAACCCGGCGAAGCGGCTGCGGAGAGCGCGATGTATTGCGGCTTGTCCTTCAGCATCGCCTTGAATTTCAACTGGTCGAGCGCGCCGTTCCAGGCAGAGGCGAATTCCTTGCCGTAGCGGTCGATAAGCTCGGGGCCGAGCTTGGGCAGGTCCTGGTCGATGCCGCCCTGCTCGCCGCCACCACCGAGAACCCATTGGTCGTCGACCAGCATCTGCGCGATGCGTGAGAGCTGCGGCAGGTAGAAGCCGTTGAAGCCGGCTCGGGTGTAGAGGCCGGGAACATGAAGGTCGGAAAGCTCGCTGCCATCCATACGTTCGAACAAAAGCTGCGCCTCCGAACCGGCTTTCTCGGAAACGGAAAAGTCCTCCAGCCTTGCCCCATAGACCACCGACCTGATCAACGCCGATGCGCGGTCGGCAAGACTCATGCGTCCAAGCGAGCGCTGCGCCGCCTCGACCAATGGCTGGTTCAGCTCGAAGACCGGGTCGTAGGCGTCGTCGAGCGTGAGCAAGGCGCGCAGATGCTTTTCGAGCTGCGCGCGGCCCTCGCGGTTGTTCTCGCCCGGATAGCGGTTCTCCTCCCAGTCCTGCCTCATCCAGGAGACGATCAGCTCATCGTCGACCTTCGGCGCTTTGCCGCCCAGCATCAGATAGATCTTCAACGGCTCGTAGAGCGCGATCGGATCGGCCATCTTGGCCTGGATCGTCCGCTCCGCCTGAACCAGGAGCCGCGAGCGGAAGCTTCGCTCCAGCGCCTGCCGGTAGGCCGTCTTGGACGCCGACAGAAGCCTCTCCCGCTGGTTCAATCCAAAACTCTCCTCGACCGGCTTCGATTGGCCGGCGGTTTCATATCCCGCCGGCAAGTTGCGCAACTGGTCGAGCGGACCGATGACGTTCTCGAGATCGACGTCGGTCACCGTTGCGCTCTTGAGCAGTGAATCCGCGCTGTCGCGATACTGCGCCATCGCCTGTCGCGTGGAAGCGATCAGCGACTTGTTGGCGGAGAAGCTGAGGCCGAGCACGCCGAGCGCCGCCAACGCCGCCAGCGCGATAGCGACAAGACCGCCAAATCTGGCGAGCCTGGCGCGCCGCTCCGCGGCCCTGTCGAAGGAGACCCAGCCAGCCTCCGGGAAGATCACCTTCGCCAGAAGATCATGCAGGAAGAAGCTTTTGCCGGTGCCGGAAAGATGCGCCTGGGAAGCGCTGCCGAAATTGCGGCCGATCGCCCCCAGCACCTGGTCGATCGGCGTTCCTTCCTGGGTGCCCGAGGAGAAATAGAGCCCGCGCAGGCTGACGTTGACCTGGCTGCGGGACGGGTCGAACAGGCTGGTCACGAAACGCACGATGCGGGCTCTCAGCGAGCCGAACTGCGCCGGGAAGCCGAAGATCGCGATGCGCACCACCGGGTCGGCCTCGTCCTGCAGGCGGTCGGCGATCTCGTCCGCCAACTGCCTGGCCAGCGCGTCGAACTCGGCCGGGGCCTCGCCGACCATGTTCTTGTTGCGGTCGGTGGTCTGGAACGTCGCGCCCCACACCTTGCGCCGGCGGGCTTCGTCGAAATCACCGAAATAGTCCATGAAGCCGGCTACGAGATCGGCCTTGGTGAAGAGCAGGTAGACCGGGAACTGGATCTTCAGCGTCTCGTGCAACTCGCGCAGGCGGCTTCTTATCTCGGTGACATGCGCGTCGAGCTGCTGGTCGTCGAGGCCGATGAGATCGGCGACGCTGATGGCGAGGATCACGCCGTTGATCGGCTGCCTGGCGCGGTATTTTTTCAAAAGTCCCAGGAAGGCGAGCCAGCTCACCTTGTCGCGCTCGCGGTCCGACTCCTGCGTCGTATAACGGCCGGCCGTGTCGATCAGCACGGCCTCGTCGGTGAACCACCAGTCGCACGACCGCGTGCCGCCGACGCCTGCGACTGGCTGGGCGTTGCCGGAGCCGGCGAGCGGGAACTTCAGCCCCGAATTGACCAGCGCCGTCGTCTTGCCGGCTCCCGGCGGGCCGATGATGATGTACCAGGGGATGTCATAGAGGACATTGCGCTTGCCGCTCGACTGCTTCAGCGTCGCGATGGCCTCGCCCATGCGCGCCTCAAGCACCTGGGAATCGTCGTTCCGGTCGTCGCTGCGTACGATTGCTTTCTCGAGCGCCTTTTGCGCCTTGCGGCCTTGCCAGAGGCGGATGCCGTAGAAGAGCGCGAGCAGCGCGATCGTCACGCCGATGATCGTCGCCCTCAGCCAGACCGGTCCGAGCGGACGCGTATCGGCAAAGCGGATCAGCGGCCCGGCATACCAGACGGCGGCCGAGAAACCGGCGAGCGCCAGCAGGCTGAATATCCTGAGCATCCAGCGCATCAGTGCCGCTTCCCGCCGCGCCCGCTCACAACGTCTCCTCCTTCGGGAGCATCACGTCGACGCGGCGGTTCTTGGCGCGGCCTTCCGCCGTGCCGTTGTCGGCGATCGGTTCGTCCTCGCCCTTGCCGTCGACGCTCAGCCGCGACGGGTCTTTCAACTGCTTGGCCATCATCGTTTGGACGGCTTTGGCGCGAGCGACGGAAAGATCGAAGTTGGACTTGAACTGGCTCGACTTCTTCGGCTTGACATTGTCGGTGTGGCCGATGATCCGGATTGGTCCGGGCTCGGCATCCAGAGCCGCGGCGACGTCGGCCGCGATGGGCTGGAACTGCGCCTTCAACTCTGCTTGGCCCGGCGCGAACAAAAGCTGGTTGCTGACCTCGACAACGATGAAGTTGCCCTTTGTGCCGACCGTCAGCCCGCCGCCGTCGATCTCCTTGGCCAAAGCTGCGCGGATGCGGTCGATCTGGGTGGTGGTGGGGACGGCAGGCGGCGTCGGAGCGGCTTGCGCGGGTTCGGCCGGCGCCGCAACGCTGGCCCGCTCGATGGTGACCGGCGTCGACGGGTTGAGCGCCAGCAATTCGCCGGCGGTCGCATCGCCCTCGTCGGTGATCAGCACCCGTAACCCGAAGAACGCCGCCGTCACCAGCGTCGCGGCGGCAGCCGCGACCGCCCATAGCGGCAGCCGCGCCCTTGGCTTCGACAGCGTCGCCGCCATGCCTTGCCAATGGGGCGAGATGTCGTCCCCCGCATGCGGGCTGAAGTAGCGGATCGTGTCGTAGACGTCGCGCCGGATGCGTTCGAGAGTGTCCCGTTCGCCGGCCCGCCCGCGATATTGGCCTTCGAACCCGAGCGACAGGCAGGCATGCATCAGTTCGAGCAGGTCGCCATGACCTTCCGGCCGGCCCAGGATCTTGTTCAGCGCCTCGAAGAAGCCGACGCCGCTGGGCTTGGTGTGGAAGAATTGCGCTACCAGGCTGTGCGGGCCCCAGGCGTCGTCCTTCGGCCAGGGCAGGTTGCCGACCAGATCGTCTGCCGTCTCGCAAAGCGTGAATTTCGCGATTCTACCGTCCTCCTCGGCGATACCGGCTTCGGCCAACTCCCGGTCGAACGTCTCGATCGCTTCGGCGATATGTTCCGCCAACGGCGCCGCTTGCCTCTCGACCGGCATCAGACGCAACTGGCCGAAAAGCATGAGCAGGGGCGCCGCAGCCGCGAGAATTGGATTTGCCGCGGCGTATTTCACGCCATCCGTGGCGTGGAGCAGCATTTCCTGTTGCAACGCAGGCGTTGACGCAGCAGCTGCGGCTGCCGGTGCCGAACCTTGAACGACCACGGTTCCCGACGACCAGCCGGTCGGCATCTGCCGGCCGATGCCAGGGTCGAATACCGTCGATTCCCGGGCGGCGGGTGGGCGAGGCGCAACGCTGCCCGCGGAGGAGCTTTGAGGAGCCGCAGGCGACCGTTGTTTTAGCCTTGGCGCCCGGATGACGGTCTTGTCCGCCGGCCGGGAGGGATCGTCCTTCGAGCTCATCGGCGGTCCACCGTCGAGGTGCAGCGAACATGTCGTCGGCAGGGAAAGAGAGCGGCTTCGCGCCGTTCAAGCCAAGATTTGGTGGCGGGCCGGATGGAAAGGCTCATCTCGCCGAAACATGACATTGCTGCACACGCCCCAAGCCACGCCGCTTTGCCCGCCAGGCAAGCTTCCATGCGCTATCCTAATCGCACAAGTAGCCGATTGAAATCGGAAAGCAGGATGCTCAAAGCAGCGGTTTCTTCTGTGAGACCCGTCACATAGGACTTGGCTGGCCGGGCCAGCTACTTCTGCTTGCCGGCCTTGGCGTAGGCTTCGCTGAAATAGGCCAGGAAGACGTCGAGCATGCCGTTCTCGTGCTTCTCTTCCATCGTCCGCCAGGTGGCGACCAGGGCATCCCAGGCCTGGCTTTTCTTGGATGAGAAGGAGGCCGGCGGGAGTTTCCTGGCGATCGCCTCGGGCGACAGGTCGTCGAGCAGCCTGGAGAGCGCGGTCTGCATGGCGGCGTAAGTGGCGAATTCATGCGCCTTGAGATCCCGGAAGGCGTCCTCGACGCTGTGCGCGGCGTCGAGATAGCCGGCTCGGCGTTTCGCGAACATGATCTCCAGTATGTCGTCAGTGCCGGGAACGAATTTCAGCGGGTTGTTGTTTTCGGCGCCGATCATCGTGCGGTTCGCGCTCTTGGCCAGCACCTTGGCCGCCGCGCGCGCCTTGAGCAGCAGCGACAATTGCTCGACCGTGGTTCTGAGCACGGCGCCGATCTCGGTGGCCACCTCCTGTGGATCGCGCGACTGAAGCAGGTCAGGCGACATGCCGGCCGCCTTCGCGATATCCCGCAGCAGCCTGTCGGCTTCCTCGGGCTTAGCTGCCGACGCGGCCGGGACCGGTTGCTGCAGCGCCGAGGACCTCGATACCGGCGCTGCCTGTCCGCCGCGCTGTTCCGTTGGACTGAAAAACGGTTCGTTACCGAGGTCCAGTGGCCTACCTGTCGAGGGCGGCAGCTCGCGTTGCGTCGAGCCGACCCTGTTTTGCGGATGGCCGGCGGCAATGCGCTCTTCGTCGACTGAAACCGCGATGACATAGCGGCCGATCAGCACCCGGTCGCCATGGGCCAGCCGGTGCGGACCGGCCATGCGCTGGCTGGAACCGTTGATGAAGGTGCCGTTGCGCGAGATGTCGTAGAGCCAGAAGGCGCCCGCCTGGTAGCGGACCTCGCAATGCCGGCCCGAGATGAACTTGTCCGGATCGGCGAGCGTCCAGTCGCAATTCTCGCGACCGATCTCGAAGCTGCGGTCGCGGGCGGCATAGCTCGCCGCATTGCCCGCGGGCAGCCTGTCGACATTGCTGATCTGGAGCGAGATGAACATCCGGAAGCGTCGCCGAACCTGGTCAACAAATACTTACTTTTCACGCAATTCCGGATGGAAAACCGCTACGCGCTTTTCCTGGAATTGCTCCAGCATTCTAGCAGCTTACGAGAGCGGCGGGAGAGGAGCGTTTCACACCGGCGCGTGGGCAGGGTTTAGCCATCGCTGTTATTTGGCCGCCACCAAACATGTGGTAGGCTGGGTCGGTCCGGTGCGGTGAATTTCGAAAACTTCCCGAACGTGATGCAGTTTACAGAGCGGGGGCTTCGATCCATCACACTGGCGGCCGCGTCCAGGAGGGGCACGACCCATGCCGAACGAACGTGCCACGGTGGTGCAGACGCCGGTTGGCGGCGATGTGCTGACCTTCACCCATCTCGTCGGGCGTGACGAGATCAGCCGCTGCTTCGCCTATACTGTCGGCTTCGTCTCGAAGAGCCACGATGTCGATCCGCTGAAGATGCTGGGCGGCGTCGTTTCGGTGGAAGGTGAATCCGACCCGAAACGCTGGTTCAGCGGCCTGGTCTCGGAGTTCAAGCTCACCCGCATCGAGGACCGGCTGGCCTTTTACGAGGCCGTCGTCAGGCCATGGCTCTGGTTCCTCGGCAACACCACCGATTGCCGCATCTTCCAGAACATGACGGCGGTCGAGATCGTCGAAAAGATCTTCTCGAAATACGGCATCGCGAAATTCGAAAAGCGGCTGCAAGGCTCCTATCCGTCGCGTGAATACTGCGTGCAGTATGACGAGAGCGATCTGGATTTCGTGCAGCGGCTGCTGGAACACGAGGGCATCTTCTATTTCTTCGAGCATGACGAGGGCAAGCACACGCTCGTTCTTTGCGATGCGATGAGCAAGCTGAAGGCAGCGCCTGGCTACGAGAAGGTGCTCTATAATTTCGAGGGGCAGGGCTCGCGGCGCGACGTCGAATACATCACCGAATGGATCCCGGGCAGCGCGGTACGGCCAGGCGCCTATGCCCATACCGACTATGATTTCGAAAAGCCCGGCGCCGATCTGATGGCGAAGTCCGCCCAGCCGTTCAGCCACAAGGAGGCCGCGGGTGAGAACTACCGCCAGCCCGGCGCGCATCTCGATGTCGGGCGCGGCGACACGATCGCCGGAATTCGCCGCGAGGAGCTTCAGGCGGTGCACCAGCGCAGCACAGCTGTCGGAACCGTGCGCGGGCTCTTTTCCGGCTGCAAGTTCAAGCTGGAAAGCTTTCCGCGCGACGACCAGAACCAGGACTATCTGGTGGTCAGCGCCGAATACCGCCTGTTCGATCCGGGCTATCGGACCCAGAACGAGGCTCACAGCGAAAACTTCAAGATCGTGCTCGGCGTGGCGCCCACCAAATTGCCCTACCGTCCGCCGCGCATCACGCCGCGGCCGATCATGCGCGGGCCGCAGACAGCGACCGTGGTCGGTCCTTCGGGCGAGGAGATCTTCACCGACAAATATGCCCGGGTGAAGGTGCAGTTCCACTGGGACCGTCTCGGCAAGAAGGACCAGAACTCGTCCTGTTTCGTGCGCGTGTCGCAGACCTGGGCCGGCAGCGGCTGGGGTTTCATCCAGATCCCGCGCATCGGCCAGGAGGTCATCGTCGATTTCATCGAAGGCGATCCCGATCTGCCGATCATCACCGGCCGCGTCTACAACGCCGCCGAGATGCCGCCCTACGCCCTGCCGGGCAACGCCACGCAATCGGGTTGGAAGTCTAACTCCTCGAAGGGCGGTGGCGGTTACAACGAGCTGATGTTCGAGGACAAGGCCGGCTCCGAGCTGGTCAATTTCCAGGCGCAGAAGGACCACCACCTGCTGATCAAGCACGACCGCAACAAGACGGTCCAGCACGACCAGTCCGACCGTATCGACCACGACGCCAAACACTCCGTCGGCCACAACCTCGACGAGGACGTCGGCAACAACAAGACGGTCAAGATCGGTGTCGACCAGACCACCAACATCGGCAGCAACGACACCGAGACGGTGGGCGCGAACCGCTCGCTGACGGTTATGGCCAACGAGACGATCCATGTTGTCTCGAACTCGACTGAAAACATCGACGCCAACCATTCGCAGACAGTGGGTCTCAACCAGACGGTGACGGTGGGTATCGCACGCGTGGATACGGTGGGGGCCGCCGAGGCGAGGACCGTTGGTGCCACGCAGACGAACACGATCGGGGCGACCCGATCGGTGAGCGTCGGCATCAGCCAAAGCCACGCTATCGGCGCCGGCGACTCGTGGACCATCGGTGCGGGGCAAGACATCAGCATCGGCGCCGGACAGACAGTTGCTATCGCCGCGTCGCAGGCGACGGATGTCGGCGCCTCTCGCTCCACCAACATCGCGTCCAACGATGCCACCGACATTGGTGGCGGCCATATGCTCAAAATAGCCAAGGGCAGCAAGACCGACGTCGGCGAGAGCGGTGTTATCGAGGTCGGCAAGAATTTCACGCTCGACGCCAAGGAGAGCATCACCCTGAAGACGGGCAGCGCGCAGATCGTGATGAAGAAGGATGGGACGATCATCATCGAGGGCAAGGATATTACCGTCAAGGGCTCGGGCAAGATCAACATCAAGGCCTCGAGCGACGTGATCATCAAAGGCTCGACGATCAATGAGAATTGAGGGTGGCGATGAGCAAGGTCAGGGCTAAGATTGACGGCGTCGTGATCGGTGCCTTCCTGGGGTTCGGAGAGAAGGCGCCGCTCGTCGTTTTTCCCGGCAATCCGGAAAAAACGGCGTTGCCCGCGCGCAGCCTGTGCGAGTTGTCTTCCGATATGATCGGCTGTGAGGTGGCCTTGCTGTTCCAGGAAGGTAACCCTCGCAGGCCTTTGATCGTCGGTCGGATCATCGAACCCGGCCGCGCCAAGGCGGCGCCGCAAGTTATCCGTGACGGGCAGCGTGTGCAGATCATCGCTGAGGAACGCCTGGAATTGAGATGCGGTAAGGCGACCATCCTGATGGAGGCGGACGGCCGCATCACAATTCGCGGCGCTCACATCACCAGCCATGCCAGTGGTGCCCAGCGCATTCGCGGCGGCTCGATCAACCTGAACTGATGCGGACTCCGTTGAAGGCACAGGGGCCACGGCCGGCCCGCGTCGCGGCGGAAGTGATACGCCAGCACGCGGAGCTTGCTGCCTTCCTGTGGGCGCAGCGGGACAGTTGGTCGTCTGAGGATCCGCCCGACGCCAAGGTCATCGCCGAGATCGACGAGCGACTTGAGATAAACCTGGACGCCCTGCGCATCGCCGGCGCCTCTGCGTGGCCGTTTCTGATCGCGCAACACGAGGACTTCCCGGACAAGGGTGAACTGTTCGCTTTCGCGTGGATGGCTCTGGAGCTGGCTGACAGCGAGAAAGTGGCGCAGTCAGTCGAATTCGGACGTCTGACAAGCGACGATGCCAGGGGCTTGGTTGGCGCGCTGGCATGGCACAAGCCGGCGGTCATCGGACCTTTTGTTCGCAAATGGATAGGCGACCCGGATGCCTTCCTGCGCTTCCTCGGCATTTCGGCATGCATCGAGCACACAGTCGACCCAGGTGCCGCTTTGGCCAGGCTGGGTAAGGATCACGATTTCAGGGTGCGCGCCGCGGCCCTGCGTCTTGCCGGTCAACTGCGACGCTTCGATCTGGCGCGCGATGTCCATGCCGCGCTTGATCACGAGGATGAGCGCGTCCGGCTTTGGGCCTCATGGGCGCTCGTCGAATTGGGGTCGGGAGACCTCACGCGGCAGGAACTCAGGAAGATCGCGACCGCCGCCGGCCCGGATGCCATGATTGCGATGCGCGCATTGGCAAAGGCGGGACCGGACAAGGACGTTCGCGCCTGGATGGGAGGCCTGATGAAGGCGCAACGGACAGCGCCGCTTGCTGTCCGCGGCATCGGCATGCTGGGTGACAGGTCCGTTTTGGCCTGGCTCATCGAGCGCATGCGCGAGCCCTATGTGGCTGTCGCGGCATGCGCGGCTTTTCTGGAGCTTTTTCCGGAAGCGCGGGAGGAGACGAAGCTGTTTACGGTCGATCCGACGGATTTGGGACCGGCGTTTGCAGAGTTTTTCGATGACGAGGTCGTGGGCGTCGCTGTCCCGGATCGGGTAGAATCCTGGCGGGCTCAAAACCGCGTGGCGTGATCCTAGGGTAGGATCGGATGGCTAAAGAAGTAGCGCTGCCCGGGTTGATACTTTCCTCGTGGGTTGCCGTCGAAGAACTCCTCGAGAATGGCCATGATGGATAGACGGTCAGGACGCCCCAATTCATTAAAGAACGAAGAACAATTCACGCCCGTATTCGCTTCGAATATCAGCCTGCCACGATAAAATCGCTCGCTCTGCAAATTTCCGTTCTCTGCCTGCGCCAATAGCCGCGTTGCGAGTCTTACGACATCGAACGTCTCGCTTTCGAATACCTTAGTCCCTTGAACCGAATGGGAGAGCGCGTCTCGCAGGGGCGCAGCAAGATTCACGATGCGCTGATGCTCGATTTCGGCGCCGCCGCCGCCGAAGATCTCCTTGTTTGCGGCTTCCAGCAAATAGGAAAGCTCACGCAGCGTCTGATCCCCATCCTCCTCGGGGTCTGTGCAGCGCCCGTATATCATTAGCAGCGGGTCGACCGCGCGCAGGTCGCAGGACAGCCCGAGCAACAGCGACATATTGTACCGAACCCACGGTGTGTCGATGCGTTCCTGAAAGACACTCAGCGCTTTCTGCACATCTTCCCACCTGCCAGCAGACGCGATGATGTTGACGCCCGCCGACCAGATCAAGCTTTCAGTATTGCGCATGAGAATTGGAGCGACGTGGTGCGTCTTGGAGAAATCGCCCTGTCGGCAGAGCAGATTTATGGCATAAATCTGCTGCCAGTCGGAACCCTGCACGATCGGCTTGACGTCAGTCAGCTCGTTGTTTTCTTCAATGAAGAATCCCAGAGCCAGCGGCCGGAACGGCTGATCGGAAGCGAAACTCTCTTGTGTCAAACGCCAATCCTCGCTCTCAGACCAGACTGTTGGTTCCGACCTCAAGATCGCTCTGCAGATCCTCGATCTCTTGGCATTCGGGGCCACCCATCATGTTTTCCGGGACCACATTGTTCGGGTCGTTGCATCCGCCAGCCTGTTTCGGTGTAATATGATTTCGCGACGTGCCGGCCACCGCTGGAGTTCCGGTTTTCGCTGACCAAACTGCATCGATGCGCATCTTCTTGGTATGTCCAAAATCCTTTGCGCACAGCCCTGATGTCGTCAGAACATCGCCAGGATTGTCCGGGTCTGGATGTCGTTTACCTGGCGGTATCTCGAAATGGATGGCGCAACCACTCGTCTCACTAGGATGGACGTTGTTGCAGCCAGCCCCTCCGGCGCGACTGTTCGCGCGTGCCGCGCTTTTCGCCATCACGAAATCCTTGAATTTCGCCTCCATGTTGGTCTTGTTTGCGCCTGCCGGCAGCCGATCGACGCGTGATTGCCAGAATTCCGTTGATGTGACTGCCTTGTAAGGCTTCTTGGGCGTTTCAGTGCTGTCCGGATCGCGCTGCCACTCATGCAACGCATCGCCGCAGCAAGGGCAAACACCGATGTCGATGGCATATTGCGAATCGGCGAGGTTCTGCATTTCCAACGATACAAGCGGTGCGGTCGTGGTCGCCGCGGAAGCATGATTGCTCGTCGTGATATCGAAATGCCGGCAGACATTCTTGCTTTCGAACTTCACGTCCATGCACCAGGCCTGGAAGAAGGTCTTACCGGTGATCTGACGCGTCACAACGTTTGCGCCAAAGGTGCGTGTCGCTGCCTCGTCGCCCAGCACCGGCTCCTTGTAGTAAGACTTCTGGGCCAGTGCCGCCCCCTTGCCACCGATCTTCACCGTGGTTGAGGCAGACTTCAGATTGTTCGAGAACGACGTATCCGGGTAAGGGATCGGAATCGGGCCGGCCGGCGGCGACGGTGGCGACATGCACACGTCCGGAAACCGTGCGATGGACTTGTTCATACCGTTCTCGGCGGCAATTTCCCACATTCCGGCGAAGACGTTCTTGGTCATCTCGCCCTCCTCAAGCAGAGACTATCGCAGCGGCGCGCCCGCCGAAGGCCATTGAGCTGCCATGCAGCGCAGCTAACGCGCCAGGGGCGTAGTTACGGCTGAAAGCCTGCTCCGCCCATGCAAGCTGGATCAGCCCTGCGGCCGCCCCGGTGTCGCCGATGCAGTCGGCGGCGTGCCACACCGGTTGTTCCGGCCGCGACTGGCGCATGTTGCGCATCTGCGCGATGACGAGTTCCTCGAAGGCATAGGATTCACCCGCCACGTCACTGAGGCGGAAGGCCACCTCGTGCATTTCGGTGCGCGCTGAGGCGAGCGCTGCCTTCAAGGCTCCTGCCAGTCCGTTGGCACGGAAAGGCTCCTCGCTGATCGCCGTCGCCGTCTCCTCGCCAAGCCCCAGGCCGCGTATCGCGACATGGCGCGGCGTCAGCGGACGGTGGCTGACGACCGCCAGGCATGCGGCCTCGCCGGGGATCAGCCCGTCCGTCGTCACGCCCGTCTTCAGCCGCATATGGCGGTCGAGCCAGGCCAGCGTGCGTGCGTCGATGAGGCTGTCGATCGCGAGGACAAGGCATGCCGGAGCGCCTTCGTCGAGCATCTTGCGCGCCTGCTTCAGCGCCGCGAAGGCGGCAGGCTGACCGGCCGCGATATGCGCCGTGCGCCGCTCGTTTACCGCGGAGCCATCGGGAAAACATAGGTCCGCGAACATGCCGTTCAGCCGCGCGCCTGGCGTTTCCTTCTCGCGGGTGCAAAGGATCAGCGGCATCTGCGCCCAGGGCAGCGCCGCTCCGATGTCGGGTTCGATGTGTTCCAGCACCAGACGCGCTAGCATGCGCAGCCGCTCACGCCCGCGTCTGGATGGCGCGATGGCGTCGACGCGCGCACCGCGGATCGGTACCGCCATGCGGTCGCGATAGTCGAGTTCCTCGAACGCCGCGATGCCGGCCCGCAGCGCCGCGCAGGTAGCGGCGGCGCTGTAGCCGACCGGCGACACGAGGCTGACGCAGCTGACGACCGTCATCGGCGTCGGCCTCGCAGCTTGGAGAGCGCAGCGACCGCCTCGCCAAGGCCGGCATAGTGCGGCTTGACCGCAGGCTCTTTGGGCGGCGGCCCCACCTGGACCTGCTGCAGCCGTACGAATTTGCGCGGCAGCTTCGTGCTGGCCCGTCCCACCAGAACGATCCTGCCTTCATGCGGCACGATGGTCAGCGTGTCCGGTGTCGCCACTTTATGCTCGGTCCTATCGTCGTACATGAAGCGCACCGGCACCGACATCGACGGCAGCCTGACCTTGAAGATGCCGCGTTCATTCATGCCGGCGCAGCCGAACGTCATGCCTTCGGAGAGCTTGTCGAGCCACTGGTCTTCCGGCGCCGCCTGAAAATAGCGGTCATCGAAATCCTGCGGCAGGAAGGGCAGCACGTTCTCCATCCAGTGCTTGTCGTAGGTGCCGGCATAGCGAGCGCGTTCCTTCGCGAAGCGCGGTACAGGGCCGAAGCCGACGGGATGCGGCCGGTCGTTCCAAATGCGCATTCGTGAATCAGGATGCTCGACACAAGGCAGTAAAGTTCCATCAATATTGCCCTGGCCGGCAAGGTAGCCGCTGCCGATCGGGTTGATGGCGTCGCTGCGATGCTTCGCTGGGTCGGGATCCGTGCGATCGGTGCCGCCGAAGGCAAGGTGCCATGCCAGCGGCATCGAGACAAAGGGCGTCGGCCGCGAAGCCTGGATGCCCAGCCCGCCCCTGAACCAGCGCCTCTGGCCGGTCACCACCGCGCGCTTGTCCAGTCCCGGGCCGACCAGACGCACCTCGATTTCTTCCGCTTGCCTCCCTTTCGGCGCGACCGCCATCGCATCGAGCAGGACCTCGCATTTGGGCTTGATGGGGGCAAAATCGGTCTCGACGCGAATGGAAGTGAGTTCCGGATCGCCGTAATGGGTATCGGCGTAGACGAAAGGCGACTGCATCTTGCTTGGTGTGCAGTTGCCTTGCTCGTCGACGTCGTATGTCGCTCGCACGACGAGAACGCAGAACTTCGCGCAATGCTTGTCCTGATAGGGAAAAGTCTCCGCGAGAAATGGCGTCGTGTTCCGGCTGACGAACATCAGACTTGTCCCTGCATCAGCTGGTCTCCCAGCTTGCCGCGAAGATCTGCTCCAGCGTCGGCTGCGGCGCTTGCGCATCGACGTCGAAAATATCCGAGTGCGCCGTCCACGCCACGAGGCCGTCGATGACATCGCTCTCGCCGTCGACAGATGGCACGGGCAGGGCGGCCAGCGCCGCGTCGAGCTCGTCGGGCGCCAGCTCGCCGCGCTGCGCGGCCAGGGCGGGGCTCTCGATGCTTTCGAACCATGCATCCGCATAGGCCAACCTGAGCGGTGCCTCCGGGAGCCTTGCGATGACGCTCAATGGAAATTGCCGGCCGACCCTGTCGGCGCTCTGCAGCACGATGCCCGCCGCGGCGCCAAAGGAACCAGGGCCGCTGAGGAAGCGCAAAGCCGTGCTCGTCGGCCAGGCTTCGAGCCCGAACAACGGCACGATATGCTGCGCCAGCCATCGGTCCCAAACGCGCACGAAATCGCCCGGCAGCCGCCGCGTCACGAAATCGCCGGCGGCGGGCATCTTGCCGTAGAAGCCGGGCAGGATCAGATCTGCGGCGGACATGTGAACTTCTTGAACATTTCGAGCGTGTAGGGGTTCTCGACGCTTGCCGCCTTGAGCTCGAAATCGGCATACATGCCTTTCGTGCCGAGGCGTAGGGTGTAGACGTCGGTGAGCTTGGTCCCGGCGAATTTGCCGCCGCGCAGCATTCTCAGCCAGGCCCAGCTGCCGGTTTCGTTGAGCATCACCTCGGGCGAGCCGTCGACCGGCTGGAAGGCGAGCGAGATCACGCCGGTGCCGTCCTTGCCGGGCCACGTCATCGGCTGCGGCCTGGTCGCATTGTTGTAGTAGACGAGGTTCTGGCCATCGAGGTTGAGCGTCACGCGCCCCACATTGGGCGACAGGTCCTTCGGCTCCAGCGTGAAGTTCATCACCGGGCCGGTGCCGCCGGGGAAGAGGTCGTCGCGGATGTGCCTTGCCTGCTCGAACGCCGCCAGCGCCGCCGGGTCGAGGCCGAAATCGGCGCGCCATTTCCAGGGTTGGCTGGCGGTGTCGACATAGTTGATCAGATGGTCGTTGATGAAGGCGTCGATCAGGCCCGCGGGGCCGAAGAGCCGCTGGAAATCGCGCACATTCACGTCCACCGCGCTCTCCGGGCTGAACGGATATCGGTTGTTGAGCGCCGCCTGGCAGAAGGGCAGGATGTCGGCGCGCCAGATGGCGTTGAGCTCGTTGGTGACGGCCTTCTGCGACAGGCCGCTGGTATCGCCGGCAATCCCGCCCAGCCAGTCGTTGATGGGCGAAGGCAGGATCTGCGCCTGCCGGGCCACCGCGCCCGTCAGTTCGGCGAGGCCGCCCTGCTTCTTGATGGCGTCCTGCGGATCGGGATTGGCGGTCACCGTCTGCAGCACGTTGGACAGCGCCGTCAGCGCCACCACGGCGGCATCGAGCGCGGGTGGCTGGCCGTCGACCTCGGCGATCGTGCCCTTGAGCGGCTTGAAGTGCTCGGCAACCAGGCTGCCGGTCATGTCGACCTGATCGGCCGAGCCAGCGCGGGGCAGCAATTTAGCGCCCGTCTTCACCACCTTGCCCAGCTTGCCGAGCTTGCTCAAGAGCTTCGAGCCGGTCTTTGCGGCGGCGCCGCCCTTGTCGTCGGCCGGCGCTTCGTCGGACCGCGTCAGGTCGGTCTCCTGCACCACCGCCGTCAGCAGCCGCTTCAGCGCGGAATCGGCGCTCGAAAGGTCCTTGAGGTTTTCGCTGGCGACATTGAGGTCGGTGAGCGGCGCCAGCCGCATGTCGCGCAGGAAAGAGTCCCACTGCGCGATATAGTCGTCGTAATAGAGTTTTAGAATGTCTTCGGACAGCGCCGACACGGAGGTCTCGGAGTTCTCCGAACAGCCGCCGGCGAACACCGCCCGGTCGAGCGCCGCCTGCGCCGCCACATCCTCGACCCGGTCGAGGACGGCGTCGTGGAAACCGGGATAGGTGAAGGCGCCGGGAACGCCGACGCGCAGCGTCTTGTCGGAGCGGCGCGCGAACACTTTCGCACCGTTCGGTCCGGCGAAATTGGCCGGCACCCATTCCTTCACGGCGGCCACTTCGGGGTCGGCGAGCAACTGCTTGTAGGCGCGCTCCGGCAGCGAGATCGTGCACACCGTCTTCAGCGCCTCGGCGACCAGTTCCTTGTCCGGGGCGATGTAGCTGTCGTCGACCGCCATGCGGCGGATCGCGGCAAGCTGATGCTCCTCGGCATCGGCGGTCGGGAAGGGCGGCGCCGGTGCGAATTCCGGCAGGCTGTTCACCCACCAGTTCTGCACGAAGTCGGTGTCCATCTGCGACAGGCCCGTCATCATGCGATAGGTCTTCAGCGCGCCGAGCATGAAATCCGGATCGCGGATCTGCCGCCACATCGTGGCTTCCAGCAGCGCCACCATATGCGGCTCAAGCACGTTGCGCAGCGCGTGATCGTAGGTATCGGTCTGCGCGCGCACGAGCTCCGCCGAAGAGGTCGGGCCGAGCAGGTTGTGAACCGCGTCCGGCGGCGTGGTGCGCGCCGTCGCCACCGCGTCCATCGCGGCCAGTGCTCCGTCCATCGTCGGCTGCTCCACCGACGCCGGCGTGGCGGCGACTTCCGTGAGGGGCGCCTGCAGCGCCTCGAACTGGCCGGCCTGCTCGGTGATGGCGTTGCGGTTGTCGAGATAGGACCACGTGAACAGCCCGCCGGCAAGCAGGGCGGCCAGCGTGCAAGCTGCGGCCGCGCCGCGCCAGATCCAGGCACGGCGGCGTTGCGCCAGCGGATCGAATGTACCCAAGCCGGCTTCCTTGAAGATGACTTCGGTCAGAAGGTTCCTGAGGAAGAAGCTGCGCTTCTCGACGCGCGGCGTAAGCATCGCCCGGCGCGGCGGCAGGCCGAAGGAGGAGGACAGTGCCGCGGTCAGCCGGTCGATGGGCGCGCCTTCCTGCGTCGCCGACGTCAGATAGAGGCCGCGCAGCCAGGCCGCCTCTTCATAGCGGCTTTCGCCGAACATCGCCTCGATCAGCACCTGGATCGGCTCGGAAAGGCTTGCGAGCTGGGCCGGGAAACGGAAGATTTCCGCGCGGGAGCCAAGCTTGTCCTCGTCCTCCAGGCGTGGCACCAGCCGCCGCTCCAGTTCCGTGGCGAGCGTGGCGAGCTCCTTCTCGATGGTCTTGGCGTCGATGCGCGCGTCGAGCGCGAAGGTCGTGCCCCAGACCTGCTCGCGAGCGGCCGTCGACAAGCCGCCGAAGAAGGCTTCGAACCCTTTGATCAGGTCGGCCTTGGTCAGCATCAGGTAGACGGGAAGGCGGATTTCCAGGCGGTCATTCAGCTCCGCCAGCCGGCGGCGGATCTTGCGGCCATGCGCCTTGATGGCTTCGTCGCCTTCCGAGAGTACGTCGATCGACAGCGCGACGATGACGCCGTTGAGCGCGCGCCGCCCGCGATGCTTCTTCAGAAGATCGAGGAAGCCCAGCCATTCCGTCGCATCGACGTCCGGCTGGCTCTCCTGCTGGACGTAGCGGCCGGCGGTGTCGATCAGCACCGCGTTCTCCGAGAAGAACCAGTCACAATTGCGCGTGCCGCCGACGCCTTGCAGGTCGTCGGTGAGGTCGATCGGGAAGTTGAGACCGGATTGCCGCAGCGCCGTCGTCTTGCCGGTGGCCGGCGGTCCGACGATCACATACCACGGCATCTCGCGCAGGAATTTTCTGCCGCCGAGCTTGCGCCGCTTGAGCTCGGCCATGACCTCGCCGAACTTGGCGCCGACCGCCGCGACGCTCTCCTCGCCGGGGGTGAGTTGCTTTTCCTGGACGGGCGCCGCGATCTCGGCGACGAACATGCGGTTGGCGCGGATCGCGCGGCGTTGGGCGACGATCACCCAGATCAGCCACAGAATGATAAGCCCGGCGATGATGGCGATGCGCACATTGTCGGATTCGAACGGTGCATAAGGGCCGACCTGAACGATCGGGCCGAACACCCAGATCAGCAGCGAAAGCAGCGCGATGCCGATCAGCGTCCAAAGGAAGCGCGAGGTCAGCACGGCCCAGAGGAAGCGCAGGATGAACATCTCAGAGTCTCTTCTCGACCAGCACCTCGACGCGCCGGTTGAGCGCGCGGCCCTGACGCGTAGAGTTGTCGGCGACTGGATCGGTATCGGCGCGGCCTTCGGAATGGATGCGCTCCTGCGGCACGCCGGCCTGAACCAGAAGATTGGCTATGGTCTCGGCGCGGGCTTCCGACAGCCGCTGGTTGGACGCAAGCGGGTTGGATTTCTGCAGGCGCACATTGTCGGTATGGCCGACGACGGTGATGTTTCCGATCAGCTCCTGATTGGCGAGGATCACCTTGGCGATCGACTCCACCAGCGGTTCGTAACCTTGCGTGAGCGTTGGCCGCGACGACTGGAACAGCTCGGGGTTGGAAGACTGGATGACCAGCTTGGCAAGCGACACGCTCTCGGTGCCACTGAGCGCTCCCTTGAGGCTGTCCGGCGCCTCGGCCTTGAATTCCGGCAGCAGGGCAAAATCGACCGGCTGCGGCGGTTCCGGTTCGGGTGCATCGGGCTTGGGCGCGGCGCGGGTGACGTCGCCCCGCTGGGGAGGCGGCAGCGTACGCACCAGCGCGGTAAGCTCGACCGCCTGGCTGCTCAGCCCCATCGACAAGCCGATGTAAGCAGCGGCAGCGATCACCACCGCCGCCAGCGCCATCACCCAGATCGGCACGATGAAGCGCTGCGGCTCGTCTGAGGCGATCACGCCCTTCCAGTGCGGCGACAGCGGCGCGTCCTCGGCGTCGGCATTGCGCAGGAAGCGGGCCGCCGCCACACGAACAGCGTTGAGCGAGCGGTCGCCGGCGCGGCCGGGCACGCGATATTTGCCGCGGAAGCCGAGCGCTAGGCAGTAATATTGCAGCTCCAGCATTTCACGGTCGCGGTTCGGGTGCCGCTCCAGCTCGTCGAGGCGCGAGAAGAACTGTGTGCCGGCATCCACGTCGCCGCGCAGCATGACGACCAGCGGCTGGCGCGGCCACGCGCTGGCGCCGCCCCACGGCGTGTTGAGCGCGAGGTCGTCGAGTAGCGCCGCCACCGCCCAGGCGGCCTGGTCGGCCCGCTCCAGCGAGGATCCGGCCGCCATCGCGGCATCGCGCGCCCGGACCAGCTCGTCGAGCAGCCTCGTGCGCATCACTTCCGGGTTCTCGGGCGCCAGCGCGCTTTCGAGCTCGGGCGCGAATTCGAGCAGCGGCGCGAATGTGTTGATCAGTATGTTGGGATGGGCGCGCGCCAGCTTCACCGGCGCGATTGGCGTCAGCGGCGCCATCGGCCGCGGCGCGGCACCCGTCAGCCTGATGCGCGTGCGTTCGCGATCCTCCGACAGTCCGAAAGGATCATCCCGGCTCATGGCCTCACCTGTTCACCGAATAGCAGTCAACCTGCGGCTCGCTCGGCAGGACACCGGAAACGCCGATGACGAAGCCGGGGGCGTCGAGCAGCGAGGCCCAATGCTCGCTCTTCTGGTCCAGCTCCAGGCACAGCCGGTCGCCGTCATAGGGGATTTCGCGCGGCTGCGAATGCAGCGGCTTCAGCGGAATGCCGGGCAGGCGCGACTTCCACAGGCCCTCGAATTGGTCGGCGGCGCCGACGGTCGCCTGGTTGACGAAGATCTTGCGCAGCGCGTCTTCCGACAGCTCGGAGCCGACGCGGATGACGATACGGCTGGCTACCAGAAGCTTCGGATTGTCGATGCGCACCTTCCAGACATTGGTCGCGTGCCGCATGACCGGCAGGGCGCGCGATTTCGGCTCTATGTAGCGCAGGCTGAGGATCAGTGAGCGCAAGGCATCCGCCAGCGCCATATAGGCCGGGCCGGGCGCCATGTGGTCATAGGCCGGCAGCTCGCCGAGCCGGCGCGAGCTGGAGCCATAGGTCGCCATCTCGCCGGCGAGGCCGGCAAGCTCGAGATAGAGCTCGGCCGGATGGAAGACGTCCTGCGCCAGCATATGCGCAAGCCGCGGCTTGGCCGCGTTGGCGAGGTGGAGCATCAACAGGTCCTCGACGCTACGGCCGGGTCCGCCCATCACCATCTTGCCATGCGCCTCGGCGATCTGGTCGAGGCCGGTGACGACCTCCTGCAGCAGTTGCCGGTACCAGGCGACGGCGCCGGTGATCAGCGTCGGCGGCAGGAAGCTCTCGTCGAGCGAGACCCCGCCGTCGGCGCGAATGCCCTTGATGTCGGCGATCGGCAGCGCGGTATAGCCGCCGACCGATTTGCCGGGTGCGAGCAGCACCGCCTGCGGCCGGGCGATCTCGATCTCTTCCGGATCGGCACCGCCCTGGACGGCATCGCGCACCGAGACGATCTTGCCGTGATACCGAGCGCCGGTCGACGCGGCATGCGCCGGATCGAAACCAACCCCGCCGGGCGGCTCGAGCGGCAGCGCGACCAGCACCGACCCGGCGCCGGTGTCGGCCGTGACCGGCAGTGGCTTCGGCGCGTCCATCAACTCCGGAATGGCAAAGGGCGTGCCGTCCGGGAAGATGCCCCGGGCCGACACGATGGAGACCTGGCCGGCGTCGAGCAGCGACTGGTCGAGCGTTAGCTGCTGGAAGCCGAATGTATGGAGCTGGCCGGCCTGCAACGCGCCGCGCACCATCGCCTCGAAGAACCGGTCCTGCTGCTGGAAATGCTGGGTCCTCAAGAAGAGCCCCTCGGACCACAGCACCCTGTTTGCGTCGCTCATGCCGTTACTCTCTGCACTGCCGTCTGTTGTCTCGCGTCAGGCGGAAATGCCGCCGCTGCCGAGGCCGACGTTGATGGTGAATTTCGACCCCGGCGATACCGACTTGGTCGTGCGCCAGTTCCGTCCGCCGGGCTCGCGGATGAGCGCGACGAAGCCGAGTGCCGTCGCGTTCGGCTCGACCGTGATGGTCTTGGCCGCGGTCTTCCCCGGCGCGACGGAGATGGTGTCGGATCCGATGAGATCGGCGCCGAGCGCCGAGCCCGCATCGCCCTGCAGCGCGAAATAGTCGGCCGAATTGAACTTGCCGGTGCTGGCAAGCCGCATCACCAGCACGGTCACCGGCCGATCGCCGCCGCCCGGTCCCGGATTCATGCCGGCGCCACCGGTCACATTGACCGAGATAACCGATGGTTTCGGCGGGCCGCTCTGGCAAGCCGCAAGCAGCCCCGTCGCGCCGAGGGCAACGATGAATTCGCGTCGATCGATCATGTCCTACTCCTCTTCGTAAGCATCCCTGAAGTCCGCGCCGATCTCGCCCAGGAAGCTCGATTCCGCGCTTTGGGCGATGTCGCGATGGCGTTTCTGGTAAAGCTCCCACAGCTTGGCGTTGCGCCCGCCTGCAAGAAGGTTGCCGATCGCGGAATTGGATTTGAGTTCTTCCTCGATCGCTGCCGGATCGAAGCGGTCGATCATGCGCCGCAGCGCCGCCTGCACGCCGCGCCAGGCGCGCACATGGTGCTGCGCGAGATCCTTCACCGCATCGGAGATCGCCGCCTCGCCGGAAAGAAAGCCCGGGCTGCGCTCGGAGATGATGGTGACGATGACGTCCTCGACCGTCGGCAGGAATTTGAGCGGATTGACTTCCGAGGCCCCGACCATCGTCTGGGCGACACGTGCGCTGCCCTTTTCCTCGGCGCGCTTGCGCAGAAGCTGCATCAGGCCATCGAGCATCAGCCGGTATTCGCGGCCGAATTTCTCCATTTCGGCGACGGCGTCGCGCCCGGGGAAATCGGCTTCCTCGACGCCCATGCCGCGCAGGAACGCGGCGCGCAGCGCCATCTCCGTCGCAGGTGCCGCGTGTGCCGGGCGGGATGGTTTGGGAGCAGGGGCGGAGCGCGGCGGATGAGGAGGCTCGACCGCTTGGCTCGGCATATCCCAGGGATGAGCGGCCTGCGGCTTCTCGGCTTGTCGTTCGCGCTGATCGACGGAGCCCGTGCCGTTGCTTTGAGCAGGCGTCGACGCCGGCCCGAACCCGAAATCGTCGTCGAAGCCGGCCGATTTCGGCGCGGACTCCGCTGTGCCGCCACGAGACGGCATCTCATCGAAACCGAATGGATCCGACGGGCCGGGCGCTGCGGCATCGTTGGGTGCCGGTGTCGCCACCGGGTCCAGGCTGAACGGGTCGTCGAAGGCGGGCGAGCTGCGCTGGTTCGAGGCGCGGTCGTAGGCGCCGGGCGCGGGCTGCTCGAACGGGTCCGGCAGGTCGGCCGGACGCGGCCGCCGCGGCTCTTCCTCGACCTTGGCCGAGAAGAAGTCGTCGCCGCCGATGCTGGGCGGCGTTCGCGCTTCCGGCGACGACCATTGAGGTGTGGAATGATTGGCTGCCGGCGCCTGACCGACCGACGTCTGGTTCGCTTTGGACTGGACCTCGACATAAAGCACGTAGTCGCCCATGCGGAGCCGCATGCCGCTTTGCAGCCGCGTCGACCGGCCGGCGCCGAGCGGGCTGTCGGAATCGTCGATGAACAGCCCGCTGCTCGACGTGTCGGTGACGAAGTAGCCGTCGCGGCCGCCGCTGATCTTGCAATGCGCGCGCGAGACGAACATGTCCGGATCGTCGATCTGCCAGCCGGCATCGGCGCTGCGGCCGATCACCAGCTCGCCCTCGTCAAGCCTGGTCTGTCTCACCACCTGGGAGCGTGGACCCTGTTCGAGCGTCAGCAGCAGGCTCATCAGGCTGCCTCCGCCATTTCCGGCCGCCAGCCGACGATGGTGCGCAGCTTGAGGTCGTCGGCGTCTCCCTTCTCGGCGGGGCGCGCAAGCCACGAGGTTCGGCCGAGCTGGACGGTTCCGATCTTCGGCGGCGGCACGGCGTCGCGCGCAAGCACGATGCGCAAATCGACGTCGAGCGCTTCGCCGATCATGTCGCGCACCGCTTTCTTGAACAGGGCAAGGCGCCGCTCGCCGGGCAGGAATGACTTGAAGTCGTCGAGGCTGAGCGGGCCGACGCGCAATTCGATCCGGCTCTGGCGGCTGAAGACGCGCGGGCCGATCGTGGCGCCGCGCCCGAGCGCGGCATAAGCCTTGCCGACGCGGCTCTGCAGCGCCACCGGAATAGTGATCCACGCGGCGACGAATTCCTTGATCTCTACCGGCACCTTGAAGGCTGTGGCGAGGAACAGCGTCAGTCGCTCCGCGCCGTCGACCTGGTTGGCGAGCGATCCGGCCTGGCGCAGCCGCACCGTGTCGAGCTCGGGATCCTGGGTGCCGGGAAGCCCGATCCCCGCCATCGCTTCCAGCATGGCGCGGACGCGTCCGCCGACGGAACGTTCGACCTGCACCGCCGGATGCGCATCGGCCCAGGCGCGATAGTAAAGCGCGATCATCCGATGCTGGAGGATGTTGACGAAGTCGACGAAGGTCGTGTCGCTGGTCTGCTCGGCATCGGCGCCGCTGAACCAGCGCTGCGACAGCCGGTCGAGCACCCAGCGCGTCAGGTGCAGCGGCATCGGTCCCTCAGGTCCGAGCAGCCCGAGATTGGCGACGGTCACCCGCGCCGGAGCCTTTTCGCCCGCCTCCTGGAACTTGACCACGTCCCTGGCCGAAAAGCTCAAGCGCACATGCTGGCCGAGCCGCGCCGGTTCGCGATTGGCCTGGCCAGAATAGCCGAACAGCCCGCCCCGCTGCTCCAACCGGCGCAGCAGCTCGAAGAAGTCGAAGCCCTCCGACAGCGCGGCTTCGCTCGGGGCAGGCTTCGCTAGATCAGGTAGCGATTGCCGGGCGTCATCGGCCATGGCACATCCTCCTGCTTCTGCAGCAGTCGCGTGCGCGTCCGCACGAAACCGTTTATTCCGGCATGGCGGGCAAACAGCCGCGCGAGCAGGGCCGAAAGCAGCAGCGTGCTTTGCCCCGCCAGCACCGACTGGTCGACATGCAGCGTCACCTCCGTGCCCCGTCCGAAGCACATCGGACCGTCGATCTGCAGCCGTTCGATGACCGGGCGCGAGTCGATGCGAGTGATCGAATGGACGTTGCGGGCAAGGCCCGGATCGCCACGGTCGGCATAGAGGTCGAGCAGCGCGTGCAGCGGGTCGACGCCGCGGCCTTCCTTGGCGAGGCTCAGGAAGTTGAGCGAGAGCTGCGCCACCAGCCGCCAGGCGAGATTGTCGGCGCGGGATTCGCCTTCGGCGCCCGCCGGCAGCGAAGCCGGGATCGCCGGCTGCGGCGGCCGCAATGCGCCGAGCAGCCTGACCGCTTCGACCGGGTCGGCAGTCTCCAATGTCAGCGTCGGCGTGTCGTCGAGGATCGGCAGGTCGCGGTTGGTGCAGAGCGCCATGATGTCGAGGCGCTTGAGCGGCCGGTTCGCCGGGCTCCCCGTGGGGCGCGAGACCGCGAGGAACACGTCGTCGCCCGTATAGGAGGTGCGGGTCAGGCCGTCGCGCCGCTCGTCTTCGGTGGCCCGGCGCGGGCGCCGCTCGGTCGAATAGACCCAGCCGCTGCCACGGTTCTGCCCCAGGCTGAACAGCTCGGGGATCACGGCATCGCTGCCTTCGGCGTCGGCATCCTCGACCCGGGTGACGCGAAAAATCTCGAAATCGCGCGCCCGCGTCCGGTCGGCGTGCACTACCTGACGCGTCCTGCGCGGGTCGATCTCGATGACGTTGCATTCCCGCTCGAAGAGATTGATGAGCGGCGTTACGAAGAGTTCGAAATCGGCCGGCGTCACATCGGCGAGCTCCGGCACCGGACGCCGGAACAGGAAGATGATCTCGATGCCTGCATCGCATTTGCGCACCACCGGCTGCAGGCCGGCGATCCGCACATAGTGGAAGCGTTCGGGGATCATGAAATATTCGCGCAGCAGCCGGTATCCTTCGAAGGTCGGGCGGGTCCGCGGCATCAATGCCTCGTCGTCGCGGATGCCGACCATTTCGGGCGCGGGCAGAGCCGAGAGCGGATTGGTCTTGCCTTCGACCCGCGCGCCGACGGCCGAGCAGGCGCCGAAAATCGCGTCGAAGATGAGCGGCGCCTTGGTACGTCCGGCGAAATAGAGGTCGAGACGGTCGAGCGACAGTTCGCTGAGCTTGCCCTTTCCGGTTCGGGCGAGTGCGATGCGAAAGGCCGCTTCGCCGCGCACGCCGCCGATCGGCGCGATGCCGGCTGCGGCCAGCGCGCTGCGATCCTGGAAATAGCTGACCGAGGTGACCGCGATCGGCCACAGCGTGACTTCCTGCGCGGTGGTGAAGGTTGAGCGCGTCGAAAGCCCCGGATGCAGGCTGGAGACCAGTCGCGTGCCGCGCGCGACCGCATGGCCCGCGATCATCGACTGCACCTGCTGGCCGGGTTTCAGCACCGCCATCGCCGTTGCCGGCGCCGGCGTGACCAGGTCTGGGTAAAGGACGTCGAGCACGGCGCGCGAGAAGCGCGAGCGTTCGGCGTCGACCTTCAGCCGCGTGCGCGCGGCAAGGAAGGCCACGCCGTCGAGCAGCCGTTCGACATAGGGGTCGGGGCAAGGGACGGTGTCGAGGGAAAGGTTGCGGGCGACCGCCGGATGCATGTCGGCGAATTCCGCGGCCAGCGCGCGCAGATGGGTCAGTTCCTCTTCGTAATATTCCACGAAGACCCGATCCATCTCAGGTCTCCCTGAATTCGGTTCGCGCCAGACCGTTGTCGAGATTGATCGTGGTGCGCAGCCGCATGCGTTCCGGCGTCGGCGTCATGATCAGCACGGCGTCGATCTCGATCTTCAGACCGAAGCTTTTGTCGCCGAGGGTGACGTTGACGGACGTGGCGCTCTCCTTGAGACGCGGCTCGAAGGTGGCAAGCACCGAGCGGATCTCACGCGCCAGCACATCGCGGTCGAAGTCCCGCGACGAGCGGCCGGAGAAGGACGGCACACCATAATTGATCACGCTGCGCCGCACTTCCGGGAAATCGGCCAGCGACGGCAATTCGTCCAATTCCAGTTCCTGCTCGGCATCGGAAAGCAGCGGCATGGACTCGAAGCGCTCGGTGTTGAACAAGGCCTCGATGTCGCGGCGAACGGCTTCCCTGAGCACCCGCGCCGAAACCACCACGCCGCGGCTTTCGATCTCGGCGCGATGCTCGGTCTGGAAGATCAGCCGCTGCAGGCGCCGCTTCTGGTCGGGCGTGAGTTCCGCATCGGCATCGATGGCCCGGGCGCTTGCGGCAAGAAGAGCCTCGACGCGCTCGGCGCCGAGTTCTTCCTGCAACTGCCGGCGCAACCCGTCGATCTCCGAAGTCAGGCCGGGCAGGTCGTTGACGAGGCGGTCCCAGAGGGAGGGCTGGACCGCCTCGCGCTTTGCCCGCGAACTGCCGGCAAGCTGCGCCTTGTTCGCGCCGGGCCGTTTGGCCTCACTTGCCGACATAGACATCCATTTCGATCTCGTCGTCCTTGTCATAGACGAACTTGATCTTCTTGTAGGCGAAGCTGACTTCTTCCTCGATCAGGTCGGCCTCGTCGGCGGCCTGCCGCATGTCGTATTCCATGATCGAGGCATCGGTGAGCGTCACGACCAGATAGTCGCTGGTCTCGCCGTCGATGGTGCGGCGCGCCGAAAACACCACTTCATCGAGCGCCTTGTTCTCGAACAGCGCCTTCTTCAGGTAGGGAGAAGACTTGTCGTAATGCTTGATGAATTTGATCATTCCCATCGACACGCGACCGCGCCGCGACAGCGAATTGGGATCGTAGGGCGCGACCATCTTGTAGTCGACCCCATGGATTTCGATCTCGTCTTCATGGCCGTCGCGCTTGCTTGGGCCCTTGATGTCCGGCACTTTCAAAAAACCATCGATCTTCGTCGAAGGCCCATCGGTTCTCACTGTTGTCGGCATTGTCTTTCTCCACCGCTTTCAAACGAAACAAGGTGACTTTGCTTACGATTTCAGCCCTTCACTGACGGCAGTTCCGATACCAGCCGGAGCGAGGCGTTGATGCCTTCCAGCTGGTAGTGCGGACGCAGATAGAAACGGGCATTGTAGTAACCGGGCCGGCCTTCGACACTGTCGACCTGGACCTCGGCCGCGGCAAGCGGGCGCTTGGCGCGCGCCTTGTCGTCGGCAAAGGCTGGATTGGCCAGCACGTACCGGTTGATCCATTCGGTCAACCAGATCTGCATGTCGGTGCGTTCCTTGAACGAGCCGATCTTGTCGCGCGCAATCGCCTTGAGGTAGTGCGCGAAACGGGACACCGGGAAAAGATAGGGCAGGTTGGCGCTGAGCCGTTCGTTCGACTGCGCGTCGGGATCGACCAGGCGGCCGGCGCGCGTCTCGTCGTCCTGCAATGAATGCGCGCCGATGAAGGCGGCAAGGTCGGTGTTCTTGCGGTGCAGGATCGGCATCAGGCCGAGCTTGGCCAATTCAGCCTCGCGCCGGTCGTCGATGGCGACCTCCGTCGGGCATTTCATCGCGATCGATCCGTCGTCGGTCGGGAAGGCATGGACCGGCAGGTTGAGCACAGTGCCGCCGTTTTCGACGCCGCGGATCTGCGTGCCCCAGCCATAAAGCTTGTGGCTGCGGTTGATGTTGACGCCCATTGGGAAGGCGGCGTTCATCCAGACATATTTGTTGTGGTCGCCGCCCACCTCTTCCTCGAAGGTGAAGCCCTTCACCGGCACCGTCTCCGTCCCGTAGGGGAGCCGTGCCAGCACGCGCGGCATTGTGAGGCCGATATAGCGGGCGTCCTCGCTCTCGCGTAGCGACTGCCACGAGGCATAGGCCGGGTTGTTCACTATCATCTGCAGGTCTTGCGGGTTCGGCAGCTCCTGCCAGCTGTCCATGCGGAACAGGCGCGGCGAGGCGGCGGCGATGAACGGCGTGTGCGCGGAGGCGCACACGCCCGAAATGTTGCGCAGCAGGCCGACGTCGCGCGGATGGTTCGAGAATTCGTAGGCGCCGATGATGCAGCCGATAGGCTCGCCGCCCAGCATCGAATACTCGTCCGTGTAGACTTTCTTGAAGATCGGGCTCTGGTCCCACATCTGGCCTTCATAGTCTTCGAGGGTGTCGGCCAGCTGCTCCTTGGAGATATTCATCACCCGGATCTTGAGATGCTTCGCATCCGTCTCGGTGTTGTTGATGAGATACCAGAGACCGCGCCAGGTGCCTTCCATCTCCCGCACTTCCGGCGCGTGCATGATCTCGTTGACCTGCGTCGTCAGCATCTTGTCGATGCCGGCGATCAGCGACTTGATCGACTTGATGGCATTGGACGAGATCGTCGTGGTCTCGGAGCGCGACTGCGCTGCGAGCGCAAGGTTGCGCACCAGCTGTTGCAGCTTTTCGCTGTCGTCCTTCTTGACCTTGAAATCCTTTTCCAGGAGTCCGCTGAATTCACCGAGGTCTATTGCTTCCGCCTCGGCGGTGGCGGCTGCGGCTTTTTGCTGTTCGGCCATGACTTACTCCTCGCCCTTGCCGTCATCCATCGCCTGGCTGGCGATCCTGCTCAGCAGCGGCTCATTGTTCAGAAGCTGCGCGATGCGCTTTTCGGCGTCGACGCGGCCGTCCATGAAGCCGAGCAGCTCCTCGAGCTGACGGCGCATCTTGAGGATCTCGGCCAGTTGCGGAACCTGTTCGGCGACCTTGTCCGGCGCGAAATCGCCCATCTTGGCGAAGGTGAGGTCGACCGCGAGCTCCTCGTCACGCTCGGCGCCTTCGGCTTGCGGCAGCGTGTTCTTCACCCTTGCCTTCACGCGCGGCCCCATGGCCTCCATGAATTTGGGGAAGCGATTGGCGTCGGTTTCGACGAAGTTGCGGTCCAGAACCGACTTCACCGCTTCCTTGGTCTGTGAAGCGCCGGAAAGATCGGCCATCACGGCCATGACGAACGGCAGTTCGATCGTCGTCGGGCTGCCGTAGGTCTCAACGTCGTAGGCGATCTGCACGCGCGGCGCGCGGTTTCTTTCGATGACCTTCGCTTTGCTCTCTGCTGGCATGCTTGTTACCTTTCATCCTTCTGGGCCGGCTTCTTGGGATCGGGGACACCGGCAAGCTGCCGGAATTCCTTCAGCCCCGACGGGGCGAGATCTTCCATCAGTTCGACGAAATCCATGTGCACCATGCGGCGCACGCGGCGGGCGAGATGCGGTATCGGGCTGGACGGCTCGGTACGGTCATAGAAGGCGACGACGAGGTCGAGACATCTGACGACATCGTCGCGCGAGGTGATCCGGTCGGGCAGTCTGGCGCCCGGTTCAGCATGGCTTGCGACACTTGCCATCGCTTCGGCTCCTGTTCCTTCGGCTCCCTCGGCTTGATAACCGTTTCGGGCTGGCGCAGCCGGTTCCGCCGGCTGGTGAGCTGGCTTTGCGGCCCCGTTCGCAGCAGTGCTGGCGGCCGAATTCCGCTCCAGCGTCGTCAGCAAACGCTGCAGGAACCGTTTCAATTCCGGGATGGTGGGGCCATTGCCGTCGATGCGCATGTTGAGAGCGGCGTCGACCTCGTCGAGGGCGGCGATGGCCGCGCGGGCGTCGGCGAGCAGCGACGCCATCGCGTCGCCGGCCTGGTCGATCTGTGCCGCGCAGCCGCTGCGCACCCGGTTCAAGAGCTGGCTGTGAGCGCTCGCCAACGCCGCTTTTTCGGATGCGCCCAGTCCGGAAGCCGCTTCCTGCAGCATGACGCGCTCGTCGAGCGCGCCCTGTTCGAGATCGCGTCCGCTGATCGGTCCGACCTGGCGCGGCGAAAAGAAGATCGTCTCGCGCAGGTTCGCCAGCAGGCCTTCCTGGCCGTTCTGGAGATCCAGCAGCGCATTGATGCGGCGCAGGGCAGCGTCGCGCTGCGCCGCGTTCGGCCGCAATGCCGGATGCATCGTGTCCCAATGCTGGTCGAAGGTCCTGGCGATCAGCGTCAGACCCTGCGCCAGGCCGGCCAGCCCTTCTTCGTTGGCGAGGGCGCGCGCGACGATGACCAGCAGGCGCAAGTCCCGGCCGCGGGCGCGCAGCTCTTCCGCTTTTTCGAGGACGGCCGCCCAATCGACCGGGCTGGATTGCGAGGTAGGCTTGTTGGTGCCGTCATGGACGACTTTGACCTGGGGTTCGGTCAAGCGCTCCAGCTCGTGGAAGGCTGGGTCGTTGCGCAAGTCCTCTCCCGACGGATTCTCACCGTTCAGAGGATTCAGCCAGAGTGCGAGATCAATCACACTAACCCCCAGCCAGCGGCCCTGAGACCCCTATGTGACGCGACGTTATCACACGGTCTCACTCTACCACAATTGAGCAGCCGCTCAAAAACTAACGGAAGCTAAACGCGACCGTCTTCTTCGGCGAAACCCATTGCGCGATTGCCGGGCCCGGTATGTGAAATGGCTCGCATAGCCCGGACGGTAATCCGGTGTTTGTTGGATGAGTTTGCAAGGCTTGTGTAACCGGGCGGTGCGGCCCGGATGGATCCAAACGCCTTATCCGTCACACGGCCCATCACACGGCTTTGTCAAGCCGCCGCTTATATGGCAGGGTACGGTCGGCAGATTGCGGGAGCAGGTTCGATGGAACAGCGCCGGTCATCGCAGAGCTTCAAGCGTAAGGAACTGGTTGCCAAGCTCAATGCCACGGGGGTGCGAGCCTTCAAGGCCGCGGCCGACACGGCCAAGCTGCGCGGCAACCCCTATGTCGAGCTCGTCCATTTCATCCAGCAACTGGTGCTGTCGGAGCGCTCGGATGTGCAGATGATCGTCGCCGATGCCGGGCTGGATGTCAGCCGGCTGACGGCCGACATGACCCGTGCCATCGACAAGCTGCCTTACGGCGCCACCTCGGTGGAGGAATTCTCCGACCACATCTTCCACGCCATCCAGGAAGGCTGGAACCTGGCCACGCTGGAGTTTGGTGTGGAGGAGGTGCGCAGCGCCCACATCCTGCTTGCCTGCCTGAAGACGCCCGTGCTGGAAGGCTTGGTATCCAAGATCAGCGCCGAGTTCGACAAGATCGACGCCGACGGGGTCATTTCCCGCTTCGCCGATGTCACCGAAGGCTCGCTCGAAGCCGGCTCACCTCCCGCCGCGGCTGCTGCCGAGACGCCGATGAAGCGCGGTCCGGGCGGGGATTCGGCGCTGGCGAAATATGCCACCGACCTCACCCAACGCGGCCGCGACGGCAAGATCGACCCGGTCGTCGGCCGCGATCCCGAGATCCGGCAGATCGTCGATATCCTGATGCGACGCCGGCAAAACAACCCGATCCTTACCGGCGAGGCCGGCGTCGGCAAGACGGCGGTGGTCGAGGGATTTGCGCTCCGCATTTCCCAGGGCGACGTGCCGCCGACGTTGCAGAATGTCAGCGTGCGCATGCTCGATGTCGGGCTGATGCAGGCGGGCGCCAGCGTCAAGGGCGAGTTCGAGAAGCGGCTGAAGGCGGTGATCGACGAGGTCCAGGCCTCCGAGGTGCCGATCATCCTGTTCATCGACGAGGCACACACGCTGATCGGCGCCGGGGGTGCTGCGGGAACCGGCGATGCGGCCAATCTCTTGAAGCCGGCGCTGGCGCGCGGCGAGCTCCGCACCGTCGCCGCCACGACCTGGGCCGAATACAAGCAGCACATCGAAAAGGACCCGGCGCTGACCCGCCGCTTCCAGGTGGTGAAGATCGACGAGCCGTCGGAAGCTGTGGCCGTGCTGATGCTGCGCGGCGTCGCCGGCGTGCTGGAGCAGCACCACAAGGTGCAGATACTGGACGAGGCGATCGAAGCGGCGGTTGCGCTTTCGCATCGCTACATCCCGGCGCGACAATTGCCGGACAAGGCGGTCAGCCTGCTCGACACCGCCTGCGCCCGCGTCGCCATCTCGCAGCATGCGACGCCGGCCGAGGTCGAGGATATTCTGCGCCGCCGGCAGGCGCTGGAAGTGGAGAGCGGCATCATCGGCCGCGAGGCGGCGATCGGCATCGATGTCGCCGATCGGCAGGCCAGGGTCGACGCCGGGCTGGCGGAAACCGAGACCACTTTGGCTGCCGCCCAGGCACGCTGGGATCGGGAAAAGGCGCTGGTGGCCGAGATACTCGACCTGCGCGCCAAATTGCGCGGCGAAGGCGTGCCGCTCGATGCGGCGGCGGCCGAGGAGGCGGGTGAGGAAACCGCTGGGGCCGAGCCGGCCGGGTCCGAAGCTTCCAAGGCAAAGGCGCCTGAGAGCAAGGCGGCTGACGCCAAGCCCGTGAAATCCAAAGGCTCGAAAGGCAAGGCAACCAAGGCCGAAGCGGCCAAAACCGAGGCGCCTGTCGCAGAGGCAATTGCCGAGGGATGGGTGGGTTCCGCCACCGATCTCGCGCGGCTGCGCGAATTGATGGCGGAACTCGCCGCGGCGCAGGGCGAGACGCCGCTGATCCTGCCTTCGGTCGACCGCAACGCAGTGGCGGCTGTGGTGCAGGACTGGACCGGCATCCCGACCGGACGCATGCTGTCCAGCCAGACCGAGAAGGCCCTCAGGCTCGCCGCCACCCTGTCCGAGCGCGTGGTCGGCCAGGATCATGCGATGGAGATGATCGCCAAGCGCGTGCAGACCAGCCGCGCCGGCCTCGGCGCCCCGGAAAAGCCGGTGGGTGTGTTCCTGCTCTGCGGCCCGTCCGGCGTCGGCAAGACCGAGACCGCGCTGGCGCTGGCCGAGACGCTCTATGGCGGCGAGCAGAATCTGATCTCGATCAACATGTCCGAATTCCAGGAAGCGCACACCGTCTCGACGCTGAAGGGTGCCCCTCCCGGCTATGTCGGCTACGGCAAGGGCGGCATCCTCACCGAGGCGGTCCGCCGAAAGCCCTATTCGGTGATCCTGCTCGACGAGGTCGAGAAAGCGCATCCGGACGTGCACGAGATATTCTTCCAGGTCTTCGACAAGGGCATGATGGATGACAGCGAGGGCCGGCGCATCGACTTCAAGAACACGCTGATCCTGCTCACTTCCAATGTCGGCTCCGACGTCATCATGGAGCGCACGAAGAATGGGACGGTGCGGACCGGGATCGACGATCTCGACACCGCACTTCGCGCTCCGCTGCTGAAAGTGTTCCCCGCGGCGTTCCTCGGCCGCGTGGTGACAATCCCCTACTATCCGCTGTCGGATTCGATGATCGAGGCGATCGCGCGGCACCAGTTTGCCAAGATCGCACGCCGCCTCAGGGCAACCAACGACGCCGAGCTGGTCATCGGCGACGGTGTCATGGACCTGGTCAAGGCGCGCTGCACCGAGATCGAGTCCGGCGGCCGCATGATCGACGCCATCCTTACCAACACGCTGCTGCCGGAACTGAGCCGCGGCGTGCTCAATCGCTCGCTCGAGGGGCAGAAGATGACGAAGGTAACGGTAGGCGCCTCGGCGGAAGGATTTACCTATTCCTTCGAGTAGCCAGTCTGGAATGTCGTTTGGATCAGTTCAGCGTTTCACGGAAACGCTGAACTCCTCTTGCCAAGCCTTCGGCGGCGAGCGCTTCTTGTATCTTTGGACGCGCGGCAGCGCGGGCCATGAAGGCAGGCAGGCCGGGATGGGTCGCGAGATTAATCATAAGGACAAGTAGCTGTTCTGGCGCAAGCAGCCGGCCGGCGCGCCATTCGCCGGGCGGCGTTGGTGATCTCCGCCGGTCTGCCGCTCGTCTGGAGCGGGCATCGCGGGCGAAGCCGGGCGCTTGGCTCGCCTTATGCGGCGGGCGCGTCGAGTTCGATCAGATCGGTCTTGCCATTTTCAATCAACTGCCTGAGGCTGCCTTGGATCAAGGCGGTCCAGGCGTCGGAGCAGGTGTCGTAGCACTCGACCACAGGCCTGAGGCCGACATGGGTGAACACCACCTCGGTCTTGTCGCCCCTGCGCGCAATGTCGAACACGATCGTCGTGCCGGCCCACTCCGTCTTGTCCTCGACGAAGTTGAGCGTGCCTTCGAGCACTTGCCAAGTGACGCGCTTGCCGGGAACCAGCTCGGTCACCTGCTGCTTGGAGTAATGTATGTCCTTGTAACGATAGTCGAAGACATCGCCGAGCTTGCTAGTGCCGCCCTCGAACTTGCCGCTCCACCACGCGCGTGGGGCGTTGATGGCCGCGAAGGCTGCCTCGGGGCTCTGATCCACCGTGAATGAGGTGGTGAAGTTCTTGTCGCCAGTCATGTGCTTCTCCATTGAAGACAGCCGCAGCGGTGGAGACAGGCATGTCTGCCGCCCGGGTGGTTCATCGAATGTCCAGCCGCATATCGGCCGTAAGTCAGGGTAGGACCGGGTGCCGGAAGAGGGAGAGTAACAAGTGTGGCGGGATTGCAATGGAACTCGCCGATCACCGCCGGGAACCGTTAGGAGTTCTGTGCGCGAAGCCGGTTTCGTCACGGTGCAACCGCGTCACCTCGCCCACGACTGGATCGACGGATTCCGTGTTGCCGACGTCATGACCTTCGTCAAACTGGCTGCCATCCTGGAGCCGTCCTGCCGGCTGCGCCAGGCAAAATCCGGCGCCATGTCACATTGGCGGGTGCCTCGCTCGTCTTGAGGTCGGAACCAACGAAAGGAACCGACCATGACTGCCAGACTTGACCCCCTTGCCGCCGCTCCGTCGCTGATGAAGGAGTGGCACCGCGCCTCGCTCGCGATTTCCGCCAGCCTCGATCCGGCTCTCGCCGAGCTGATCGAGATCCGATCCTCGCAGATCAACGGCTGCGCCAACTGCATCAACATGCACTCGACCTATGCCCGCGAACGCGGAGAGACCGAGCAGCGCATCTATCTGCTGGCGGCCTGGCGCGAGGCGCCGTGCTATACAGACCGCGAGCGCGCCGCGCTTGGCTGGACCGAGGCGCTGACGCGGATCAGCGAAGGCCATACGCATGAAGCCGCTTATGAGGCGCTGAAGGACCATTTCACCGAGGAGGAACGGGTGAAGCTCACCTTGATGATCAACATCATCAACGGCTGGAACCGCATCGCGGTCGGCTTCGGCGGCTTTGTCGATCCGGCGGCGGTGAAGGCCGGCAACGCGAAGGCTGTCAGCAAGGCGGCTGCCGCTTGACGGCGGAGCCGACATCCGCGGGCGCGGCGGCGGAGTTCGAGCCGCTGCGCTCGAAGCTCATGCGGGTCGCCTACCGCATGCTGGGCTCGGTGGCCGACGCCGAGGACATGGTGCAGGAGGCCTTCCTCCGCTGGATGAGGGCCGACCGCGCCGCGGTGCGCGAGCCCGAGGCGTTCCTGCGCCGCACGGTCACCCGCCTCTGCCTCGACCAGCTCAAATCCGCCCGTCACCAGCGCGAGACCTATGTCGGCTCCTGGCTTCCCGATCCCGTCGTCGAGGACGACGAACCGGATGACGTCACCTTGCCGCTGATGCTGGCGCTGGAGCGCCTGTCGCCGCTCGAGCGGGCGGCCTTCCTGCTGCACGACGTGTTCGGGCTGCAATTCGAGGAGGTCGCGGCGGAGCTTGAGCGTGACCCCGCCGCCTGTCGCCAGCTCGCCGCCCGCGCCCGCAGCCATGTCCGCGAGGCGCGGCCTCGCTTCAAGGTCGAGAAAGAGCGCGGCCTAGAGCTTGCGGAAGCCTTCTTCAACGCCTCGCGCAGCGGCGACATGAAGGCGCTGGGCGCGATGCTGAGCGCCGATGTCAGCGCTTATGCCGACGGCGGCGGCAAGCGTCCGGCGGCTATTGCGCCGGTCTTCGGCTTCGATGCCGTGATCAAACAGTACGAGACCGTTGTCGCCTGGCTTCAGGACAATCGCTCGCAGCTTGTCCGTTTTGGCTTCATCAACGGCTTGCCCGGTTTCGTCACGCTGGAAGCCGATGGCGAGTTCCAGACGACCGCTCTCGACATCGAGGACGGCAAGGTCGTGGCCATCTATGTGATGCGCAATCCCGACAAGCTGAGGCATCTGCACTAGCGAAGGCATCCGGGAGAGCCATCTGCCAGGCTGTCGACGGAACCTTTGTCGCGCTGGCGATTTTGGCTATATGTTTTGGCACCAGATGGCCAGAAGGGTTGCTGACGATGACGAAATACCTTGCAATCTCCGCCCTCGTTTTGAGCACGGCCGTTGCCATGTCCGTCCCGGCATTCGCCGGCGACAGGCACCATCATCGTCCGGTTGAGCGTGAGCGCTACGTTCCGGCCGAAGGCGACCTCATCGACATCCTGTTCGGCGGTCCTCGTTACTATGACGCCATGCTGGTCACCACCGCGGCGGGCCCTTGCTCCTACCATCGGACAGGGCCCGATGCGAACGCGCTGAACAAGATCAACGACCATCACTGCGGAAAATAGGCTACCCGCAGCAATCATTCATTCCGCGCTGCCAGCCGGTCGATCAGTCGCGACCGCTGCTTTCGCGTTCCTATGAATCCTCATTGGGTTGCATGAGGCTGGCCGGTGAGGGGCCGGCTGCTGTCGGCTGTTGCCCCACTTGCTGGGTCGGCCATCGCACACATTCATTTCAAAGATTGTATACAATAATAAAGAAAGATGTTGACAATCTGTCGCAGTCGGTTTCCCTTAGGCTATCCGCGCAGCCTACGAGCAAAACACAAAGCGCGATAACCAAAGGGGAACTGCAAAATGATCAACCGACGCTCGACTCTGAAATCGATGGTGCTTGGCGCCGTCTCGACCCTGGCCATTGCCGCTGTTGGCATTCCGTCCGCGCAGGCCGAGAACAAGGAGCTGAAGATCGGCTTCGTTGGCGTCACCAGCGGCCCCGCCGCCGCCTGGGGCACCTCGAACGTGCGCTCGATGCAGACGCGCGCCGCCTGGCTCAACGAAAAAGGTGGCGTCAAGATCGGCGACGACACCTACAACATCAACATCGTCACCTTCGACGACCAGAAGGACCCCAAGCGCGCCATCGCTGGCATGGAGAAGATGGCGCAGGAAGGCATCCACTATGTCGTCGGGCCGAATGTCGATGACGGCGCCGCCGCGGTGCGTCCCGTCGCCGAGTCCAACGGCATCATCTATTTCCCCTACGCCTTCCCCAAGGCGCTCTATCAGAAGCCCGCCTCGAATGCGGTGCTCGGCATGATCGCCAATTACCAGTCAGGCCCGGCGATCTATAAATACCTCAAGGAAAACAAGGGCGTGAAGACGATCGCCTTTGTCGCTGCCAACGAATCCGACCCGCTCAGCCAGCGTGACAGCGGCGTCGAGGCGGCCAAGGCGCTCGGCCTCGAAATCGTCGCCCAGAACGACACCTACCAGAACGACACCCGCGACTTCACGCCGGTGCTGACGCCGATCGTCGGGTTGAAGCCCGATCTGCTGGTGCTGTCGGGCGTGGCGCCCGCCAATGCGCCGCTGCTCATCCGCGCCGCCCGCGAGCTCGGCTATGAGGGGCTGATCTCGACCGAGACGGCGCAGGACGCCAAGGTCCTGGAGGAAGGCGCCGGCGAATACGCCAACGGCTTCATCTCCGTCGGCGGCGCCTCCACGCCGGAGATCGCCTCTGACCAAATGAAGGAGTTCGTCACCCGCTACACCAAGATGTTCGGCGAGTATAACGACGAGTCCAACACCAAGGTCTATGCGCTGGAATATATCCTCGAAACGCTGAAGGCTAACCCCAAGGCCATCAGCGATGTCGCGGAATTCAAGAAGACGATGGACACCTTCTCGGCGCCCAACCCCTATCTGAAGGGCGATGCCAAGTTGAGCTATGTCGGCACGACGTCGTTCGGGCAGAAGCGTCAGCTCGCCGTGCCGATGGTGGTCAACGAGTACAAGGACGGCGCTTTCCAGACCCTGTTCGTCGGCTCCGTCGACTAAAGCATGTCTCCCGAAAGTGGGAACCGGTTTCGGGACAAAGACATGCGTAAATCAAAACCTAAAGCGCACGGAGCGAATCTGAAGGATCGCGACGCGCTTTAGGATACGGTTCCGAGGCTACTTCCTCCCGCATGCCGGGGGTCCGGAAGGTTTCCGGACCCCGCGGAAGATCGAAGGTGTCCATGGAACAGGTCATCGCCAACGGATTGTATCTCGGTGCCCAGTATGCGCTGATCGCGTTGGGCCTCACCCTGATCTTCGCCCTGATGAACGTGCTCAACTTCGCCCACGGGCAGATGTATGTGCTGGGCGGGTTCATCACCTACACCGTCTACGGCCAGCTCGGCCTGCCTTTTGTGGTGGCGCTGCTGGCGTCCGGCGCGACGCTCGCCGTCATCGGCGCGCTGATGGAGAAATTCCTCTTTCGAACCGTCATCAGGCGAAGCCACCGCGAGGAAAGCACGATGCTGCTCGCCGCGGCGACCGCTTTCTTCTTCGACGCCGTCATCCTGCTCCTCTTCGGCGAGAAGCAGCGCGGCGTCCCCAAGATCGTCAAGGGCGTCTTCAACGAGGCGGGCATCATCATGCCTTATGACCGGCTGGTCGTCGGCGCGCTCGCCATTATCTTCATCGCCGCGTTCGTCCTCTACATGCAATACAGCCGGGTCGGCCGCGCCATGCGCGCGCTCGCCCAGGACCGCGTCGCGGCGCAACTGATGGGGGTGCGGGTCGATCGCTATTCGATGATCGGCTTCGCCATGGGCGCCATGCTCGCGGGCGTCGTCGGCGGCCTGCTGGTCACCATCACCGGCGTCAATTCGGGCATCGGCGGCCCGATCTCGATCAAGGCCTTCCTGATGGTGATGATCGGCGGCGCCGGCGTCGTCGGCGGGGCGATCGCCGGCGGCTTCATCCTCGGCATGATGGAGTCGGTCGGCCTGACCGTGCTGCGCGAATATGGCGACGTCACCTATCTCGCCATCTTCGCCGCCCTGATGGTGTTCCTGTCGATCCGCCCCAACGGGCTGATGGGCAAGCCGTGGGGTTGATCGCGCCATGACCCGCAACCGCAATGTGACAATCGCCTCGGTCGCAGCCTTCCTCGCGATCGTCTTCATCGCCGTGCCGGCCGCGATCTCGGCAAGCGGCCGCATCGACCTCTACTACACGCTGACCTCGGTGGCGCTGCTCAGCATCGCCAGCGCTGGCGTCTGGCTCACCTTCTACATCGGCCGCATCAATATCGGCCAGGGCGCCTATGCGCTGATGGGCGGCTATGTCTCGGCCATACTGGTGATGAACCACGGCTGGTCGTTCTGGCTGACTCTCCCCGTGGCCGGCCTCTTCTGCGCCGCCGCAAGCGTGCTGATCGGCCTGCCGATCCTGCGGCTGCGCGGCGTCTATTTCGCCATGGTGACGCTGACGCTGACCGAGGTCGCGCGGCTCTTGGCGCTGGCGCTGCCAGTCACCAACGGCGCCAAAGGCATCGTCAGCATCCCGCTGCCCGGCGCGCTGTCGGTGTTCGGTCTGACCATTATCCCGGATTTCGCCACGCTGCAGAATTCGCGGCTCGCTTTCTACCTGCTGGCGGTCACGATGATGGTGGTCTGCTTCGCGGTCATGTACAGGCTGGTCCATTCGCGCATCGGCAGGCTTTGCCAGTCGCTGCAGCAAAATGAGGAACTCGCCTCATCGATCGGCGTCAACATCGCCTATCTGCGCGTCATCGCCTATGCCGTCTCGTCCTTCTTCGGCGGTGTCGCGGGAGCGATTTTCGCCGCCATCTCGCAGTCGATCTATCCGTCCAGCTTCACGGTCACCGATTCCGTCAACTTCATGCTGAACTGCTTCCTCGGCGGCCTCGGCTATGTGTTCGGACCGATGCTCGGCACGCTGGTGCTCTATTTCGGCTGGGACATGTTGTTTCAGACCGGCCAGTTCCAGCTCCTGATCTATTCCGGCCTGATGATCGTCCTGATGCTGGTGCTGCCCAACGGCCTGCTCAGCCTCGGCGCCTCGACCCGGAAGAGGGCTTGAGCCATGGCCGAAATGCTCGAAGTCTCCGGTCTCAGCAAACGCTTTGGCGGTCTCGTCGCGGTCAACAACGTTTCCTTCTCGGTGCGCGAGAAGGAGATCCTGTCGGTGATCGGTCCGAACGGCGCCGGCAAGTCGACGCTGTTCAAGCTGATCTCCTCGTTCCTGCGGCCGACATCGGGCGAGGTGCGCCTGAAGGGCGAGCGCATCTCCGGCCTTGCGCCGCATATCACCGCCCGCAAGGGTGTCGTGCGCACCTTCCAGGAGACGACGATCTTCAAGAACATGAGTGTGCGCGACAACGTCATCATCGCGCACCATTTGCGCTCGAAGGCGAACCTTTTCGGCTTCTTCCTCGGCACCGGCACGGCGAAGGCCGACGAGGCGGCCTTCGGCGCCTCCGCCGACGAGATCCTGGCGCTGCTCGGCCTGGCTTCGCTTGCCAACGAGACCGCGCACAACCTGCCGCACGGCCATTTGCGGGCGCTGGGCATCGCCGTCGGCCTTGCCACCGATCCCTCGATCCTGCTGCTCGACGAGCCCTTCGCCGGCATGAACCACGAAGAGACGATGCGCATGGTGGCGATAGTGCGGCGCCTGCGCGATCTAGGCCTCACCATCCTGCTGGTCGAGCACGACATGCCGGCCGTGATGAAGATATCGGACCGCATCGTGGTCCTCAATTTCGGGCAGAAGATCGCCGAAGGAACGCCGTCGGAAATCCAGGCCAACGAGAAGGTGATCGAGGCCTATCTCGGCAGTGAAGACGAGGCGATCGGCCTATGAACCAGATCCTGAACTTCGCTGGCGTCGAGCTTTACTACGATCACGTCTACGCGCTGAAAGGCGTTTCCCTCGAAGTCAACGAGGGCGAGACCGTCGCGCTGATCGGCGCCAACGGCGCCGGCAAGTCGTCGATCCTTCGCGCCATCACCGGCCTCAACAGGATCAGGTCCGGCGAGATCCACTACCATGGCAAGCGCATAGACGGCGCCGCCCCCGACGCGATCGTCAAGATGGGCATCGCCATGGTGCCGGAAGGACGCCGCGTCTTCCCTTACATGACGGTCAGGGACAATCTCCTGATGGGCGCCTTCACCCGCTCCAGCAAGGCCGAGATTGCCGCAACGATGGAGATGGTGCTGGGGCGTTTCCCGCGCCTCAAGGAGCGCTTCTCGCAGGCCGCCGGCACGATGAGCGGCGGCGAGCAGCAGATGCTGGTCATCGGCCGCGCGCTGATGGCGAAACCGAAGCTGTTGCTGCTCGACGAGCCGTCGCTGGGCGTCGCGCCCAAACTCGTCCAGGACATCGCCCGCTCGATCGTCGCCATCAACCGCGACGAGAAGGTCAGCGTTTTGCTGGTCGAGCAGAATTCCCGCATGGCGCTGCGCATCTCGCAGCGCGCCTATGCGCTGACCACCGGCAGTGTCGCGCTGAGCGGCAACTCCGCCGAATTGCTGACCGACGACCGGGTCAAGCGTCTTTATCTCGGCGGCGAGATCTGAGGCTGATTTTAATGCGCATACTCGTCATCAATCCCAACACGACCGCGTCGATGACCGAAAAGATCGGCAAGGCGGCGGAAAGCGTTGCGTCCGCTGGCACCGAAATTATGGCCGTCAATCCGGCCGACGGTCCGCCGAGTATCGAGGGCTATTTCGACGAGGTCTTCGCCATACCGGGCATCATCGCCGAGATGGGAAAGGCGCCGGCGGCGGACGCCTATGTGATCGCCTGCTTCGACGACACCGGGCTCGATGCCGCGCGCTGCGCCACGGAAGCGCCGGTCATCGGCATCGGTGAGGCGGCCTTCCATCTCGCCAGTCTCGTTGCCGGCAGGTTCAGCGTCGTCACCACGCTTGCCCGCTCGGTCCCCGCCATCGAGCACAATCTGGCGAAGTACGGCCTTGCCTCGCGCTGCGCCAAGGTGCGTTCGTCCGAGGTCGCCGTGCTCGACCTGGAACAACCCGGCTCGAATGCGAGGCACAAGATTTCGGACGAGATCGCACGCGCCATTCGCGAGGATCACGCGGAGGCGATCGTGCTGGGCTGCGCCGGCATGGCCGACCTCGCGCACAGCCTGTCGCAGCAGCATGGCGTTCCGGTGCTCGACGGTGTCGTCTGCGCGGTCACGCTGGCGGAGAGCCTGTTCAAGGTGGGCTTGAGGACATCGAAGATAGGCGGCTATGCCGCCCCGCGCGGCAAGCGTTTCGCCGGCATCTTCGCCTCCGCTTCGCCGATGGGTGCCGGTCCGCCAGGTTAGGGCGACGGATTCGGCGGGATTGACCGGCGCGCGAGCGCCATTAGATTGGGTTGGCTGCTGGCGATTTGGGGGGCAGAACGGGCCGCATCGGGCTGCGCATTGAAAGCATGTTGACTGTACTCAGGGAAGACGATCGCGACGACAAACCGGCAGCGCGCTGGTCGCCGATCTACTATGGGCTGAGGGACGCCATCGTCAGCCATCGGCTTGCGCCTGGCACCAAGCTGCCGGAGGACGAACTGGCCTCGATCTATTCGGTGAGCCGCACCGTCGTTCGCGCCGCCCTGCAGGCGCTCGCCCATGACCGGCTGGCCCGGCTGGAGCCCAATCGTGGCGCCTTCGTCGCGCAGCCGTCGAAGATCGAGGCGCGCGAGGTGTTCGAGGCGCGCGCGCTGATCGAGCCCAAGGTGGCCGCACTTGCCGCCAAGGCGGCCGTGCCGTCCGACATCGCGCAGCTGCGGGCGCACCTCGAAAAGGAGCACGAAGCGCTGCATGACGGCCGCGACAGCGACGCCATCATGCTGTCGGCGCGCTTCCATGTCGGCATCGCCGAGATCGCCGCGCATTCGGTGTTCACCAATTTCGTGCGCGACCTCGTCTCGCATTCCTCGCTGATCATCGCGCTCTATTGGAAGCGCCGCGACGCGACCTGCGAGAAGCACGCCCATCACGCCCTCGTCGACGCGATCGAAGCCGGCGACAGCGCCGACGCCGCCGCTCTGATGAACAGCCACCTGGTCGATCTGCTGTCCGGGCTCGACCTCACCGACAAGGTGGAGAAGTCGGACAGCCTGGCTGATCTGTTGCGCGTCTAATGGCGGCGCGCCGCTCCGGCGGACCGCCACTATAATCGGACACCTCGCCGCCTCAGTAGCCGACGGTGAAGCGCTGCCTGATATGCTCGGGCTTCTCGATCTCATCGGCCATGGCGATGGCGTAGTCCTCGAAGGAGATGCTGCTGCCCTTGTCGGTGGTCAGAAGCGTATCCTTGCCCAGCCGGAACTTGCCAGTGCGCTCGCCGGCGACGAACAGCGCCGATGGCGACAGGAGGGTCCAGTCGAGATCGGCGACCGTCTTCAGCTTTTCCAGGAAGTCGGCGCCCTTGAGCGCCTCGCTCTTGTAGATGGCGGGGAATTCCGGCGTGTCAACCAGACGCTTGCCCGGCGCCACCTCGAGGCTGCCGGCGCCGCCGACGACGAGATAGCGCTTCACGCCCGAGGCCCGCACCGCCGCGATCAGAGTGTCGGGATCGCTGGCGGTGAAATGCACCGAGCTGATCACCGCGTCATGCCCGTTGATCAGCCCGGCGAGGCCGTCCTTGTCGAAGGCGTCGCCTTTCACCGCGCTCACGCCCGGGAGCTTAGCGATCTTCTCGGGGTTGCGGGTGATCGCCGTGATGGCGTGGCCGCGATCGGACAATTCCTTGAGAAGGCGCGAGCCGACCTGGCCGGACGCGCCGATGAGGGCGATTTTCATGAGAAAGTCCTTTCTGCTGAGGGGATCGGGATCAGGCCGCCTGGAGATGGGCGACGAGATTGTCATAGCTGCCGAACAGCGCGTTCGAGCCGATGAGGCGCGGCGCATCGCTGCGGATGACGGCGAGCGCGGGAACGCCGTTGGCATTGAGCTTCTGGAACAGGGCGAGCCCGCGGCCGATCAGGTCGCGGTTGGCGGTGAGCACATCGTCGGTTGGGGCCAGGACGAGCCTTGCCGCGTCGGCCATGCCGGCGTCGGCCAGCACCGTGGCGACACCGCTCGGTGTGACGATGTCGCGGCCGTCGACATAGCGGGCGTGCTGGATCGCCTTCAGCGCCGGCAGCCGCCGCTGAGGATCCTCGATACCGGCCGCGCTGATGCCGAGCGTGGCGGCGCTTGAGTCGAGCAAGGTACCGCGCACATTCAGCACATTGTCGAGATAAGCCGGGCTGAAGGTCTGGCCGCTCAGCCGCTCGATGCGCTGGTCGTTGGCCCAGGCATGGGCGGCGAAGCCCGCGTCCAGCGGCCGGGCGCCGGCGCCGGAGAACAGGCCGGTCGGCAGCAGGGTCAGCGCGATGCCGTTCGCCGGGAGTCTGTCCAGCATCGGCGTGGCGCCATAGCACCAGCCGCAAAGCGGGTCGAAAAGATAGGTCACGGTGGCGTTGGTCATGGCCTCTCGTCCGGGTAACGTCGTCTGCGGGCTAGATGGCAGCTCCGCCGGTTGCGAAAAACCGCGATCAATTATACAAACTGTCTGATCAGATCAGACAATAAATGCACCGATGGCCGACCTTCTGAATCTCAACCGGCTCGTCTACTTCACCACCGTCGTGGAGACCGGATCCTTCACTGCCGCCGCCGACCGTCTCGATGTCGCGAAAGCCGTGGTCAGCCATCAGGTGGGCAAGCTGGAAGAGGAACTCGGCGCAACGCTGCTGCGACGGACGACGCGGCGGGTGACTGCGACGGAGGAGGGGCGTCTGTTCTACGATCGCGCCGCCATTATCCTGCGCGAGGCGGAAGCCGCCTATGGCGACATCTCGCAAAGTACCGGCAAGCCGACCGGAACGCTGCGTCTCACCACGTCGCTCGATTACGGTGCGAAAGTGGTGGCCCCGACAATTGCTGAATATCTCAAGAATTATCCGAAGATGAAGGTCGAGGCGATCTTCGACGACGCCATCAGTAATCTGGTCGACGAACAGATCGACCTCGGCATCCGCATCGGCTGGCTCGCCGATTCCAGCAATCAGGCGCGGCGGCTGGGCACCCTGCAGCAGGTCGTCGTCGCGGCACCCGGGTTTGCCGCCGGCCTCCCGCCGAACGCTAACCCCAGGCTTGCAAAATCCCTGCCATGGGTCGCCAATGCGCAGCTGCGCGGCGTCGGCCAATGGCTGTTTTCGAAGGACGGCGAGACGGTGCTGACTGAACTCAATCCGATCGTCGTCTGCGACAAGACACCGGCCGTGCAGGCCTGCGTGCTCGCCGGCATCGGGCTCGGCATCTTTCCCGATTTCGCCATCGAGGGTGAAATTGCCGCAGGCCGCCTTGTGCGGGTATTTGCCGACTGGGCCCTGCCCACCGGCGGTATCCATGCAGTATTTCCGCCGGCCCGCTACCGGCCGGCCAAGGTGCGCGCCTTCGTCGATCTCTTGGCGGCAGCGGAGAGGAAACGGGCGCGGAGATAAGGTGCTCGGCGCTGATGCCTGCGTTAGATTGCTCCAAGCAATAAGACTCTTTCAGGGAGATATCCGTGAACTCCAACGAACTCAGGTGGTCATCGTCCGAAAAGAAGGTCGCACGCCGCGCCTTCGATGCAGCGCTGGAGTCAGCACTCGGCAAGACGATGGCCGAACTCAAAAGCAAGGTCAGTGCCGTGACGACACCGGCGGCCATGTGGGAGATCGAGGACTACCTGCGGCAGCAACGGCGAAAGATCGATCAGATGTTCGACTATCGCTACTCACAGCTTACCGTGGTTTTCGGCACTCTTATCCGGCAAGGATATCTGGACGAGAGCCAGCTTTCGGGTTTGTCGGAAGACAAGCGGGAGGAGATCCGCAGATTCCTTGCCTGGCACGCCAGGGAGTAGGGCGCTGATGGCTGGAGGACGGACGGCGACCGGCTAGAGCCGGATGATTTCAGGTCGAATCGACCTGAAATCTGAATCCGGCTCTAAATCAAAGAGATAGAGCATGATGTCGTCCGAAAACCGCTTCACACTTTTCGGCATCATGCTCTAGAAGCTCCTTCGATCAAGACATGCCGGATGCCTCAGGCCCGTCGTCCGGGTGATGGCTTTCGCGAAGCCTCAGTGTCGCCTTGACGCCTTATGTGATCGATGAACGCGCGCAGCTTGGGCAGGACCTGATGCCGTTCCGGGTAGTAGAGAAAGACACCCGGTGATGTGACGGCGAATGCTGTCAGGAGCGCCTCGAGGCGCCCTTCCGCGATCGCCGAGCCGGCAATCGGACTGGGCACCTGGGCAAGTCCGGCCCCCTGGATCGCTGCTCCAAGAAGCGTGGGGTAGTCGTGCGCGATGAGCGGTCCGGTGACGATCGCCTCGATCGCCTTGTTGCCTTTGGCAAAGCGCCACGGCGCGACGGAACCATTCGACCGACGCAGGCGCAGGCAGGCGTGGTGGCGCAGATCCTCGATGCGCTCCGGCGCCGTTCGGTGGCGTAAGTACTCGGGACTGCCGACCACCACCATCGGGAAGGACGGCGCCAGTCGAACCGCTACCATGTCGGCCGCGATGAGATCGCCCATTCGGATGCCGGCATCGAATCCCTCGGCGGCGAGGTCGACGAATTCGCCGCTTGCGACGATCTCAAGCTCGATCTCGGGATAGGCCTGGCAAAAGGATGCGATCATCGGTTCCAGCAGGGTCGGCACCACCGCGGGCGGCACCGAGAGACGCAAGAGTCCGGCCGGCCGCTGGCCGATGTCGCGCGCGGTCTCGCTGGCGGCTATCAATTCCTCGAACGCCGGCCGTGCGCGCGAGAAAAAACGCTCGCCGGCTTCGGTCAGGCCGACGCTGCGTGTCGTGCGTGTGAAGAGCGCGGCGCCGACGCGCGCTTCCAGTGTCCGCACCGCCTGGCTGATCGCCGACGGCGTGACGCCAAGCTCTGCCGCCGCCTTGCGGAAATTGCGGTTTCTGGCGACGCTCAGGAACGCCTCGACGCCGTCGAGGGCGCCATGCCTGACTGTGAAGTTTTGCTTCATGACCCATCGACATTATCGCGGATAGTTGCCGGGACAAAGCGGTCGTATCTTGCTGTGGATTGGCAATCTGAAGGGAAGTGGCAATGACAGACGATTTGGATGGCGTGCGCGATCACTACCGGGCGGCCGGCCTGGCCGAGCGGTTGAAGACGGCGCTGGCGGCCTTAGGGCCGGAGGAGCAGCGGCTGAAGCCGGAGCAACTGGCGAGCCTCGACCAGTTCCACACACGCGGGCTTGCCGCGACCGCCGAGCTTGCCAAATTGGCCGGCATCACGGCCGACATGTCTGTGCTTGATGTCGGATCGGGCGTTGGCGGGCCGGCCCGTTTTCTCGCCGCGACCTATGGCTGCAACGTCGTGGGCGTCGACCTAAGCGAACCCTTCGTCGAAGCCGCGAACTATCTCACTGAGCGGACGGGGCAGGGCGCAAAAGTGTCGTTCAAGGCGGGCAGCGCGCTGACGCTTCCTTTCGGCGACGGCGGCTTCGACGTCGTGCTGCTGCAGCATGTGGCGATGAACATCGCGGACCGGCCGCTTCTCTATCGCGAGATCAGGCGCATGCTGAAGCCGGGCGGAAAATTCGCGACTTTCGACGTCGTGCTCAACGGCGGCCACCCGCACTATCCGGTTCCCTGGGCGAAGAGCCCGGCGGAAAGCTTTCTGCTGTCCGCCGCGGCGACCTGCGAGGCGATCGAGGCCGCCGGGTTCGGCATGCTTGTCCAACAGGACGACACCGCGGACGCCAAGACCTGGTTCGCGGCGCTGCGGGCGTCCGGGCCGCCGCCTTCGCTGAATCTCGGCGTCGTCATGGGCTCAGGTTTCGCGGATTTTGCCGCCAATCTCGGACGCAACCTGATGGAAGGCCGGCTCGGCGTCCTGACGGCGGTGTTCGAAGCCGTTCCAGCCAAAGCTTGAGAGCTTGAGAGGAGGCGAAAAATGTCGCCGGCGACGATCTTCAACATCCATCTCGTGCTGGGTTATGTGCCCTGGCTGCTTTGCTTCGGCGCCTATATCTGGCCAAGGCTCAAATTAATGGACGGGGTCGAGGCCCAGCGCGCCATCGCCACGCTGCACAGCTTCCGCTTCTTCGGGCTGGTCTTCCTGCTTCCCGGCGTCGTCGGCCCGAACCTGCCCGCAGGCTTCGCGGTCTTCGCCGCCTATGGCGACTTCGCGACCGGATTGCTGGCCATGCTGGCGCTGCTGGCGGTGAGGAGACCTTCGATCTTCTGGCCGCTCGTCTTGGCATTCAATCTTGTTGGAATCGTCGACCTTGTTGTCGACTACTACCACGGCACCGTGCTCGACCTTCCCGCTCTGGCCGGGCAGTTGGGCGCCACCTACGCGATCCCGATCGTCTATGTGCCCCTGCTGATGATCACGCATGTCGCCGCATTCTATTTGCTGACGCGTCCGCAGTCCAAGGCCGCGCCGGCCGCCGACGATAAGGAAGCAGGCGGCGACCTCAGTTCCCGCCGCTCTCCTTCATCCGCTCGATGATCTCGGCCATCAGCGCCAGGTCGCGGCGCGAGTCCGCTAGGTCGGTGAGCGGCTTGGTGCCTTCCACAATGTGGCGATGGAAGGTCTCGAGCTCGTTGGAGAAGGCGTCGCCATAGAGCGGCCCGAACGCCTTCGTCACCGGCCCGAGCGGGCCGGCCTCCGTCACCTCCAATCGCGTCGGCAGGCTGCGGATATAGGGCGTGTCGTAGATGATGCGCACTCGCTTGGTGTTCGAGCGCACCTCGATTATGGCGTCGAACAGGCCGAGATCGTCGACCACCGCGTCGTAGAGGCAGGCGAAATGACCGTAGTCGAAGGTCACGCTTGTGTTGGCGCCGCCATTGGTGCGGTGCGCCGCAACCACGCGCTTCGGCTCGCCGAGCAAGCCGCGCATCGCCGAGATATGGTGCGAGGAGAGCGCGGTGAGACCGCGATAGGCGCGCACCAGGTCGGCGGAAGCATTCTCGCCCACCACCTCGCGGACCAGCGTGTCGCGCTCCTTGGCGCCGCGCGAAAGAATCGCCGGGTCGACGTCGGTCGGATAGAGAATGTTCTGACTCTTCTTGAGGAAATGCCGACCCTCCGAGATCAGGTCGAAGATGCGCACATGGGTGATGTCGCTATGGGCGGGCAATTCCTCCCGCGCCGCGAGATAGGCAGGCGCGTAGCGGCGCATGTAGCCGACGAAAATGGTCTTGGCGTAGTCCTTGCTCAGCGCCAGCAGCTCGTCGATCTCGCGCACCGTCAGGCAGGCGGGCTTTTCCAGCAGGACGTGCTTATTGGCTTCGATTGCGGCGCGCACGAAACGACTGTGCGTGTCGTCGGAGGAAAGCACGAAGACCGCGTCGATGTCGGGCGAGTTGATCAGCGCCTCCGCGCTTTCATAAGCCCTGGCGGTCGGATATTCCGCCGTGATCAGCGACATCAGGCTGGGCGAGACGTCATGCACGCCGGCGATCATCCAGCGATCGCGCTGGTCGGCCAGCACCGGCAGATGGATCGACTGAGCGACCTCTCCAAGACCCACGAGCCCGACACGGATCAGCGCCACGGCAACACTCCTATTTCACGCGATTGTTTCACGTTCCGAGGCGCCGCGCTTCACGCCGCCCCGGTCACCAGCGCCACCAGCTCGTTGCCGGTCGTTTCGGAGGCGCGCACCGTCGCCACCATCCTGCCGGCGCGCATCACCCAGATCTGGTCGGAGAGGCGCCGCACCTGATCGAAATTATGGCTGATCAGGATGACGCTGACCCCTTGCTCGCGCAGCTTGCGGATCAGCGCCTCGACATTGGCCGTCTCCTGCACGCCAAGCGCCGCCGTCGGCTCGTCCATCACCACCAGCTTGGCGCCCGAGCCGGCGGCGCGGCAGATCGAGATCGCCTGCCGCTGCCCGCCCGAAAGGCGCCGCACGCGCTGGCTCACCGAAGGCACGTTGATCGACAGTTTGGACAGCATGGCGCGCGCTTGGGCCTTCATCGCCTTGCGATCGAGCAGCGCGAACGGGCCGATACGACGCACGATCTCGCGGTTGAGGAACAGGTTCTGCGCCACCGTCAATTCGTCGATCAGCGCCAGGTTCTGATGCACCGTCTCGATGCCTGCCTTGCGCGCCTCGTCCGGATTGGAGAACGGGTGCTGGCGGCCGTCGAAATAGATCGCGCCGCCGTCGGGCTGATGCACGCCGACCAGGCAGCGGATCAGCGTCGACTTGCCGGCGCCATTGTCTCCGATCACCGCGGTGACTTCGCCGCGGCGCGCCTGGAAGCCGACATCGGTGAAGGCGCGGATGCCGCCGAAATGCTTGCTCAGTCCTTCGCAGGCGAGGACCGCTTCGGAGGCCTGGATGTGATTGACGACGCTCATTTTTGGTACCGCATGATCAGCGCCGCCAGCACCACAATGGCGCCCACGGCAAGCGGTTGGTAGAAGGCCGAGACGCTGAGCAGCGTCAGCCCGTTGACGAGCGCCGTGAGCATCAGCGCGCCGATGGCGGGCCCAAGGATGCTGGCACGGCCGCCGAACAGGCTGACGCCGCCGAGCACCACGGCTGCCACCGAATTCAACAGCAGGCTGGTGTTGATCTGCGGCTCGGCCGAGCCGATGCGTGCCACCAGAAGGATCGCGGCGATGCCGGCGCAGAAGCCGGAGATCGTGTAAGCGGCGATCTTGACCCGGTTGGTGCGGATGCCGAGCGCGGCCGCACTTTCGGCCTGGCCGCCTGTCGCGAGCAGATGCACGCCGAAACGCGTGTGGTAGAGCGCGATATGGGCGACGACGACCGCCGCGATCGCCACCCAGACGGGATAGCCGAACGGTCCGAAGGAGCCGGAGGCGAGTTTGAGCAGAAAGGTCGAGCCGACCATGGTCGGCTCGCCGCCGGAGATGATCAGCCCGAGCCCGGTGACGCCGGAGAGCGTGCCGAGCGTGACGACGAAATCGGGAATGCGCCCGGCCGTGATCAGCACGCCGTTGAGCAGGCCGATCGCGCTGGTGGCGAGCACCGCGAGCACGCAGGCCGCGAAGACGCCCCAGCCGGCGGCGTTGGTGAGACCGAGGATCACGGCGCCCAGCATGACGGAAGCGGCGAGCGACAGGTCGATGCCGGAGGTCGCGACGACGAAGGTCTGGCCGATCGACAGCACGACCAGGATTGCGGCCGAGAGCAGCAGCGCCTGCAGATTGGCGATGCTGAGGAAGACCGGCTGGGTAATGCCGAACAGGATGACGAGGCCGACCAGGCCGACGACGGACGCCCAGTCGGCCCAGAAGGAAGGGTCGAGGAGGAGAGCCGCTAGGGAGCGGCGGCTCTCCTCCGTGGCGCCCGCCTGTGGGACAGCAGGCGCGTTGTCGGCGGGAAGGCTCACTTCAGCATCTCGCGGAAGGGATCGGGATAGTCGCCGCCGGGCCGCGGAAAGTTTTTCAGCGACGCTTCGGCATTGTCCTTGTTGATCAAGAGCACCGGCGCCGGCACGTTGGCGGGCAGTTCCTTGCCCATCGCGGCCACCTTGCAGGCCTCGACGCCCATCGCGCCGACCACGTAAGGGTATTGCGCGACGGTGGCGGACAACTCACCCGCAGCCACCGACTTCAGCGCATCGACGATGCCGTCGAGGCCGATCACCTTGACATCCTTGCCGGAGGTCTGCACGGCCCGCTCGACGCCGAGCGCCATGATGTCGTTGGCGGCGAAGAAGCCGGCGAGATCGGGATGCGCCTGCAGGATGTCGGTGGCCGCCGTCAGCGCCTTCTCGCGGTCCCAGTCCGCACTCACCATCACCACCACCTCGAGCTTGCCCTCGACCGCCTGCTTGAAGCCCTTGATGCGGGCGTTGGAGCCGACGTCGCCGACAATGCCGGCGATCAGCGCGACCTTGGAGCCCTTCGGCACCAGCTTCAGCATTTCCTCACCGGCCAGCGCGCCGGCGGCAACGTTATCGGTGCCGATATAGGTGGAGACGGCAAAGCCGGCGGCCTTGGCCTGCTCGGCGTCGATGGTGCTGTCGATGTTGACGATCGGCTTCTTCTTCTGCGCGACCGGCACCAGCGCCTGCACCAGGTTGGAGACGCTGATCGGGTTGGTCAGGTAGCAGTCGTAATCCTGCATCGCCATGGCGGTCAGCTTGTCGGCCTGGCCGGTCGCGTCGCCCATATTGGCGGCAGCCTGAACGGTGACGGCGACGCTGTCGCTCTTGGCCTGCTCCTCGATGCCTTTCTGCATGTACTGGAAGAAGGGGTTGTCGAGACCTTTCACGATCGCCGCGACCTTCGCTTCTCCCGCATAGGCCGGCGCCGAGATGATGGTGGCAAGCAGGCCCGCGCCAAGCGTCAGGCCGTTGAAGATGCGCATGGATATTCCTCCTCCGAATTTCTGGTTGTCGCCTCGTTTTCCGCGAGTGCGAATGCCTGACGCGACACAAGCGACCCCGACACTTGTCCTGCGAAAGTGATGATCGGACGCCGACCGCGACGTGCGCGGGCCGCGACCCCCTGGCTCGGGTTTTTCCATGTCAGGCATTGCTCCTCCCAGAGCGCTGGCCTAGGCCTCGCCAGCATTTCCGCATGTTTTAGAAAAATTTGACACGCGTCAAGAATTAAAATGATGCGCTGTGGGTTTTGATGTGTTGCGGTGCGGCAGGGAGGGAAGGGAGCACCGTGGTTTTCGTCATCCTCGGGCGGAGCAAGGAGCGAAGCGACACGGCGCAGACCCGGGGATCCATTCCGTTCCCGTGACGCACCGCGGCGATGCAAAATTTTGCGCCTGCGGCCGAGGAAATAACTGCGCCGCCGCGGCGCTCGAAAGTCACGGGCATGGATTCCAGGGTCTTCGCGACGGAGCTCTGCTCGTGCTCCGCCTTGGAATGACGAAGTTAGGCCTGGGCCGAACGCAGCGGCCTCAGCGCCGGCCCTTCCGGCCGGAACAGATGGCAGGCGGAGGGCGCGATATCGAGCGCGATCGGCGTGTGCAGCGGGGTCGCGTCGCCGCCTTCGGCCTGCACTACCAGCGTGACGTCAGGCCCGGCCTCGACATGGAAGATGGTCAGGCTGCCGAGCCGCTCGGCGAGCGCTGCCTGTCCCTTGAATGGGCCGTCGGGCGCGAGTTTAAGGTGCTCCGGCCGCATGCCGAGCAGCAGCTCGTCACCGGCCTTGGCGCCGCCTGCCTCGACCGGCACGGTGAGCGTCTTGCCGTCTGGAAGGTTGACACCGATGCCGTCGGCCCCGGTTGAGGCCACCTTCACCTTGACCAGGTTCATCTTCGGCGAACCGATGAAGCCGGCGACGAAAGTGTTGGCCGGCCGGTTGTAGAGGTCGAGCGGCGATCCGACCTGCTCGATATTGCCGGCGTTGAGCACGACGATCTTGTCCGCCATGGTCATGGCTTCGATCTGATCGTGGGTGACATAGATCATCGTCGCCTGGAGCTGATCGTGCAGCCGCATCAGCTCCAGCCGCATGCTGACGCGAAGCGCGGCATCGAGATTGGACAGCGGCTCGTCGAAGAGGAAGACTTTCGGGTTGCGCACGATGGCGCGGCCGATGGCGACGCGCTGGCGCTGGCCGCCGGACAGCGCCTTCGGCCGCCGGTCGAGCAGATGCGCAAGCTGCAGCACGTCGGCCGCCTCCTTGACCTTGCGCTCGCGCTCCTGAACGGGAACGCCGGCGATCTTCAGCGCGAAGCCCATATTCTCGGCCACGCTCATATGCGGGTAAAGCGCGTAGGACTGGAACACCATCGCAAGCCCGCGCTCCGACGGGTCGATGTCGTTGGCGCGTCCGCCGTCGATGGTGAGGTCACCGGCGGTGATCTTCTCCAGCCCGGCGATCATGCGCAGCAAGGTCGACTTGCCGCAGCCGGACGGACCGACGAAGACGACGAATTCGCGGTTGGCGACGTCGAGATCGATGCCCTTGATGATCTCCGCCGATCCGTAGGATTTGCGCACGCCGCGCAGCTTGAGCTCAGCCATGGCTTGCCTCCCTGGCGCCGGACGGTTCTCCGACGCAGTTCTTGGTCTCTTCGTCCTGCACCATCGCCAGCGCCGTGCCGGGCTCGCCCTCCCACAGGATGAGGCTTGCAGCGCCGACCAGCCCGGCGCGGTCGCCGAGCTCGGCCGGCACGATCGGCACGTCGCGATAGGCTTGCATGGCGCGCTCCTCGACCGTTGCCCTGATGCCGGGCGCCAGAAGGTCGAATCCGTTCGCGAGCCCGCCGCCCATGACGATCAAATCCGGCGAATAGAGATGCAGGAGATTGGTGAAGCCGATGCCGAGCCACCGTGCCTCCGCTTCGACCAGCGCGCGAGCGCTGGCGTCGCCAGCGCGAGCGGCTTCGACGACATGCCGGGCCGAGACATCGCCGTCATTGGAAAGGCGCCTGAGCAGCGAGCCGTCGCCGGGCGCGGTGAGCCGCGTCGCTCGGCGCCCGAGCGCGGTGCCGGAGGCTACCGCCTCGAAGCAGCCGACATTGCCGCAAAAGCAGCGGTCGCCTTCGCCGGTGATCGTCATGTGACCGATCTCGGCGGCCAGACCGCGTCGGCCATGATAGATGTGGCCGTCGGCGACGACGCCGCCGCCGATGCCTGTCGACACGGTGACGAAGACAAGCGATCCCGCGCCGCGGCCGGCGCCGAAGCGCCATTCGCCGAGCGCCGCCGCGTTGGCGTCGTTCTCCAGCCGCACCCGCAGGCCGAACTGCCGGCTGAGAATGTCGATCAGCGGCACATTGTGCCAGCCGGCCAGCGTCGGCGGCCCGATGACGATGCCCGCCTTGGGATCCAGCGGCCCCGGCGCGCACATGCCGATGCCAATGACCTTCGCCTGCGGGTGCTCGCTGAGCAGCTTGTCCGCCAGGGCGATGATCTGGCCGATCACCGCTTCCGATCCGGCGCCTGCCAATGTCGGCGCCGATACGCGCGCAGCCACGTCGCCGCTGCGCTCGACCAGCGCGCCGCGCAGCTCCGTGCCGCCGAGATCGAAGGCAAGCGCGAGCGTGCTCATCAGGCGGCTGCCTTCAATCCATGCAGCCAGGCCATGCGCTTGGCGAGATCGGGATCGCCGAAAGCGAGCGAACCCAGCACCACCGTGTCGGCGCCGGCGGCGCGCAGCAGCGGCACCGTCTCATGGCGGATGCCGCCATCGGCGGCGAGGATAATATCGGCTTCCCGGCCGGCCTTCCGCATCAGGGCGCGCGCCTCGATCAGGCGCGGGCAGGCCTGGTCGGACAGGCTCTGCCCCTTGACGCCGATCGAGGTGCCGAGCAGCGTGACGAAAGCGACGTCCGGCAGGAAAGGAACGATGGCGGAGACCGGCGTCTCCAGCCGCAGCACCACGCCGGCCGCGGCGCCGAGCTCATGCGCCAGCTTGACGGCGCTGAGTCCCGCCTCGCCATTCTCGGCATGGATTGTGACGAGGTCGGCGCCGGCCTCGATGAACTGGCGCGTCTGCGCCTCGACGATTTCGGCCTCGACCATCAGATGCACATGGATGGGCTTCGCCGTCAGCCTGGCGATGCGCGCCACCAGGTCGGGGAAGAACAGGAAGCCGGGCGTGAAACGGGCGTCCGCCACGTCGATATGATGCATGTCGGCATAAGCTTCGATGCGCTTCAGGTCGCGCTCCATATTGGCGAGGTCCGCCGACCACAGCGAGAACTCGCCGATGAGCCGGTTGCGCGGCAGTGCGGCGATGGCCGCGGGTCCGGAGAGGGGTTTGCTGGTCATGACGGAATGAGGCTCCGGGCATTCGAGTGAGACTGGAGGAAGGAACTGATCTGCTCATGCAGTGCGCCGAAATGCTTCGCGCTGTCGCGTGCCTTCGGCGTGATCTCGGCGAAGACCGCGTCGGGTATTGCCGCGGCAAGCGTGTAGGCGGTCGACAGCGGGTGGACGGCGTCCATTGCGTTGCCGACGACAAGCACCGGAATGTCGAGCGCGGCCGCGTCGTGTTCCGAAACGCCCGGCCCGTCGCTGGCGATGTTGGCAAGGACTTGCGCGAAAGCCCTGGCGTCCGGTCGGTCGAAATAGCCAAGCAGCGAGGACAGATTGTCGGGCGCCTCGCGATAGAGGCGCGTGGCAGTCTCCGATTGCGCGAAGATCGTCCGCGCTTTGTCGGTCCCGTGCCCGAGGATGAGCTCGGCGACCTCGGCAATCGGCTGCATGTTCGCCGGCGCGGCAGCGAAGGTCCACGCCGGCCGCACCAGGATGAGGCTGGCGACGCGCCGCGGATGACGGCAGGCGAGGCGCAGCGCGATCGCCGCGCCCATCGAGACGCCGCCGGCGACGAAACGGTCGAGGCCGGCCTGGTCGGCAGCGGCAAGAACGTCATCGGCGAACATTTCGAAGGAGAACGGCCGCCGCTCGCCGAGCCCCGAGCCGCCATGGCCGCGGCATTCCAGCGTGAGGCGGCGGAAGCCGGCGGGAAAAGTCTGGGCGACCTGCGCCTCGCCGCCGCCCAGCCCGTGCTGGAATACCACCGACAGGCCTTCGCCTGTGTCGATGACGCGGAGCGCGGCGCCGTCGCGGAGCAGCGTTTGGCTCGCCATCACACCAGCTCCTTGAGGAAACGGGCGACGCCCGGCGCCTCCTCGGCCGAAAGCCCGTGCGTCACCAGCGGCCCGTCGAAGCCGGTGGCTTTCAGGCGAGCGATGAAGTCGGCGAAGTCGACGACACCTTGCCCTGCGGTGGCGAAGCGGCCGTCGGCGAAGCGATCCTTGGCGTGCGCCAGCGCGACATGGCCGGCCGTGCGCTCGACCGCTTCGGCAACGATGGTGCGTGCCTCCTCGGCATTTGCCTGCTCGAACAGGTTTGCCGGATCGAGCACGATGCGCAGCCGCTGCGAGCCCATCTCGGAAATCAGCCGCACCGCATCATCGGCCGAAGTCACGATGTTGGCTTGTTCCGGCTCGATGCCGAGATCGACGCCATGACGCTCGGCGAGCCGAAGCGCCTTCTCCACCTCCCGCGCCATGTCCGTCCAGGCCGACGGGTCGGCATTGTCGGGATGATGCGCCCACTGGTCCTCGGCGTTGCGCGTTCCGGTGCAGAGCGTGACAAGAGGGATCGAAAGGCTGGCGGCTGTCTCGATCACCACCGCCAGTCGACGCAGCCCGTCGTCGCGCACTCGGCTATCCGGATGCGCCATATTGTAGGTGCCTGAGAGCGCGACAAGGCCGACGCCCGAAGCCTTGGCGGCGGCATCGATGGCGTGGATCGCTTCGTCTGGGATCTCATCCGGCATCGACGGCAGGCCGGCGCAGGCGAGATTGAACTGGGTGACCGCAAATCCCGCGTCGCGCACGGCGGCGAGCACGCCGGCCGGTTCGCTGCCCGGAAAAGTCTTGGCGAACACCCCGACCTGCATCAGACCGCTCCCGTCACGCCGGCGAGCGCGACGCGCTCGCCGCTTTCGACCGAGCGGGCGATCGCCACCATGGCGCGGATCGAGGCAAGCCCGTCCTCGACAGTGGCGCCGCGCTGCGGCTTGCCGTCGAGCACCGTTTCGGCGAGGCCCTCGAGCTGGCGGCGGAAGAAATGGCCGTCGGCGCCGAGCGGCCTGCGCGAGGTCGCATCCTTCTCGTGAAAAATGTCGACCTCGCTGGCGCGGAAATACCAGGGATTGAACGTCTTCGCGATCACCGAGCCGTTCTCGCCATAAAGCTGAAAGCCCTCGTGCCAGTCCATGCGCACGGCGACGGTGAGGTCGAGATGGCCGAGCGCGCCATTGGCGAATTCGGTCTCGACGAACCAACAATAGGCGCCGAAGCGTTCGTTGAGGCGCGCGCGGACGGCAGTAATCTCCCCGCACAGGAAACGCGCCGTGTCGACCAGATGCGAGCCATGCGCCAGCATGAAATACTGCCTCAGGTCCGCCTTCGGATTGCCGGACGGCTTCTTCGCGAGCTTGCTGGTGATGGGCAGCGGCTGCACGGCATCGGTGTTGGTGTAGCGATGGGTGGAATCGCAATACCAGGCCTTCAGCGCCAGGATATCGCCCATCTCGTCGCGGACGAAATCGCGCGCGGCTTCCAGCGCCGGATCGAAGCGCTTCATGTGCCCGACCTGCAGCACCTTGCCCGAGCGCTTGACCGCTTCGGCCAGCGTCTCGCCTTCCTCGACCGAGACCCCGATCGGCTTTTCGCACAGCACGTGCTTGCCGGCTTCCAGCGCCTTGATCGACATCGGCACGTGATAGGCGTCGGAGGTCGCGACGATCACCGCCTCGAGCTCGGGATCGGCGAGCATCTCGTCATAGTCGCCATACATTTTTTCCGGCTCATAGGTGGCGCCCATGCGAGCCAAGAGATCGGGCGCGGCATCGCAGATCGCGTAGAGATCGGCATTGCTCGCCTTCACGCAGGACTCCAGATGCGCGAACTGCGCGATCGGCCCGCAGCCGAGCACACCGACTCGAAGGCGACGGTCTTTCTTGCGGATCATCGTCTCAGGCCCCGTAGCCGCGCATGGTCTGGCGATTGGTCTTCACGGCTCCAGCCGGATCGGCGGCGGCCGTCTCGGATTCCTCTTCCAGCACCAGCCAGCCGTTGAAGTTGGGCGCGGCGCTGGCGATCTCGATCACCTTCGCCGTGTCGCAGACGCCCTTGCCGAGCATCGCCCAGGTGCCACTTGCATCGACGTCCTTCAGGTGCACGTAGCGGATGCGGTCGCGATAGGTAGTGAGCGTGTCGGCCATGTCCTGATGGCCGCGCAATATGTGGCCGGTGTCCGGCACCCAGCCGACCAGCGAGGCGTCGACCAGCGAAAAGATCCGGTCATAGTCGGCGCGGTCGAAGAGCAGCGTGTTGTGATGCGAGCTCGGATGCACCGCCACCTGGACGCCGGCCCTGCGGCCGATCTCGCCGGCCTTGTTGTAGACCTCGGCGGCAATGGCGAACTTGTCGTCGCGCGGCCCGTCGGAGACGACGGTTGCCGAACCCATCGACACCAGCGCGCCGGGAAAGGCGGCGGCGAAGTCGATCCAGCGTTTCGCTGTGTCGAGGTCGGCCCCGATCTGTTCCTTCAGTGTGAAGCCGCTCTTCGAGCCGAAGGCGAAGGAGACGAGCGTCAAGCCGCGTGACTTCAGCGCGGCGGCGAACTCCGCTGGCTTGCCGGCATAGCGGCCGATCATCGTGTCGGTGATCTCGATGCCGGCATAGCCGCCATCGGCGATCGCCTTCAACAGATCGTCCGGGCCGCCGGTGAAGCGGTCTCCCAGCATTTCCCAGGTGAAGGTCTGGCAGCCGACTTTGAGGTCTTTCACGTTCATCCTTTCATTCCTTGATGCCGCCTTGGGTCAAGCCTTCGATGATGTGGCGCTGGAAGAACAGCACCAGCACGATCAGCGGAACGGTGACGACGGCCGAGGCCGCGGCGATATCGCCCCAGGGCACGTAATAGAGGTTGGTGAAGTTGGCGATGCCGACGGGGATCGTCTGGCGGTCGATGTTGGAGGTGAAGGCGAGCGCGAACAGGAACTCGTTCCAGGCGCTGATGAAGGCAAGCAGGCCGGTGGTCACTAGGCTCGGCAGCGACATCGGCAGGATGATGTGCCAGAGCAGGCCGGGGATGGAGACGCCGTCCATGCGCGCCGCCTCGTCGATCTCGCGCGGCAGCGTCTCGAAATAGCCGAACAGCACCCAGGTGACCAGCGGCAGGCCGAGCGCCAGATAGGTGATGATCAGCGCCGTATAGGTGTCGAGCAGGCCGAGATTGGTCGCCACCAGATAGAGCGGCCCGACCAGCGCGATCTGCGGGAACATCGACACCGAGAGGATGACCATCAGGATGCCGAAGCGGCCCTTGACGTTGAGCCGTGACAGCGCGAAGGCGGCAAGTGAGCCGACGACAAGGCACAGGAAGGTCGTCGCCAGCGACACCACCAGCGAATTCCAGACATAGCGGTGCAATTCCTTCTCGACGAAGGCGTTGTAGTAATGCTCCAGCGTGAACGGATGCGGGATCAGCGACGGCGAGCCCGAGGTCAGCGCCTTGTCGAGCTGGAACGACGTCGAGAACTGCCAGATGAACGGGCCGCCCGACCAGACCAGGATCAGGAAGGCGCCGAGGTAGATGGCGAAGCTCTGCAGTGGCGAGCGCGTGTCGTTCATTGCGCCCTCCTGATCTGGCGGATGAGGAAGAGCACGAAGACCAGCGCGATGATGCCTTCGGTGACGAACATCGCCGTCGAGACCGCGGAGCCGTAGCCGAACTGCAGCGTCGAAAACAGCACCTTGTAGGAGAGCGTCGACAGCGTCTCGGTGGAATCGGCAGGCCCGCCGCCGGTCAGCACATAGACCAGGTCGAAGACGCGGAAAGCGTCGAGCGCGCGAAACAGGCCGGCGATCAGCAGCGTCGGCATCAAGAGCGGCAGGCGGATGTACCAGAAGGTTACCCAGCCCTTGGCGCCGTCCATGCGCGCCGCTTCGATCAGCGAATTGGGGATGGTCTGCAGGCCGGTGAGCAACAGCAGCGCCATGAACGGCGTCGTCTTCCAGACATCGGCGATGATGATGGTGGTCATCGCCGTGTCGGCGGAACCATACCAGTTGATGTTCTGGTCGATCAGCCCGGCATGCAGCAGAATGTAGTTGATGATGCCGTTCTGGCCGTTGAACAGCCAGCCGAACATCTTTGAAGTGACGACGGTGGGCATCGCCCACGGCACCAGCATCGCGGCCCGCACCAGGCCGCGCCCCTTGAAGGCCTCGAACAGGATGAGCGCCATGCCAAGCCCGATCACCGTCTCCAGCACGGTGGAGGCGAAGGTGAACCACATCGTGTGCCACCAGGCGTTCCAGAACTGCGCGTCACCCCAGAGCTGCGCGTAATTGGCGAAGCCGGTGAAGTCCTGCTCCTGCGTGATCAGCGAGGTGTTGGTGAGCGAGAGATAGAGGCCGTTGACGATCGGATAGAAGGAGACCGACGCCAGCGACACGAAGGCCGGCGTCAGCAGGATGAGGGCCCACAAGGCGCTTGGAAGCGCCTTGCCAAGCCGCCGCGGCCGGCCAGCGCCAGATAGAGTGGCGGCCGCGGTCATGGTCAGGCGACGATCTTGTTGATCTGGTCGGCGAGCGCGTCCATCTCGGCCTGGACGTTGCCGGAGACCAGCGCCTTGGAGATGCCGGACTGCAAGGCCAGTGTCACCTTGGCGTATTCGGCCGTCTTCGGCCGCGCGGTGGCGCCGGTGAACACCTTCTCGAGGCTCGCCATGAAGGGCTGTTCCTTCTTGATCTGCGCATCCTGGAACAGCGCCGGCCGCGTCGGCGCCAGGCCGAAGTTGAGCGCGATGCGGTGCTGCGTCTCGGTCGACGACAGCCAGGTGAGCAATTCGATGGCCGCCTCGCGCTGCTTCGAGTTGGCGTTGACGCCGAGCTGGTAGCCGCCGAGGCAGGCCGAGCTCTTGCCGCCGGCGAAGGACGGCAGCGGCGCCACGCCGACCTTGTCCACCACCTGCGAGGTCTTGGCGTCCTGCGCGATCGGCCAGACATAGGACCAGTTGCGCATGAACAACGCCTTGCCCGAGGTGAAGGGCTGGCGCGACGGCTCTTCGTCCCAGGACAGCACGTCCTGCGGGCTGATCTTGGTCTTGCCGATGGTGTCGTAGAGGAACTGGATCGCCTCGACCGCGCCCTTCTGGTTGATCAGCGCCGACTTGCCGTCGGGCGCAAGGATGGCGCCGTTGTTGGAAGTGATGATCTCGACCGCATCGCAGACCAGGACCTCGGCCTGCTTGCCTTGCCACAGATAGCCGAAATCGATATCGCCGGCCTTCTGCGCGGCCGCAGCTGTGGTCGCCATGTCGGCCCAGGTTTCCGGCACCTTGCCGCCATGCTTCTCCAGCACGTCCTTGCGGTAATAGAACATGCCCGAATCCATGAACCAGGGCAGGGCGGTAAGCTTGCCGTCATAGGTACAGGCATCGAGCGTCCCGGTGAAGTAGGCGCTGCGCTTGTCGGCCGGGAAATACTCGTCCAGCGGCAGCGCCCAGCCGGCGGCGGCAAAGCCGGCGATCCAGATCACGTCCTGGCTGAAGACGTCCGGCGTGCCGTTGCGGCGGGCAAGCTGCTGCACCAGGCCCTGATACACTTCCGTCGAGGAGCTCGGCGGCGGCAGCTCGATGTTCTTGACCAGGATGCGGTCCTGCGATTCGTTGAAGGCCTTGATCAGGTCGCCGAAGGTCTCCTTGCCGAAAAAGGCTGCGCTGGCGAAGCTGATTTCGGCGCGCGACTGGGCACGCGCCTTGCGGATGCCGAGACCGGTGCCCAGCGCTGCGGCGCCCAGCATGCCGGCGCCGATGAGAAACTGCCGGCGGTCGGCAATCGTGACGTGCCCAACGGGCATCGTCGTGACGTGACCCACAAGCTTAGAGTCGGCGGTCGGCCGTTTTTTCATGTCAGTCATTTTCTCCTCCAGAAGGCTGGCGGCCTCCGATGCTGCGCCAGCGTTTTCACATGCTCTATAAAAATTTTACGCGCGTCAAGATTTAAAATGCGCTATAGCGAGTCACGAAAATTGTCCGCCGCCATTGCGGCGGGTTGTCTTGAGCGCCGCCGCATTGGGAGGTCGGAAGGAAAATGCAAGCAAAATCAGGGGAAAAGCTCGGCATCGGCGTTATCGGCTGCGGTAACATATCGATGACCTATCTGCGCAACGCGGCACTTTTTTCCGGTGTGGAATTGCGCGCCTGCGCCGATATTTCCGCCGACATGGCCGCCTTGCGCGCCAAGGAATACGGCATCCGCGCGCTCGGCGTCGATGCGCTGCTCGCCGATCCGGAGGTCGATCTCGTCCTCAACCTCACCATTCCCTCGGCGCATTTCGACATCACCCACTCGGCGCTCTCGGCCGGAAAACATGTCTTCACCGAAAAACCTCTCGCGACCTCCGCCAGCGACGGCCGCAGGCTGGTCGCCGAGGCGGCCAAGCGCGGTTTGCTGCTGGGCTCGGCGCCCGACACCTTCCTTGGCGCCGCCGGGCGGCGGGCACGCCGGCTGATGGACGAGGGCGCGATCGGCCGCGCCGTAACCGGCACCGCCTTCATGATGGGTCGCGGCATGGAGCACTGGCACCCCAATCCGCAATTCTACTATCAGCCGGGCGGCGGTCCGGTCTTCGATATGGGGCCTTATTATCTGACGATGCTCGTCAACCTGCTCGGCCCGGTCGCCCGCGTCATGGCGATGGCGACGCGCGGCCAGGAGGAGCGGCTGATCACCGCGGAGGGTCCTTACAAGAACACCAGTTTCAGAGTCGGCACGCCGACCAACATCCTGTCGCTGCTCGAATTCCGTTCCGGCGCCACCGTAGCCTTCGGCGCGTCGTGGGATGTCTTCAGGCACTCGAACCATCCGATCGAACTGCACGGCACGGAAGGGTCGCTCAGGCTGCCCGACCCCGACACTTTTGGCGGCACTGTCTCGCTGTCGGCGCGCGGCGACGACTGGAAGAATTTCGAGAGCGAAAGCGAGCTCTATGGCGCGCGCAACTGGCCCTATGCCGCGCCGGACCGTGCCAACTACCGCATGCTCGGCGTCGCCGACCTGGCGCGGTCGCTGGCGGAAGGCAGGAGGCCGCGCGCGTCCGGCGAACTGGCGCTGCACGTGCTGGAGATCATGGAAGCGATCCTCGCCTCCGGCGAGAGCCGCAACTCCGTCGCGGTCGTCGGCACGGTCGACCAGCCGCCGCTGCTTAGCGAGGAAGAGGCGGCGAGCTTGCTTGCCTGAGACGCAGTGACCGCTGGCGGGAGTCCGCCCCAGCTTTCCGCAGGACTCAGGCCGACTGGCGCATCACCAGCGTCGCGTCGAGGTTGACCTTCGGCGCGACGGCCGTGCCGTCCTCGTCGAGCAAGGTAAGCAGCGTCTCGACGCTGCGGCCGGCCATCGCCGCGAAATCCTGCGCCATTGTGGTGAGCGCCGGGCAGGTGTAGCGGCTGAGCGGATGGTCGTCGTGGGCTGCGACGCGCAGGTCGCAATCCGCCTTGCGGCCCACCTTCAGCCCCTTCGAGAAGGCCGCCGCCATCACGCCGAAGGCAAGGCGGTCATTGGCGCACAGGATGGTCTTGCCGGGCAGGCCGCCATTGCCGAGCAGCTTTTCCGTCTGCTCGTAGCCGATCCGTTCAAACTCCCATGTGTAATCCTCGATGTTGCCGAAGACGAGCGGCTTCTGGCCAAGCCGCTTCATGGCATCGATGTAGCTCTCCACCCGCTCGCGCGAATTGTGATTGACGTGCGGGATATCGAAATAGACCGGCGCGTCGCCCGAGCGGCAAAGATAGTCGACGATGGTCGACATGCTCTGCACATTGTTGTTGCCGACGAAAGGCGTGTCGCCTTCGAGATAGGTGTCGAAATAGACGATCGGGATCGCCTGCGTCAGCTTCTCGATCGCCCGCTGGTCCGAGCGCCGGCCGAGCGGCGCAATCAGCGCGCCCGAAACCTTCAGCGACAGGATGGTTCGAGTCGCTTCCGCCTCGAGCTCGCTCGACCCATGCGAGGAAATGACGATCGGCCAATAGCCTTCGTCGCGCAGCCTGAGCTCGATGCGGCTGACCATCTCGGAATAGAACGGGTCGGTCACCGTCGGCACGACGATGCCGATGCTGCGGGTGCGCTTGCGGTTGAGATTGCGCGCGAACAAATTGGGCTGGTAGTCGGACGAGCGCAGCGCCTCCTCGATCCGCTTTCTGGTCGCCGGTTTGACGCTGGTCGGATCGTCGAAATATTTGGAAAGAGTGGGTCTGGAGACGCCGCAGGAACGGGCGAAATCCTCCATTGTCTTATGCGTCATCGGCATTCAAATCCTCGCGACATGGAATCCTTGCTCCCATGCGCTGCCTCGGTGCCTACATACGGTGCGCCGGCGCGCGACTGCAAGTTGAAACTTTACAGATAACTTTGCAAGTTTCAACGCGCCTTGTGAAATTATTCCACGCGTAAATTTATTAATTGACGTGAAAAATCCAAGGTCGTATTCGATTTTTGGTATCTGCGGTGACCCAGAGAGCGGATTCCGCGAACGAATGTCGGGAGGACGTGATGAAGAAGCTGGTCTCAGCGGGCGAGATCCTCGTCGAGATCATGGCCGAGCGCATCGGCCAGAGCTTTCTCGAGCCCGGGCCGCTGGTCGGACCGTTCCCCTCCGGCGCGCCGGCGATCTTCATCGGCCAGGCGGCGGCGCTCGGCCAGCCCGCTGGTCTCATCGGCGCCGTCGGCAAGGACGATTTCGGCCAATTGAACATCGACCGGCTGCGCGTGCTCGGCGCTGACGTCTCGGCGATCGCCGTCCACGAAGGCCACGCTACCGGCACAGCCTTCGTCACCTATCGGCCCGATGCATCCAGGCATTTCGTCTTCAACATCCGCAACAGCGCCGCCGGCTTGCTGGAGATGGACGATGCGGCGAGGCGGCTCCTGGCTGGGGCCGATCACGTCCATGTCATGGGTTCCTCGCTGTTTTCCGACCGCGCCACCGAAGTCGCGCTTGGCGCGATCGCGGCCGTGAAGGCCAAGGGCGGAACCGTGTCCTTCGATCCGAATATCCGTCGCGAGATCATGCAGGCTTCCGGCATGCGCCAGGCCCTCGACAAGGTGCTGGCGCAAACCGATGTCTTCCTGCCCAGCGGCAACGAACTGTTCCTGTTTTCCTCGGCCGGCGACGAGCAGGGTGCCGTCGCCGAATTGCTGGGACGAGGCATCTCCTGCATCGTCCTGAAGAAAGGCGCCGATGGCGCCGCCTATCACGACCGCCAGGGCACAGTCGCAATGCCCGGCTTTGCCGTCGAGGAAGTCGATCCGACAGGCGCCGGCGACTGCTTCGGCGCCGCGTTCGTTTCCTTCTGGCTGCGTGGCGCCGCGCCCGCCAATGCGCTGCGCATCGCCAATGCCTGCGGCGCGCTTGCCGTCACCCGCAAGGGGCCGATGGAAGGCATTCACCGGCTCGCCGAGGTCGAGGCTTTCATCGCCAAGGCAGGACCACACGCATGACCGGGGCCACGACAAGATTTGCCGGCATCGCTGCTCGGCGCACAGCGGGCGGCAAGGGCGGCATCGCGTCGATCTGCTCGGCGCATCCGCTGGTGATCGAAGCGACGCTCCGCCACGGCGCGGCACTTGGCGCCGATGTTCTGATCGAGGCGACCTGCAACCAGGTCAACCACGAGGGCGGCTATACCGGCATGACGCCGGCCGCGTTCCGAAGCTTTGTCGAGGCGCATGCGGTGCGCACTGGCTTTCCGCTCGACCGGCTGATCCTCGGCGGCGACCATCTGGGGCCTAATCCCTGGAAGCACCTGCCTGCCGCGGAGGCGATGCAGAAGGCGGCGGCAATGATCGACGCCTATGCCTCCGCTGGCTTCACCAAGCTGCATCTCGACACCAGCATGGCCTGCGCCGACGATACCGTTGCGCTGCCCGATGAGATCATCGCCCAGCGCGCGGCCGATCTCGCGGCGGTCGCCGAGGCCGCGGTCGCACGCGCCGGCGGCCAAAAACCCGTCTACATCATCGGCACCGAAGTGCCGGTGCCGGGCGGCGCGCTCGAAGCGCTCGACCATATGCATGTGACCGAGCCCGCCGACGCGCTCCGCACCGTCGAGGTCCATCGCCGGGCCTTTTCCCGTCTTGGCCTCGATGCCGCCTTTGCCCGCGCCGTCGGCGTCGTCGTCCAGCCCGGTGTCGAATTCGGCAATGCCGACATCATCGCCTATGCGCCGGAGAAGGCGACGAAGCTGGTGGCGTCGCTGGAGCGCATGCCGCAATTCGTCTTCGAGGCGCATTCGACCGACTATCAGCCGGGGCAAGCGCTTGCCGAACTGGTGCGCGACGGCTTTGCCATCCTCAAGGTCGGTCCCTGGCTTACCTTCGCGCTGCGCGAGGCGCTCTATGGTTTGAGTTCCATCGCCGAACAGCTGGCACCCGACCCATCGCGCGAAAACCTGCCGGCCACCATGGAGCGCGTCATGCTTGCCGCGCCCGGCAACTGGCAGAAATACTATCCCGGCACACCCGACGAGCAGCGCCTGCAGCGGCATTTCTCCTTCAGCGACCGCATCCGCTACTACTGGCCGTCGCCCGAGGCGCAGCGCGCGACAGAAGCCTTGCTCGCGGCGCTGGGCGGGAGCGAAATCCCCCGCCCGCTGATCAGCCAGTATCTTGGGCATCTCGACGCCGAAGTCGCGGCCGGCCGGACCAAGCTGACCGCGCATGAGCTTCTGATCGCCAGCGTCACGCGTGTCCTCGACATCTACCGCAGCGCCACCAACCCGTAAGACGGGTCGGTCGGACCAGCTGCGTTGCTCGCTGCAGCGATCGGCAAGCACACGCCTTCAAGATATTCGAAAATCTTCTATGTCGCGTTCCGTTTCGATCCTTCGGGTCGTCCTTGGTGTGTCCGAAGCAGAAGGAGCACCGCAATGGCCCGGATGGTCGTAATCTACCCGACACCGAAGGACGTCGAGGCATTTGACCGACATTACTTCGAAGTCCACATACCTCTCGCCAAGAAGATTCCCGGTCTCAGGAAATACGAAGTCAGCGACGGCCCCATCGCAACGCCGGTGGGAGCCTCCAGTATCCATCGGATCGGAACGCTGTATTTCGACGACCTCGCGGCGATCGAAAAGGCGTTCGCAAGCCCGGAGGGAAAAGCGGCCGGGGCGGATCGCCGAATCTATGCACCTGACGACTCGGGCGTCCAAATGTTCCTTTTCGACAACAAGGAAGTCTGACCCCCGGATCGTCTGATGGCAGTCCAAAGCATGTCTCCCGAAAGTGGGAACCGGTTTCGGGACAAAGACATGCGTAAAATCAAAACCCTAAAGCGCATGGAGCGAATCTGAAAGATCGCGACGCGCTTTAGTAAACCGGCGTCGCCATGTGCCGAGGCGCCGGCCATTCGGCCGTGATCTCGGGTTGCACTGGACGTTCGAGATAGGTCGACAGCACCACATAGCTGCGCGTCGAGACCACGCCCGGCGTCTCGTAAATGCGCGACAGCAGGCCTTCGAGCGCGCGGGTGTCCTCGGTGCGCACCTTGAGCAGCATGCAGGTGTCGCCGGCGACCGAATGGATCTCCTCGACCTCGGGGCATTCTGAAATCGCCATCAGCTCCGGCGTCTTGCCCCAGCCTCTTGTGTCGATATGCACGAAGGCGAGCAGCGGCTTCTTCACCGCCTTCGGATCGATGATCGCCGAGGTGGCGCGGATGGCGCCGCTGCGCCTGAGTCGCTTCACCCGCTCATGCGCCGCAGGTGGCGAGAGGCCAACCCGATCGCCGAGCTCGGCATAGCTGATGGTCGCATCCTCGACGAGCACGCCTAATATTTTTCGGTCGATCGGGTCGACCTCGCGGGCAGGTTGCCTGTTCCGCTGAACGTCATCTGTTTCTGCGTCCATATGGAAATTCTCCATTGATGCTGAATTTAATTCGGCCATTATGGAGATATGTCGAACAGTGATCAATCAGCAATTATGACTGCGGCGCCGCGCGCGCCGATCCCGGCGGCGGCCTATCTGCTTACCGGCTGCATCGCCGTCATCGGCTCCAACTCGCTGGTTCTCGGGCCGATCGCACCCGCTGTCGCGGCATCGTTCGGGACAAGCGTGCCGGCGGTGATGACAGCCGCCGCCGCCTTCGGCCTTGGCACCTCGGCCAGCGCGCTCTTCCTTGCCCGCTACATCGACAGGATCGGCGCGCGCCGCATGCTGCAGGGCGCTTTGCTTTTGCTTGCACTCGCGCTGGTCGCCAGCGCGCTCGCGCCGACGGTGACGGCGCTGGTGGCGGCCCAGCTCGTCGCCGGCATCGCCGCCGGGGTCGCCATGCCGGCGATCTATGCCAGCTCGGCGGCGATCGCGCCGCCCGGCCGTGAGAGCGGCACGATCGGCGTCGTGCTGACCGGCTGGACGCTCTCCATGGTCGCCGGCGTCTCGTTGTCAGCCGTGCTTGCCGATCTCATCCATTGGCGCGCCGTCTTCGCCGCCGTGGCGCTTCTCGCCGGCACCGCAGTCGTGGGCCTGACGATGAGCTCGCTGCGCGACACCAGGAAGAGCGGTCCCGCGCCTTCGCCGCTTGGCGCGCTGGCCGTGCCTGGGATCATTCCGCTTCTCATCGCCTGCAGCGCCTTCATGACCGCCTTCTACGGCGTCTACGGCTATCTCGGCGACCATCTCCACAAAGACCTCGGTGAGCCGGTCAGCGCCAACGGCCTCGCGGCGATCGCTTACGGCCTCGGCTTCGGCGCGGCCGCTCTGCTCGACGGCATCATCGACCGCCTCGGCGCGCGCCGCGTCATGCCTTTCGCCTATCTGCTGGTCGCCGCCGTCTATGTCGCGATGGCCATGCTGAGCGGTGGCTTCGGCCCGCTGACGGCAACGATCGCCATCTGGGGTCTTGCCAACCATTTAGGGCTGAACGTGCTGGTCATGCGCCTGACCGCGCTCGACCCGTCACGCCGCGGCACCATCATGGGCCTGAACAGCGCGGTCACCTATCTCGCCGTCACCGTCGGCACCGCCGGTTTCGGTCCGCTCTACACAGGCCTCGGCTTCGCCAATTGCGCGCTGATCGCCGCCTTGCTGATGCTGGTAGCGGCGTCGGCCGCGGCATGGCGGTCAGCGGGCTGAGCGCTCAGTTTGGGCTCGCAACCACAATTGCGCGCGCCGCCCTCATCAGCCATGGACACGCATAATAGTCGCTAATCCGGTTGATGGTCCCGTCGGCTGCTTCGATCCGAACCGGATAGGCCGGTTTCCAGCCGCCTTCGCCTCGGTGGAGCACGAGCAGCACGATCTCGTCATCAACCGCGGCGATCGTCATCTTCCAGCTCAACTGGCCCTTTTCATATTCGACGAAGTAGGGCGATTCCGACAAGGGGCCTCTGAAGCAGTCCGAGACCCGCAGCTGCGCGTCGTCGCTGGTCAATGCCCGCACGCCGTCCCAGTCATGGCGGTTGAAGAGTTCGACATAGCGGTTGAGCAATCTCGAAAGCTGCGGATCGCGTCCAGGCTCTGGGCGAACGGTTGGCTGGCTTGGCAACGCGGCCAGCTTGGCGCGGCCGCGGCTCAACGCCGCCTTGACGCCGCCGACCGTCGACCCGACGAGATCGGCAATCTCTTCCAGCGAATGGTCGAAGACGTCCTTCAAGAGAACGCAGGCACGCTCCTTGGGCGGCAGGTGGATCACCAGCCGTTCGATGGCACGATCGGCGCCCTGGCCCGCCGGTTCGGCCGGGAGAACGATCTCGTCGACCGCGAAATTGGCCTCGGCGCGGCGGCGCGTTTGCTGGTTGCGCAGGAAATCGACGCAGCGGTTGTGAGCAGTGCGAAACAGCCATGAACGAAGAGCGCTCGGATCGTCGATCTTCTCAATCTTGCGATAGATCTCGAACAGCGTTTCCTGCATGACGTCTTCGCCGTCGAGTGCCGAGCCTGTCATGCGCGCGCAATAGCGATGCAGCCGTTCTCGCAAATGCGCGACCGTTTGCAGGAACGCGGCGTAGCGAACGTCGAAGAGCCCGCTAGGCTCAAGTCTTGGCTGCATCGTCATGAGAACACCGTTGTGCACGTCTCGCCAGGGCAAGGTCCGGCCATGTTACATCAGCCTGGTGTCATCGGGAGCCCGATCGAAGCGATCGTGCCTGCCGTCGACATACATCACCGGCGCCGCCGCCAACTCTTCTGGATCGATCCTGTCGAGAGCCGCTATCGGAATGGCGATCACGATGCCGCCAAGGGCTGGAACATCACCTCGCGCCGGCATGCGCACGCCGCAGGTCGCGCAGAAGTGATACTGGATGCTGGGCGCAACCCTGCCCGGTGGGGTCCATTGATATTCGGCCTGCGATTCGACCCCAGACACGAGGCGATAGTGCTGAGGGTCGACAAACCCCACCCAGGAGCGCGTCTTGGTGCATGTCGAGCAATTGCATTTGACGGTTCCCCGGCTGAGGTCGATATCGGCCTCGAACCGAACCTTGCCGCAATGGCAGCTTCCTGCGTAGGTTTTCAGCATGGCCCAATATTCTCCGCGCTCGCCGACCGGCACCATCGCCGGCCGACTCCAAGACGTATGGCGGGGAGAAAAAGATACGTGCCGCCTGACGGATTCTTGTGGCGGGCAACTGGCCTACCCGGCCGCACAGTCAAGCCGGTGCGTGCTTCCAGTCCTTCAGGTAGGGCTGCCATCCGAGGCGGTCTGGACATCACAGGATCGACTTCATTGCGCAAAGGTCATTTCAGCACGCGATAGGTCAGCGTGACGACGCCGCTGTCGAACCGGTGTGTGCCCGTCAGCTCCAGCCTGACCAGCGATGGGTCGACATCCTGGAAAGCGCGTTTGCCGTGGCCGACCCGAGTCGGCACGATCGAAAGCTGGTACTCGTCGACAAGCTTATTGGCGAGCAGGGTCTGGTCGAGATTGCTCACCCCGTATTTCAGAATGTCGCCGTCGCCTTGCGCCTTGATCTCGGCGATCCGGCCGGCGACGTCGCCTTCGATCAATGACGCGTTCCAGCCGACCTCTTTCAGGGTTCGCGATGCGACCAGTTTCTTAAGCCCGTTCATCCGGTCCATGTACTTGCCCTCGATCTGCGGCCAGCGGCTGGAAAACAGCTCGTAGGTCACACGTCCAAGAAGGAAGTAGTCCGCCTCGCCGGCTTTGGCATAGGAGTGTTCCAGGGCGTCTCCGACAAAAAAGGGCGACGCCCAGTTCATCGGTGCCTCGATGACGCCATCGAGCGAAATGAAGCTGCCCACGATCAATTTCCTCACCACAAATCTCCTGCTGCATGAACGATGCTGCTAGGACGTTCGAGGCTTGTGTTTGGATACGCCGCTCGGCGATATTTTCAGAAACGGAGGCCGGCTTGCGTCCTCCTGCGGTCTTTCGATAAGGCTTGGTCGAACGGAGCCATGATGAAGACGACGCTCGAGATCACCGCCGAGCCCTTGCCTCGGGACCTCGCTTTTCTCGGCGAGAGCCTCACCGCTTTCAATGACGGCGATGTCGGTGCTTCAGGCAGAAAATCGCTCGCGGTTTTCGTGCGTGACGATGCCGGAGCGATCGTCGCCGGCATATCCGGCTACACCGCCTGGGGCTGGCTCTATGTGCAGTGGCTCTGGGTCGACGAAAAGCTGCGCGGCCGGCGAATCGCCGCCGGCATGCTGGATGCCGCCGAGCGGGAGGCGGCGGCGCGTGGTTGCCAGGCCGCCTGGATCGACACCTTCAATCCGACCGCCGCCAAGGTCTATCAGCGACAGGGCTACCAGCCGTTCGGCACGCTTCCAGACTTCCCTGCTGGCCGCAGCCGCATCTTCCTGCAGAAGCGCCTGGCTGATTAGCCCGCCAGTTTCCCGCCGCGCATCGGCTGCGCCACGCCGGTGGTGCTCGGAAAGCTGATCGGCAGGCCGCGCAGCACGCGCACGGCGAGGAAGGCGAAGCACTCCGCCTCCACCGCATCGCCCTTCCATCCCAGCGTTTCGGCCTGCACCACCTCGACGCCGGCGCGGCTCTCAAGCATCGCCATCATCGTCGGGTTGCGGCGGCCGCCGCCACTGACCGCCAGCCGCTTCGGCCGGCGCGGCAAGAGGTCGAGCGCCTTGCCGACGGCGGACACCGTAAAGGCCGTCAGCGTTGCAGCCCCATCCTCTGCGCCGAGCCCCTCGGCCATCGCCGCCGTGAAATCGAAGCGGTCGAGCGACTTCGGGTAAGGTTTTGTGAGATAGGGATGCTGCAACAGCCGCTCGAGCCTTGCCTCGTCGACCGTGCCCGCGGCCGCGAACTTGCCGTCGCGGTCCATCTCGCCGAGGCCCTTCGCCTTGATGAAATCATTGACCGGCGCGTTGGCCGGTCCGGTGTCGAAGGCGACGATTGCGTCCTTGCCATCCCACCAGGTGATGTTGCCGACGCCGCCGAGATTGAGCACCGCGGTGTCGCCGCTGGCGTCGGCCTCCTTGAGCAGCGCCGCGTGATAGGCGGCTGCGAGCGGCGCGCCTTGCCCGCCGGCGGCCACATCGGCCGAGCGGAAGTCGTAGGCGACCCTGGTGCCGAGAAGCGCCGCCATCAATTCGCCGTCGCCGAGCTGGCGCGTCCGGCCGATCCGTCCCGGCTGCGGAGCACGATGCAGCACCGTCTGGCCGTGGAAACCGACGACGCCGATATCGGCCATGCTCATCCCATGGCTCTCGACAAGATCCCTGACCGCGGCTGACTGAGCCCGTGTCAACGCGTCCTCGGCCTCGCGGAAGATCGCCGGCTCCGGTCCTTCGAAATTCCAGGCGCGCGCCTGGCGCAGCGTCTCTTCCAACAGCGTGCGGATCGATTGCGGGTACGGTGCAAGCGTATAGGTGCCGAAGTCGGCGATGCGCTCGCCGTCGGTCTTGATCAGCGCCACGTCGATATTGCCGTCGAGCACCGTGCCGGTCATCAGGCCGACGGCCCAGATTGGTTCCATGGTCGCTCCTCGAATCGCCGTTGAACCACGTGTCGGACGGATCGGTGCGGCAGGCAAGCCCTGGCGGCGGCCAGCGACCAACACATAGGCCGACGGCTTTTTGCGTCGAACGGCGAAAACGGAGCAACACCGTTCTTGCCTCTTGCGGCCGAAGGCGCGAACTTGTGCGACCATCGGCATCGGCCGAACCTCGAAGGACACATCGCAAAGGAGGAACGAGATGGCAGCCAATGTCGCGGTGATCGCAGGCGCTGGATCTGGCCTCAGCGCCTCGCTGGCGCGGCTCCTCGGCAAGGAGGGCTATCGTGTCGTCCTTGCCGCCCGCAATATCGACAAGCTCGCGGCGCTGGTTGAGGAGACAGGCGCGCAGGCGGTGGAAACCGACGTCTCGGACGCCGCCTCGGTGGCACGGCTGTTCGAGGCGGCCGACAAGGTCGGCCCGCTCGAAATTGCCGTCTTCAACGCAAGCGGGCGTACGCGCGGCCCGATCGCCGAGCTCGATCCCGACACGGTCAAGCAGGCCCTGCTCGTCGGTGCCTATGGCGGCTTCCTGGTCGGCCAGCAGGCGGCGCGCCGGCTTGCTGAGCGCGGTTCCGGCTCGATCCTGTTCACCGGCGCCACCGCAAGCCTCAAAGGCTTCTCCGGCTCGGCCGGCTTCGCCATGCCGAAATTCGGGCTGCGTGGACTGGCGCAGTCGATGGCGCGCGAGCTCAGCCCCAAGAACATCCACGTCGCGCATTTCATCATCGACGGCCAGATCGAACCGCCCGGACAGGCGGCCGATCCCGAGCGTCCCGATCGCCGCCTGTCGCCCGACGCGATCGCCGAGACCTATCTCGCGGTCCATCGCCAGCATCGCAGCGCCTGGAGCTTCGAGGTCGAGCTCAGGCCATGGGTCGAGACGTTTTGACGATCCGCACTGCTTTCGCAGGGGATAGTTAACCGTCCCTTGCGGTGCTCGATATATTAGCCAACTTGCATATTTTGTGAAGCCGCGTTGTTCTATGTACTAGTAATATTTAAAGGTTTAAAAGACACGTTTCTTTAACCTCGCCGTGCATACTGCGAGTTGGTCAGATTTTCTTGTCCGGCTTCCTGCACGAATTGAGAAATGCGCATGTCGCTTACACGTCGCACGCTGCTTACGGCCGGAAGCGTCGGGTTGGCGATGGCGCAAGCGCAGGCGGCGACCCAGCCGGCACAGCCGGCGGAGAACGCGCCACAGCCGATCACGAGCGACAACAAGCTGCGCATCGCCATGCCGGCGTTTGCTTCCGACCCGTTCTTTCCGGCCGATGGGGCGGGGGATAAGGGCATCGACATGGAACTGGCCCGCGGCATAGCCGCGGAGCTTGGCGTCGAGCCGGTGTTCGATCGATCCGCCGTGACGTTCGACGGCATGGTGAGACAGCTGATGTTCGGCCAGGCCGACATGGCGATCGGCAAGCTCAGCCGCACCCTTCAGCGCGGACGCTCTATCCTCTATTCGCGACCCTATGCCATGCTGCATCAGGGGCTGCTCGCCAACCGCCTCAACCTGGCGCGCATCACACAGGGCAAGCCGCCGGAACAGATCATCCGCGACTTCTCCGGCGATCTCGGCGTGATCGAGGGCTCCTCATTCGCCACCTATGCGGCCACGACCTTCCCGCACGCGCAGATCCGTCGCTTCGCGGGATGGAATACGGTTGTCGACGCGATCCGCAACGGCGCGATCGACATGGCCTATCGCGACGACTTCGAGATCAAGAAGCTGATGGTCGACGATCCGTCGATGACGGTCGTGGCGCGCTCGATCACGCTGACGGACAAGGTCGACACGATCGCGATCGGCGTCCGGCCGGACAATCCGCATCTTGCGGCCTTTGTCGACCTCTATCTCGATCTCGCACGGGGCCAGCAGGTTCTCAACACTGACGAGATCATCGCGCGCTATCGCCTGGGGGGCAAAGCCTGACGATGACCGTCGCCGACGTAGCCGCACCCCTGCCTTTCGATTGGCGCCTGGCGGCAAAGCGCATATTACGCTCGCCCGTGACGACGATCGCGATGATCCTGGCCGGGATCCTGTGCGGTCTCTACTATCCAGGCTTCTCCCATGCGATCAGCCCTGTCGCTCAGGTCTATTTGAACTTCCTCAAGATGGTCGTCCTGCCCTACCTGGTGTCGTCGGTCATCTTCTCCATCACGGCGATGGTGCAGGACCCGAAATCCGTCCGTTACCTTGGCAAGGTCGGCATTGCCGTGCTGGTCGTCTCGTTCCTGGCCGTGATGGTGAGCGGCACATATTCGCTGATCCTGCAGCCCGGCCAGATCGAGAACCCTCAGTCGCGCATCGAGCTCGGCGAGTTCATCAATTCCCAAGGCAGCGTATCCACCGATCTCGCATTCCCGTTCCAGCCGCCGCCGTCCACCGGGAACGCAAACGGTGAGCATTCGATCCTGCTCGACCTGGTGCCGAACAACGTCTTCAACGCGCTCGCCTCCGGCCAGACCATCCAGGTCCTGCTCTTCTGCCTGCTTTTCGGGCTGGCGATGGGCAAGATCCCTCAGCCCTCGTCCATGAGCCTGTCCCAGGCGCTCAATGCCGTCTACCGGGCCTGCACGGTGCTGACCAACTGGTTCGTCTGGGGACTGCCCTTCGCAACCTTCATCCTGATCGCCGATCAGACCGCCTCGACCGGAACCAGGCCGCTCACATTGATGGGCGGCTACCTGCTGGTGATGGGCCTGTCCTGCCTCACATTCCTCGCCGTTGCATTTGCAATTATCGCCATCCGGTCGCGACGCAGCTACTGGACCACGATCAAGACCCTTCAGCCCCTTCTCATGGTGGCGATCACCACGCGCTCCACGGTCGCCTCGCTGCCCTGGGTCATCAATCTGTTGAGCGAGCGGCTGCGCTTCAACTTGGTGGTCGTCGAACTGCTGGTGCCGCTGCAGGCGGCACTGCTGCGGACGGGCCCGGCGCTGGTTTACACCTCGGGCGCGCTGTTCATCGCCCAGCTCTACGGTCATCCGCTAGCGATCCCCGACCTCTTGCTTGTCGGCATCGTCTCGGCGCTTCTGGCGCTGACGACCGGCGGCATGGGCAGCCTGCTCATCCTGTCCCAGATGTCCATCGTTTGCGGCTACCTGAAGCTTCCCTTCGAAGCAGCGTTCGCCCTGTTCGTCGCGGTGGATGCGGCCGTCGATACGCTGATGACGCTGTCCAGCGTCAGCACCGTCGCGGCGAGCACGGCAATGATCGCGCCCAGCCACCGGGAGGGGGCGCAGCCTGTTGAGAGCGTCTCGGAAGTGCTCGAAGCCGAGCGCGTCCGATGATCGACGACAGCATCCGTCCCCAGCTCGGCATCATAGGCGGTCTCGGACCGCTTGCATCGGCGGACTTCTACTTCAAGCTGACCCGGATGACCGAGGCGCTGCGCGACAACGAACATGTGCCCGCCGCCATCCTCAGCGTGCCGCAGCTCCCCGACAGGACCGAAGCGATCCTCGGCAACCATGACGGGCCGCTGGCGCCGCTGCAGGCCGCGGTCGCGACGCTCAACGCGCTCGGCGTCGCCTGCATCGCGATGCCGTGCAACACCGCCCATCATTGGTACGGGCAACTGGCAGCGAACTCGCGCGCGGAGATCATCCACATCGGCGACGCTGTAGTGGCGGAAATCCGTCGCAGCCTGGACAGGGGCCGGATTGCAAACCTCGCAACCCGCGGCACGCTGGTCTCCGGCTTCTATCAAGAGAGGATATTGGCGGCGGGGTTCGACCTTTGCCTTCCCGCAAACGTGGAGTTCCAGGAGCGCGTCGATAGCGCGATCGCTCTCGTCAAGGCCGGCTCGATCGCGGAAGCGGCGACCGAAACCGAGCGCGCGCTCCATCTCGCGCAATTGGCCGGCGCCGATGCCGCGCTGCTCGGCTGCACCGAACTGTCCGTGGTGGCCGCCAGCCTTAGCGACACGAACGGGTTGATCGTCATCGACAGCAATGCGGCCCTGGCGCGAGCCTGCCTGACACGATTGGGCTTCGGCGCGCAGGAAGCCAGAGGCCTTCCGACCGTGTCGCGGCTGCCGGGACATGACCGCTTGCCCTGGGTCGCCGCGCAGCGGGCTTCATAAGCGCCAGCGCTTCGGCCTTCCGCCAGATATCTTGCGTCGGCGGCCGGCGTTCTCCAAGTCACAAAATCTTTGAGAGAATATTTTCCGCGTTCCGCTCGATAGGAAAAGCGCTTCTTTGCCCAAGCGGGCAGCATTGGCGATGCTGATGTCAAGGCTTCGCATCCCGCCAGGCCGAAATGACTTCAGCATCGCAAGGAACGCATTATGTCCGAACGCGGCAACGCTTCAAATTCTCTCGTTACGTCAATCACCAGGCGCGCCGGACTTGCCGCGCTTCTCGCCGCGACATTCACTGTGATCGGCCTCGCCGCGCCGTCGCCGTCCTTGGCCGAGGACAAGAAGGCGATCAAGGTCGGCATCATCAGCGGCGAGGATGAGGATGTCTGGCGCGTCGTCACCGCCGAGGCGGCCAAGAAAGGGCTGACGATCGAGACCGTGGTCTTCAACGATTACACCCAGCCCAACGAAGCGCTCGAGCGCGGCGAGATCGACGCCAACGCCTTCCAGCACAAGCCCTATCTCGACAACCAGATCAAGACGCAAGGCTATCACATCGTGCCGGTCGGCTATACCGGCGTCTGGCCGATCGGCCTCTATTCGAAGAAGCACGCCAAGGTCGCCGACCTGCCGGAAGGCGCCGTCATCGGCCTGCCGAACGATCCGTCCAATGAGGGCCGCGCGCTGCACGTCCTGGAGCATGAAGGCCTGATCAAGCTGAAGGACGGCACCGGCATCCTGGCGACGACCGCCGACATTGCCGACAACCCGAAGAAGCTCGAGATCAAGGAGCTCGACGCCGGCATCGTCGGCCGCTCGGTCGACGATCTCGACGCTGCGGTCGTCAACACCGACTGGGCGCTGAAGAGCGGTCTCGGCCCTGAAAACCGCATCGCGCAGGAGGCGGTAGCCGACAATCCCTACCGCAACTTCATCGCCGTCAAGGCCGGAGCTGAGAACGAGCCCTGGGTCAAGACCCTGGTCGCCTCCTACCAGAACGAGACGGTCAAGGCCGAGTTCGACAAGGTCTACAAGGGCACCGGGATCAGCGCCTATTGATCGGCGCCTGGCTGGCAGAAACGGGCGGTCCGCTGTTGAGCGGGCCGCCGTCGCTTTTGTATGACGCTGAAACGGACATAGAGATGAACCAGCATGTCACGACCAAGGTGGTCGGTCCGGACACCATCCAGCCCAAGGGGTCGGAAGATGTTGTCCGCCTCGTCGGCCTGAAGCGCCGCTTCGGCGCCACCGCGGCGCTCGACGGCGTCTCGCTCACGGTGCAGAAGGGCGAGATCCTCGGCATCATCGGCCGCAGCGGCGCCGGCAAGTCGACGCTGATCCGCTGCCTCAACGGCCTGGAGCGGCCGGATTCGGGCGAGGTCTTCATCGAGGGCCGCGAGATCAGCCGTCTAAGCGAGCGCGACTTGCAGCCGCTGCGCCGCCGCATCGGCATGGTGTTCCAGCACTTCAATCTTTTGTCGGCGAAGACGGTCGAGGAAAACGTCGCGCTGCCGCTCAAGATCGAAGGCCGGCCGCGCGCCGAGCGCATGGCGCGCGCCGCCGAGCTGCTGCAACTCGTCGGCCTGTCGGAGAAGGCCAAGGCCTATCCGGCCTCGCTGTCGGGTGGGCAGAAGCAGCGTGTCGGCATTGCCAGGGCGCTCGCGGCTCGTCCCGCGCTGCTGCTCTCCGACGAGGCGACCTCGGCGCTCGACCCGGAGACGACGCGCTCGATCCTGGCGCTGCTCAAGGACATCAATTCAAGGCTCGGCCTCACCATCCTGCTCATCACGCATGAGATGGAGGTGATCCGCTCGATCGCCGACCGCGTGGCGGTGATCGACGCCGGCCGGATCGTCGAGGAGGGCGCGGTCTGGCAGGTCTTCGCCGATCCAAAGTCCGAGATCACCAGAAGCCTGCTCGGAGGCATACGGCCGCAACTGCCACTCGAGATCGCGAGCCGGCTCGCCGCAGGCGAAGGCGCGGAAACGATCCTCAGGATCGATGTGGCAGGCGAGGCGGCACGTGGCGCATTGTTGTCGGATCTAGCCGCGACGGTGCCTGGCCCGTTCCGCCTCGTGCATGGTGGCATCGACCATGTCCAAGAGCAGCCTGTCGGCACGCTGTTCGTCGCCGTCTCCGGCGACGACACGGCGCATCTCGCGCGAATAACGACGTTCCTCAAGGACCGCGGCGCGCGGGTGGAGGTGCTTGGCCATGTCGCCGATCCTGTTTGAACTCCTGCTCCGTTCGATCTGGGAGACCGTGCTGATGACCGGCGCCTCCGGCCTCATCTCGCTGGTCTTCGGCCTGCCGCTCGGTCTCGCGCTCGTCGCCAGCGATCGCGGCGGCATCGCCGAAAATCTTTGGGTGAACCGCATTCTCGGCGCCATCGTCAACGGCTTCCGCTCCGTCCCCTTCATTATCCTCCTGGTGGCGCTGATCCCGGTGACGAGGCTGATCGTCGGCACCTCGATCGGCACCTGGGCTGCGATCGTTCCGTTGTCGATCGCGGCAACGCCCTACTATGCTCGCATCGCCGAAGTGTCGCTGCGCGAGGTGGATCATGGCCTGATCGAGGCGGCCCGCGCCATGGGCGGCAACCGCTGGACAATCATCCGCGAGGTGCTGGTGCCGGAGGCGCTGCCGGGCATCGTCGCCGGCTTCACGGTGACGCTTGTCACGCTGGTCGGCGCTTCGGCCATGGCCGGCGCCATCGGCGCCGGCGGCCTGGGCGACCTTGCCATCCGCTACGGCTACCAGCGTTTCGAAACCAGCGTGATGATTGCCGTGGTAATCGTCCTGATCGTTCTGGTCTGCGGCATCCAGTGGATCGGCGACCGGCTGGTCGCGCGGCTCGATCATCGCGCGTGAGCGACGCGTGGCAAGCGGTGGTCATCCGAACGCAATTTGCCGCAAAGCCCGTGAATTGAGCGGCGGCTTGCTCCGTTTGCAATGAGATTGGTCGGCGCGTTTCTTCACCCGCAATGCCGCGCATGTCATCGTGCGGCGGGGTCGCTAGAGCAATTCCAGGAAAAGTGCGCAGCGGTTTTCCGTCCGGAATTGCGAAAAACAAGAGTTGCGGCAAGAGGAGCCTGTCCATGGCCAGAATAATCCCGGTGCTGGATCTCGACCGCCTTGAACAGGGCGCGTCGGAACTGCGGACTTTCTTGTTTGACCTGCGAACGGCGGCCCGCGATGTCGGCTTCTTCTATCTCACCGGCCACGGCATAACGCAGTCGGATATCGACGCTGTGCTCGATGCCTCGCGGCGCTTCTTTACCTTGCCCGAAGCCGACAAGCTTGGCATCGAAATGGTGAAGTCGCCGCAGTTCCGCGGTTACACGCGCGCCGGCGGTGAGCTGACCAGAGGCAAGGCCGACTGGCGCGAGCAGCTCGACATCGGTGTCGAGCGCACGACCATTGCGCAAGGGCCGGGCATGCCGGCCTGGACGCGACTGCAGGGCCCGAACCAGTGGCCGGTCGCGCTCCCCGATCTCAAGCCTGCGCTGCTTGCCTGGCAGGCCAAGGCGACCGAGGTGGCGATCCGCCTGCTCAAGGCCTTCGCGCTGTCGCTTGATCAGCCGGAAGACGCCTTCGATCCGATCTATCGCGACGAACCGAACCACCGCATGAAGATCGTGCGCTACCCCGGCCGTGACGCTACGGGCGACGACCAGGGTGTCGGCGCGCACAAGGACGGCGGCTTCCTCACTCTTCTGCTTCAGGATGAGAACAAGGGCCTGCAGGTCGAATATGACGGCAGCTGGGTCAATGTGGACCCGATCCCGCGGACGCTCGTGGTCAACATCGGCGAGCTTCTGGAACTGGCCTCGAACGGATATCTGCGGGCCACCGTGCACCGCGTCGTCACGCCGCCGGCCGGCGTCGAGCGGATATCGGTGCCGTTCTTCTTCAGCGCCCGGCTCGACGCGACCATCCCGCTGCTCGACCTGCCGGAGGAACTGGCGGCCGAAGCGCGCGGCCCGGCCAGCGATCCCGACAATCCGCTGTTCCGCAACGTCGGAACCAACGTTCTGAAGAGTCGGCTGAGATCGCATCCCGACGTCGCGCGCCGGCACTATGCCGACCTGTTGGAAAAAGCAGCGGCCGCCGGCTGAACATTTGCATTGCGTGAGCGAGATTTTTTCACGTTTTGGATAGTTTTTGGAATTCTGTTCGTCGCAAACGAACGGGCCAAAGCCCACATAACGGGTATCGTCCGGTGTTTTCCTCCCATTGCGCCGGACGATGTTCCCCTCTGAAGGTTATGACCTTCATTTCTTGGCCGGGCCGCTTTCGCGCCCGGCCTTTTTCTTTCCAAGCAATTCCAGGAAAAGTGCGCAGCGGTTTTCCGTCCGGAATTGCGCAAAAGAAGCAAAGGGATCAGGCGAAGGCGATGCGGATCGCACCGAAAGGGCCGAAATCCGAGACGATCTGGTCGCCATGCCGGCATTCGACCGGCCGGATGAAGGAACCTGAGAGCACCACCTGTCCGGCTTCGATCTGCATGCCGTATTGGTGGAGCCGGTTGGCGAGCCAGGCGATGCCCTTGGCCGGATGATCGAGCACGCCGGCGCCTAGCCCCGTCTCCTCGACCTCGCCGTTGCGCGACACGATCGCCCCGATCCAGCGCAGGTCCGCCTCGCGCGGGCCGCCCGCGCGGCCGCCGACGACGATGCCGGCATTGGCGGCGTTGTCCGAGATCGTGTCGAAGAAGGTCCTGATCTTGCCGGTTTCCTTGTTCATCCGCTCGATGCGGGTGTCGAGGATTTCCAGCGCCGGCGTGACATAATCTGTGGCGTCGAGCACATCGTCGATCGACACGTCGGCGCCGGCGAGCGGCGCCTTCATGACGAAGGCGATCTCTGCCTCGATGCGCGGCTGGATGAAGCGGCCGGCCGGCACCGTGCCGCCATCCTCGAAGAACATGTCGTCGAACAGGATGCCGGAATCCGGGATGTCGATGCTGAGCGCCGACTGCATCGCTTTCGAGGTCAGGCCGATCTTCCAGCCCTTGATTGTCAGCCCCGATGCGACCTTCCGCTTCACCAGCGCCGCCTGCACGCGATAGGCGTCGTCCATCGTCGCTTGCGGAAAATCGAGGCTGAGCAGCCTGATCTGCCGGCGCTCGCGCTCGGCTTCGAAAAGCCGCTGCGCGGCGCCCTCGACTTCGCTGTCCGTCATCATCGGATGGCCCCCTCGTCGACGACGCCGTTTCGGAGCAGGCCGATGCCTTCGGCCTCGACCTCAACGACATCGCCAGGCTTCAGCCAGATCGGCGGCTCGAAACGGGCGCCGGCGCCCGTCGGCGTTCCAGTGACGATGACGTCGCCGGGAACCAGCGTGGTGAAGGTCGAGATGTAGTTGATGATCTTGCGGAAGGAAAAGATCATGCGCCCGGTGCGGTCCTGCTGGCGCACCTCGCCGTTGACGCGCGTGACAAGCGATATGTCGGCGATCTGCGCCTCAGCGGTGAACGGCACCAGCCACGGCCCGATCGAGCCGCTGCGGTCGAAATTCTTACCCTGCGTGACGTTGAACTTGGCGTGGCGCACCCAGTCGCGGATCGTGCCTTCGTTGCACAGCGAAAGCGCTGCGATATGGCCGAGCGCATCCGCCTCGGCGATCCGTCGCCCGCCCTTGCCGATGACGATGACGATCTCGCCCTCATAGTCGAGTTGCGGCGATTCCGGCGGCCGCACCAGCGGCGCGCCGTGGCCGACGAAGGAACGCGGGAAGCGGATGAACAGCGACGGGTTCGAGGGCGCCGCCTGCCCGTCCTTGTACTCCTCGTTGCGGTCCGGATAGTTGACGCCGACGCAGATGATCTTTTCCGGAAAGCGGATCGGGATCTCGTAAGCGATGTCCTCGACGCTGAAATCGGCGGCAAGGCCTTCGGCCTCTTCGGCAAGTTTTGCGAGCGCGCCGGCCTCGATCACCTCGCGCAACGTCGGCCATTGCGCGTGGCGCGCCGACAGCTCGACGACGCCTTTTTCGGTGACCGCGCCATAACGCGTCTTGCCGCTGGCGGTGAACGTGGCGAGGCGTGCTGAACTCATGCTGATACCCCGAAGATGGCACTATCGGATAAGGGCCAACGTCGAGCTCTACGGCGCCCCCCTCTGTCCTGCCGGACATCTCCCCCACAAGGGGGGAGATTGGCTGGCCGCGCGGTCGGCGCTTTTCTTGCCGCGTTCAAAATTGGCGAAGGCGGGAGTGACATCCAATCTCCCCCCAAGTGGGGAAGATGTCCGGCAGGACAGAGGGGGGCGCGAAGGAACGCTGTCATCTGAAGGTACGCCATCATCGAATAGCTACGGCGCAATAATCGGCGAGGCCGCGAGATCCGACTGGCGCGGCTCCACCCCAGCAAACAGGCTGCCCTCCTCGAACCAGCTCTTCGGCGCCGGCGCGCCCCACAACGTCTGGCGCTGCGGGTCCTTGAGGTCCCACTTGATCGGCTCGAGATCGGGGTCGACCGTCTGGTAGTCCGAGCAGTAGATCTCGATGCGATGGTTGTCGGGGTCGCGGACGTAGAGGAAGAAGGCGTTGGAGATGCCGTGCCGTCCGGGGCCGCGCTCGATGTTCGGCAGCCAGCCGGTGGTCGCCATCAGGTCGAGCAGGTCGATGATGTTGAGCGGCGTCGGCACCCAGAAGGCGACGTGGTGGAGGCGGGGACCGAAGCCGTTGGTGAAGGCGATGTCGTGCACGCCGCCCTTGCGATGCGTCCAGGCCGCCCACAGTTTTCCGGTTTCGGCATCCTCGGTGTATTCAGTCACGCGGAAGCCAAGCTCGTTGTAGAAGGCTACCGATTCATCGACATTCGGCGAGAAGCAGTTGAAGTGGTCGATGCGCAGTGGCTTCACGCCTTTGTAGAGCGCGTATCTCTGGTGGATCGGCGGCAGCCGGTCCATCTTCGAATAGAATTCGAGCGGAATGCCATGCGGATCGCGCGTGCGGAAGGTGCGCGACTGGTAGGGCCGCTCGACCCATTCCACCGGCAGGCCCTTGGCCGCAAAGAAATGCGCCGCCTTGTCGAGGTCCTCGTCGGAAAAAACCTTGAAGCCGAGGTCGCGCGCTTCCGGCGTGGTCGCCTTGCGCAGCACGATGCAGTGGTGGCCGCGTTCCTCCAGCGCGCGCAGGTAGATGGCGCCGCTGGTCTCGTCGGTCACCTGCAGGCCGAGCGTGTCGACATAGAAGGCGCGGGATTTCGCAAGGTCGGTGACGGCGAGCTCGACATGGGAGAGCCGCACGATGTTGAAGGCAGGATAGAGGTTGGGTTGGGGCAGGGCCATTGGGTGTCTCCGGTCAGCCGCCGAGCTTCTGGATCGAATGCGGCGCCGTGGCGAACGCGATGTTCTTGGTTTCCATATAGAAGTCGAACGACCAGTCGCCGCCGTCGCGGCCGATGCCCGAGCTCTTGACGCCGCCGAACGGCGTCGGCAGGTGGCGCACATTCTCCGAGTTCACCCAGATCATGCCGGCGTCGAGCGCGTCGGTGAAGCGCAAGGCGCGGGTGACGTCCGAGGTCCAGAGATAACCCGTGAGGCCGTATTGCGTGTCGTTGGCCAAAGCCAGCGCCTCGGCCTCGTCCTTGAACGGAATGGCGGTCAGCACCGGCCCGAAGATCTCCTCCTGGGCGATGCGCATCTTGTTGGTGGCGCCGACGAACAGGGTCGGGCTGACATAGCAGCCGCCGCCCGGGCCGGCGAACTTGCCGCCGCCAGCGGCAACCACCGCGCCTTCCGACTTGCCGATCTCGATATAGGACAGCACTTTTTCCTCATGCACCGGGTGGATCAGCGGCCCGACCACGGTTTCGGGATCGAGCGGATGGCCGATCCTGATGCGCTTGGCTTTCTCCGCCACCAGATCGGTAAACTTGTCGTGGACGGAGGCCTCGACCAAGAGGCGGGAGGATGAGGTGCAGCGCTCGCCGTTCAGCGAATAGATCATGAAGACGGCGGCGTCCGCGGCGCGCTCCAGGTCGGCGTCGGCGAAGACGATGACCGGGTTCTTGCCGCCGAGCTCGAAATGCACGCGCTTCAGCGTTTCCGCGCCCTGTTTCATGATCATCGAGCCGGTGCGGCTCTCGCCGACGAAGCCGATCGCCTTGATATCGGGATGCTCGGTCAGCGCCCGGCCTGCGTCCTCGCCAAAACCGTTGACGAGGTTCCAAACGCCCTTGGGGAGACCCGCTTCCTCGGCGATCTCGACCAGCAGCCGGGCGGTCAGCGGCGAGAGCTCCGCCGGCTTGTGGACGATGGTGCAGCCGGCGGCTAAAGCCGGCGCGATCTTCCAGGTCGACAGCATGAAAGGCGTGTTCCACGGCGTGATCACGCCGACCGGCCCGATCGGCACGCGCGTCGTCAAATTGAGCTGGTTCGGCGCCCTGAGCGAGCGGCCGTCGCGGGCTTCCGGCGCGCGGTCGGCATAGAAACGGAAGTTCTCGGCGCCGCGCAGCGCCGCCTTGGCCATGAACTTCAGCGACTGGCCGGTGTCCATGCATTCGACGAAGGCGATCTCTTCGGCGCGCGCGACGATGGCGTCGGCGATTTTGTGCAGCAGCTTCTTGCGTGCGTCGCCGGATATCGCCGCCCAGTCACGGAAAGCGGCCTTCGCCGCCTTGGCGGCGCGGTCGATGTCGGCGGCCTTGCCGCGCGCCACCTTGGCGATCGGCTTTAGATCCACGGGCGAGATGGTCTCATACGTCGAGCCATCCGCCGCGGGCACGGCCTCGCCGCCGATCTGGTTGAGCACGCCGTCCTTTCGGAAGCGTTCGAGATAGGCTTCGGCCTTCCTCAGATTGTCGTCCAAAGCCGCCATGGATTTCTTTCCTGTTCTAGATTAGTTGCCGCGCCCGTTTACTTGCTACGGAGTCGCGGGTGGATGGCGTTCTTCTTCCAGCTCAGCTCTGCGTCGATCTCGCGGATCTCGAGCGACAGCGCGAAATGCGGCGCCGCAAACAGCGTTGCCAGATGGTCCGTGACGGCCGCGAAGATCGCCTCGCCGGCGCGCTTCTTCTCCTCGGCGCTGCGGCCCTTGCCGATGCGGAAATTCATGTCGATGAAGCCGTTCTCGGGCAGCAGGTCGGCTATCGCATAGGCCTCGGCGCGGAAGGCCCGCACTCTCACCGCGCCCGGCTCGAACAGTCCGGTTTCGAGGATGGTGCGTGAAACCAGCGCGCAGAGTTCGGTCATGTCGACCTTCGCGTCGAGATTCGCCGAATATTCGATCGCCATGTGTGGCAAGGGTTTCCTCCCGCCTGTAGTTAACATGTGAATTACATCTTGACGACCGAATGTCAAGCGTCGTTCTCTAGGCCAATGCAGCTTCCGGGGGTGGGATTGCCGCTCCCGGCAAAATCGCGGATATAGCTGCGACCCGAGCCTTAATATTTGCCGCGAGTCGTACTGGATTGGATTTTTCGGAGACCTGATTTTGCTACCGCCCAGCACTCGCCGTTCGCTGCCGATGGCTTTGCTTCGCGCCCGCGAGGTGATCATGGCGCATTTCCGGCCGATGCTTGCCCGCCACGACATCACCGAGCAGCAATGGCGCGTGCTGCGCGTGCTGGCCGAAACCGGGCCGCTGGAGGCGACCGAGCTCGCCAACCGCGCCTCGATCCTGCCGCCCAGCCTCACCCGCATCATCAAGGCGATGGAGGAGCGCGAGTTCATCACCCGCAACAAGGTCAAGGATGATGGCCGCCGCGCACTGCTCGCCATCAGCCCGGCCGGCGTGGCGCTGATCGAGGAGCTGGCGCCCGAGCGCACCGCCATCTACGACGCCATCGAAAAGCGCTACGGCGCCGAAGAGCACGAGCGCCTGCTCGACATGCTGGAAAGTCTGATCCAGTCGGAGTCAGTGCCGGACTGACCCGGTTAGCCACCGAAACTCCCCAGCGCGCTCGGCTGCATGTAGTTTCGCCCGACATAGAGCAGCGCCGCCTCGTCGCTGCCGTGGCGGATGTCGACGACGCGGCCGAACATCACATTGTGCGTGCCGACCTTGTTCACCGCGCCGATCTCGCAATCGAAGCTGACGATGGCATCGAGCAGCGCCGGCATGCCGGACGGCATGGTCTGCCATCTAGCCGCATTGTAGCGCTCGGCCATGTCGCGGATCGCGCCGGCGAACTTTCCCGCCAGATGCATGTGCGATTGGGTCAGCACGTTGACGCAGAAACGCTGGTTGGCAAGGAACATGCCGGTCTGCGCCGAGCTCTCGTTCATGCAAACGAGCAGCGTCGGCGGGTCGTCGGAAACACTGCACATGGCTGTCGCGGTGAAGCCGCCGCGCCCCGCCGAACCGTCGGTGGTGACGATGTTGACCGGCGCGCAGACCCGCGCCATCGCCTCGCGGAATTCCAGCCTCGAGACTTGCGTTTCCATGGCCGCTTCCATCGCCGGCTCCGTCAGTTGGCCTGGGCGGCGAGCGGCGGCAGCCAGGTGTCGCCGGTCCAGCCCTTTTCGTCATAGTCGGCCATGCAGGCGTCGACCAGCTCTTCCATCTGCTTCAGCCGCCCGCCGCGCTCGGCACCCTTCAGCACCTGCAGCCGCACCTCTTCCGGTGCGCCGGCATAGTTGAGTTCGTAGAGCGCGTGGCGGCCACCAAATTCGGTGCCGGTCGCGTCCCACAACAGCTTCATGATCTTGATGCGCTCGACATGGCCCATGTCGTTGGAGCCGCGCACATATTGCGCGAGATAGCCGTCGATCTCCGGATTGTCGAAATCGCGCGCCGAGGACGGGAGATAGATCAGGCCCGAAGCGATCACCCGGCGCACCGTGTCGATGACGCGTGGATAGGCCTCGGACATGAAGGTGCGATAGGCGAGCGCGGCCTCGAGATTGGGCAGCACCGCGCCGTTGGCCCATGGGATCGGGTTGTGCGCCATCGCGTTGGAAAAACTCCAGAACATGTGGCGCAGCGCAATCACCTCGCCGAGTGCTGCCTGATTGCCGCGGAAGGCATCGCCGCCGGTTGCCCTCAGCGCCTTGGCGAGCAGGCCGGCAAGGAAGTCGAGCTTGACGGCAAAGCGCGTGCAGCCCTGGAAGCAGTAGCCATGCATGAAGCCCGAGGCCGGATGGAAGGACAGGATTTTTTGCGCGTCGCGCAGCACCAGCACGTCTTCCCAGGGGATGAAGACATTGTCGAGCACCAGGATCGCGTCGTTCTCGTCGAAGCGCGACGATAGCGGATAGTCGAAGGGATGGCCGACGCTGTTCGCCGTCTGCTCGTAGGAGACGCGGCAGAACATCTTTATGCCCGGCGCGTTCATCGGCACGATGAACATCACCGACAGTGACGGGTCCTCGGTGACCGTCGCCGAGCTCTGCGCCAGGAAATTGTAATGGGTGAGCGCCGACGACGTCGCCACCACCTTGGCGCCGGATACCCAGATGCCGGCGTCGTTCTCCTTGGTGATATGCACGAACACGTCCTTCACCTGCTCGGCCGGCTTGTGACGGTCGATCGGCGGATTGACGATGGCATGGTTCATGAACAGGACCGCTTCCTGCGCTCTGCTGTGCCAGGCGCGCGCATTGTCCTTGAACGGCCCGTACCATTCGGCATTGGCGCCGAGCGTGTTCATCAGCGCCGCCTTGTAGTCGGCGGTGCGGCCCATCCAGCCATAGGTCATGCGCGCCCAATGCGCGATCGCGCCCTGCTGCGCGGCAAGCTCGGCGGGGGAATGCGCGACGCGGAAATATTTGTGGGTGTAGCCGCCCGAACCGGTGTCGGTGGGCGAGGTGAGCACCGGCTGCTGGTTTGGATCGTGCAGCGCATCGTAGAGGCGCGCCAGCGAGCGCACCGAATTGCGCATCGCCGGATGGCTGGTGACGTCGGCCACCCGATCGCCGTTGATATAGACCTCGCGCCCGTCGCGCAGGCTGTCGAGATATTCGGCGCCCGTGAACGGCCGCGACTTGTCGGCCCGGAAATCTTCCGATCGCATCATGATCCTCCCTTGATCTGTAGAGAGTAGCGGGAGGCGACCTAATGGTTTATGGACGAAAGCGCAAAACCGCTTGGACTTTTTCCGGCAAACATGAGCCAGACCGCCATTCCGGAATTCTTCGTCTACGGCGAGCCCGCGCGAGCGCTCGACATCGGTTTCCTGCATGTCGAGACCGTCCAGGCCCGTGCTTCCGTGCATCGCGGTCGGGTTATGGCGCACAAGCATCCGCAAATGGCGCAGATCACCTTCTGGACGAGCGGGCAAGGCGTCTACCGGATCGAGGACAAAACCTGGAGTTTTTCGGCACCGACGGTGAGCTTCATGCCGAGCGGCGTGGTGCATGGTTTCGATATCGAGCCCGGCACGGACGCCACCGTCGTCTCGGTCGCGGATGCAGCGCTCGCAGCGATCGCGGAGCATTCGGCGCTGCCGCTCGACCAGCCCGTCTTCGTCACCGGACGCGGCGAGGCCGCACTTTGGCAGAGGCTCGCGGATACGATCGGAATGATCCAGGCCGAATATGCAGAGGCGCAGTCAGGCATGGAAAAAATCCTACCGCCGCTGGTTGCTGTCGCGCTGTCCGGCATCGCCCGGCTCGACGCGCAATCGCATGCGGTGATGGTGCCGGCCGCGGTGGCGCTGGGCGGGAGGCTCAGGCGGCTGATCGACGGGCACTTCCGCGACGACTGGCCGGTCGAGCGCTATGTCGAGGAACTCGGCACCACGCGCCATCTGCTCGACAAGGCGGCGCATCAGGTGCTGGGATCGGGCGTGCGCCAGGCAATCGGCGAAAGGCGGCTGGTCGAGGCGAAGCGCCTGCTGCTCTTCACCATACGCACGGTCGAGGACATCGCTTACGAAACCGGCTTCAACGATCCCGCTTACTTCTCGCGCTTCTTCCGTCAGGCCGTTGGCTTGTCGCCGGCGGCGTGGCGGAGACAAAGAGTGAGTAGTGAGTAGTAGGTAGTGAACGATGCGAGGGTTGAACAAACGTTCGAACCAGAATTGATCACTACTCACTACTCACTACTCACTACTCACGCCGCCGCAGCCACCAGCCCCGCATCCAGCCCCTCCGCAATCTTCGCCACGTTTGCGGCTGAGATCACCAGCGGCGGCGACAGGATGATGTTGTTGCCGGAGACACGCAACATGACGCCCGCGCCATAGGCACCGTCCGCGACGGCGGCCATCGTCTTCTTGTCGGCGGGCTTCTTCGCTCCGCGGTCCGAGACCAGCTCGAGTGCCGCCATCAGGCCCTGGTAGCGGACGTCGCCGACGAGCTGATGCTTCGCCTTCAGCGCTTCCAGCGCCTTGCCGAGCTCGATACCCCGCGCGGCGGCATTCTCATTGACGGCCAGTCGTTTCGTTTCGGCGAGCGCCGCAAGCCCCGCCGCGCAGCCGACAGGGTGACCGGAATAAGTGTAGCCATGGCCGATCGAGCCGAAGCTCGTCTTGTCGGCCTCGAAGACGTCGGCGACTTTGGCGCCGATCAAGGTCGCGCCGAGCGGGAAATAGCCCGAGGTGATCGCCTTGGCGATGGTCATGAAATCCGGCTTCACGCCGGAGAGCCGCGAGCCCGCCCAGGCGCCGGTGCGGCCGAAGCCGGTCACTACCTCGTCGGCGATCAGCAGGATGTCGTGGCGGTCGCAGATCGCCCGCACCATCGGCATGAAGCTCTCATGCGGGACGATGACGCCGCCGGCGCCGAGCACCGGTTCCATGATGAAGGCGGCGATGGTGTCGGCGCCCTGGAAGGCGATCTCGTCCTCGATCGCCCGCGCGCAGAGTTTTGCAAGCTTCGCGGAGTCCGTTTCGTCGAACGGATTGCGGTAAGTCCACGGTGCCGGCGTGTGGAAGACGCCGGGCAGCAGCGGCTCGTAGTTGCGGCGGAAATTGGCGTTGCCGTTGACCGAGGCGCCGCCGAAATGCGTGCCGTGATAGCCCTTTTTCAGTGCCAGGAATTTGGTGCGGTCACCCTGGCCGCGGATCTTCCAATATTGCCGCGCGAGCCTGAGCGCCGTCTCGACCGAATCCGAGCCCCCCGAGGTGAAGAAGGCGCGCACCATGCCTTCCGGCGCGAACCATTCGGTGAGCTCATAGGCGAGCTCGATCGACGGTCCGGTCGAGGTGCCGCGAAAGCCGGAATAGTAGGGCAGGGCGTCGAGCTGCGCGGTCATCGCCTTTTTGATCGGATCGCAGCTGTAGCCGAGGTTGACGTTCCACAGGCCGCCGACCGCGTCGAGCACGGTGCGGCCTTCGGCATCGGTCACCGAGACGCCGTCGCCCTTCATGATGATCTTCGGCGGGCTCGCCCGCATTTCGGCCGGATGCGCCATCGGATGCCAGATCGGCTTGGCGTTGTTCTCGGCGAGGAAATTGATGTCACGCATCGGGAGGAACTCCAGTTTCCAATCAGGAGAGCGTCAGGCCGAAATGGCCCAGCGCCTCGGCATAGCTTCGCGCCGGCTCTGCGACGTCGAAATGAACGGCAAGCATGCCGGCGGCGATTGCGCCGTCGACATTGCGCTTCTGGTCGTCGACGAAGACACAGGCTTCGAGCGGAAGTCTTAGCGCCTCTCCGACCATCGCATAGGCGTGAGGATCGGGCTTGAGCACCTTGGTATAGGTGGCGTCGACGATCGTCTCGAACAGCGCAAGCAGCGGCAGCCGTTCGCGAAAGAACTTGCCGTAGAACAGGTCGAGCTCGTTGGAGAGGATAGCGAGCTTAACGCCGGCTTCGTGCGCGATACGGATCGCCTGCTCGGCCTCGGGCCGGATCACGGCCTGCGGTTCGGCGCCGCGCGCCCGCTGCACGAACGTCGACATGTCCTGCCAGTCCTGGCCGACCAGCCGCCCGACCTCGCGCGTGCGCGTCCTCCAATAATCGCGCTCGCTGATCTCGTCGGCCTGCATCGAGCGCCACAGCGCATCGGAGGCGGGATCGAACGGCCCGCGCCAGTCGAGCGTGCCGGGCTTGAGCCCGAGCGCCTGCTCGGTCAGAGCATGCGTCTCGAACAGCGTGCGGGTGACGACGCCGCCGAAATCGAGCACCAGCGCTTGTTGCTTCACCCCGCTCATGCCGCGCGCCTGCCGGGCGGAACGATGCCCTCGGCCACCCAGCGGTCGAAGATCTCCAGCGCCTTGGCGCTAAAGGCGGCGTCGTTGATATGCCCGACGATCTCGTGCAGCTCGGCATTCTTCGGAACGCTTGCGCGCATCTCCTCGACGAAGGCCGAAAGCGCCTCCGGCTCATAGAGCGGCTCGCCTTCCTGATCCCATTGCTGGATGCCGCCGGCCGGCAGGATGAAGGCGGTCGGGCCGGTCGCGGCGGCGAGTTTCCCGCCGATGGCGCGCGCGATTTCCTGGCGTGTCGCGCTGTCCGAGGTGACGGAGGCAAGCAGCCGGTTATGCGCGTGGTAGGGCCGCTCGGTGAAGCGCGACGGCACCGCCTGCCAGGTCGGGAAATCCACCATGTCGATGGCGCCGGGCGCGACGATCTGCGGGATGCCTTGCCGGCCGGCATTCTCCAGCCGGTCGGCGCCCGAGTTCACCACAGAGCCGGTGAGCTGGTTGGCGAGCTCCTGCAGGCTGAAATCCATGACCGCGACGAAACCCTTCTGCGCCGCGATCGCCTCCAGCGCCCGTCCGCCCATGCCCGTGGTGTGAAAAACGATGACCTCGTAGCCACGCTTTTCCAGCTCCGGCTTCAGCGTCACCATATATTGCAGGCAGCTTTTTCCCAGCGAGCTCATGCCGATCCGTGGTTTCGCCTCGCCAGGTTTGACGACGGCGCGCGCGGCGCCCACCACGGCGCCGCAAGCCTGTGACAGCACCGCCTTGCAGGCGCTGTTCAGCCCATAGAGGCCGCCAGCCCACAGGATCATCATCAGGTCGGTGGCGATGCGCTCCGGTGGCAGCAGATGCGAGTAGGCGATCGTCGAGACGACGAATTTCGGCACGCCGAGCGGCAGCGCCAGTGCGACGTCGAGCGCGAGGTCGGTGCCCATCGAGCCGCCGAGCGCGATGACGCCGTCGATCTCGCCCTTGTCGTGCAGCGAGCGGGCAAGCCGCGATGCGCCGCGGGCCATCAACGTCATCGCCGAATTCTCGTCGCCGCTGGCGATGATCGCCTCGATCGTCGTGTCGGCCGCGCGCCCCACGGCATGCCGGTCATGCTCCGGCCTGTAGGGCGGGTCGCCCAGCACGCTGACGTCCATCATCACGGCGACGCCGCCGACGGCTTCGATGCGCTCGCGCATGAACAGAAGCTCGTCGGCCTTGGTATCGCCGGTGCCGATAACCAGGATTCGGCGTGTCTCCTCCACAATCAGTCTCCGTGCAGTGTGTCGTTGTTGTTATGCGCGCTTGCGGCCCGGCAGGCCCTGCCGTCCGAAAAGCCGCTCGCTGATGCCGTGCGCCGCCGCCGCGACGCTGGCGCCGTGGCGTTCGATATCGCCCTTGTGGATCCGCACCCTGGGCGCGGCGATGGCGATGGTGCCGATGGCGAAGCCGTCGGCGCCGAGGATGGGAGCGGCGACGCTGAGCACGCCTTCCTCGAACCCTTGCGAGCCGGTCGAGTGGCCGCGGGCGCGGGCCGCCGCAACATGCTCGGCGAGTGTTTCCACGTCGCCGATCGTAAAGGGGGTGAATGCCGGCAGCGGTCCGGCGAGAATGGCTTCGCGGATGCGTTCTTCGGTGAAGGCGAGGAATGCGATGCCCGACGCCGTCGCATGCATCGGCAGCATGTCGCCGAGCTGCACACTGACCCGGTTGGCCTTGTCGGATTCGATGACCTGGACGGTGATCAGGCCGCGCTTTGAGTATTCGGAGAGATGCACGGTCTCGCCGGTCTCTGCCGCCAGCGCCTCGACCACCGGCGCCGCCATGCGCAGGAACGGAAACTGCGCCTCGCGCATCAGCGCCAGCCGCGCGATGCCGGCGCCCAGCCGGTAGAGACGCGTGGTTTCGTCCTGTTCCACCAGCCCATGCGCAATGAGCGAAACCAGCAGGCGGCGCGTCGTCGCCTTGTCGAAGCCTGCTCCCTTGGCGAGGTCGGCAAGCGCTGTCTCGGGCGCGCCGCTGCCCAGCATTTCCAGCAGCGAAATGGCTTTGCCCACCGTGCTCATCGCCGTCTCAGATCCTCCATCAGATACTTAACGTGCGAATTAACTTGACAGCAAGTCGATTCCTTTGCAAGTCTAATATCGAAATGCCGTTGCAAATAATGAAATGATCATCGGGCCCGCCAGAAGGCCCTCGGCATCTCAGGGACACTTGGTTTCCGCAGCGCGGAATGGAGGGAAAAATGACGACACTTGAAGCCGGCGAAGTGAACCGGCTGAGGAAGAACAGCCTCGGCGTCGGCGCCATCACTTTCATGGTGATCTCGGCGGCCGCCCCGCTCACGGCAGTCGCCGGCGGCACGCCGCTCGGCATGCTCATGGGCAACGGCGCCGGTTTTGCCGGCACCTATCTGATCGTCACGCTTCTGCTGCTCCTGTTCGCGGTAGGCTACGTGGCGATGTCGCGCCACATCGGCAATGCCGGCGCCTTCTATGCTTATGCGGCGCGTGGGCTCGGCGGTCTGACGGGTGGCGCCACCGCGCTGATCGCAATCCTGTCCTACAATGCCATGCAGATCGGCGTCATGGGCCTTCTCGGCGCCGCCACCGCCGGGCTTTTCGCCGGATGGGGCATCACGCTGCCCTGGTGGGTGTGGAGCTTCATCGCCATTGCCATCGTCGCCGTGCTCGGCTACCGCCAGGTCGACCTGTCGGCCAAGATCCTGACCGTATTGGTGCTTGCCGAATACGTCGTGGTGCTGATCCTCGACCTGGCGATCCTCAAGACCGGCGGCGACAGCGGTCTGTCGGCGGCACCCTTCAGCTGGAGCCAGATCACCAGCGGCGCGCCGGCGATCGCCATCCTGTTCTGCTTTGCCGCCTTCATCGGCTTCGAGGCGACGACGATCTATGCCGAAGAGGCGCGCGACCCCAAGGTCACCATTCCGCGCGCCACCTATTTCTCCGTCATCCTGATCGGCCTCTTCTACATGATCACCGCCTGGCTGATGGCGGTCGGCGCCGGCGTCGACAAGCTGCTGCCGTCGCTGCAGGGCCTCCAGGATCCGACCACCTTCCTGTTCGGCCTGTCGGACCGCTATGCCGGAACGCTGCTCACCCACGCCATGAGTATCCTGTTCGTCTCCAGCCTGTTCGCCGGGGTGCTGGCGTTCCACAATGCGGTCGCCCGCTACATCTACGTCGCCGGCCGCGAAAAACTCCTGCCGCAGACGATCGGCGTCACGCATTCGGCGCATCAGAGCCCGCATGTCGCCTCGGTCATCCAGACCGTGCTTGCGGCAATAGTCGTCGGGCTCTTCGCCGTGCTGGGCCTCGATCCGGTGCTGGCGCTGTTCTCGTGGCTCACCAATGTCGCCACGCTCGGCGTCATTGTGATGATGGCGGTGGCCTCGCTTGCGGTGGTGATGTACTTCCGCGCCAATCCGTCCGCTCAGGAGAATGCGCTGAAGACCGCCATCCTGCCGGGGCTCACCTTCATCGCCTTCGTCATCATCATCTATCTGATCGTCATCAATTTCGGCAGCCTGTCGGGCGCCGCCGGCTTCCTCGGCGTGTTCCTGCCGGCGCTGGTGCTGATCGCCGCCGTGGTCGGCCTGCTGCTGGCGAGCGCTCTGCGAAGCCGCGATCCGGCCGCCTTCGAAAGCCTTGGCAAACCGCTGAAGGATTGATGGGCAGAGAAGGGGCGGCGCTTGCGCCGCCCCTTCTCAACGTAATGGGAGCAGCGGCATGAGCTTTGCCGAGAGCATCACGGTCGAAGCGCTGGAGGCCGATCCTTATCCGATCTACGCCGAGCTGAGGCGCAGTGCCCCGGTCGTCTTCGTGCCGGCGGTCAATCTCTGGTTCGTCACCCGCTGGAAGGACGTCGAGAGCGTCGCGAAATCGCCCGACATTTTTTCCGCGGTCGTCGGCACCTCGCCGGTCGAGCGCTCCTTCGGCAAGCCGACCATCCTGACCACCGACGGCGAGGTGCACAAACAGCTTCGCCTGGGCGTCGATCCGAAATACCGGCCGCGCACCGTCGCCTCCTATGCAGGCGAGCTTGTGCGGTCGATCGCCGAACCCTATCTCGACAGGATCGCCGAACACGGCTCGGCCGAGTTGATGGCCGACTATTTCGAGCCGGTGTCGACGCTGAGCCTGGCGCGCTCGCTCGGGCTTGCCGATGTCGACATGCCGACCTTGCGGCGCTGGTTTTATGGCCTCGCCCAAGGCGCTATCAATTTCGAGAACGATCCGAAGCGGCAGGAAATCGCCGACGCAATCAGCGCCGAGGTCGGCGCCGCCGTCCGGCCGACGCTGGAGCGGCTCACCCGCGAGCCAGACGACTCGGCCTTGTCGCACATGCTGCATGACGGCATGCCGGAGGGCTCGACCCGCTCCATCGATTTCCTGATGCCGACCATCAAGGTCATCCTGCTCGGCGGCATGCAGGAGCCCGGCCACGGCGCCGGCTCCATTCTTGTCGGCCTGCTCACCCATCCCGAACAGCTGCGCCGGGTGCTCGACGATCTGGAGACCTTCGTGCCGAAGGCTGTCGACGAGGGCCTGCGCTGGGTAGCGCCGATCGGCACGCAGACGCGCCAGACGACCCGGCCCGTCGAGCTTGGCGACGTCACCATTCCCGCCGGCGCGCCGGTCGCCGCACTCGTCTCCTCGGCCAGCCGCGACGAGAGCCGCTTCAGCGATCCCGACCGGTTCGATATCGGGCGCGACGAGGGCAACCACGCCGCCTTCGGTTTCGGCCATCATTTCTGTTCGGGTCGCTTCTTCGCGCGCGAGCAGATGTGCCTTGCGGTACGCTTGCTGCTGGAGCGCTTTCCAGATCTGCGGCTGGTGCCGGGCAAGGAGCCGGTCTTCCGCGGTTGGGAGTTCCGCGCGCCGGCGACGCTTCACGTAACCCTTGGAGCCAATTGACGATGATCAGCCAGGATACCATCGACACGCTGCGCAAGGTCGATGTCGGCGCGCGGCATCTGTTCATCGATGGAACCCAGGTGGACGCGCAAAGCGGCGCCAGCCTGCCGGTGATCTCGCCGATCGACGGCCGCCCCTTCGCCAGCATCGCCGACGGCGGCGCTGCCGATGTCGACCGCGCGGTGGCGTCGGCGCGCAAGGCGTTCGCGAAAGGCTCCTGGTCGCGCGCGGCCCCTGCCTTTCGCAAGAAGGTGCTGACGAAATTCGCCGAGCTGGTCGAGAAGCATGTCGACGAACTCGCCGTGCTCGGCGTGCGCGACAACGGCACCGAAATCAGCATGGCCTACAAGGCTGAGCCGCTCTCGGCGGCCGGTACCATCCGCTACTACGCCGAGGCGATCGACAAGGTCTATGGCGAGATTGCGCCGACGCCCGACAATGTGCTCGGCCTGATCCACAAGGAGCCGCTCGGCGTCGTCGGCGTCATCGTGCCGTGGAACTTTCCGCTGATGATCGGCGCCTGGAAGATCGCGCCGGCTCTAGCCGCCGGCAATACGATCGTCGTCAAGCCGCCGGAGATCGCCTCGCTGACGCTGCTGCGGCTGGCGGAGCTTGCAGCCGAAGCCGGACTGCCCGAAGGCGTCTTCAACGTCGTCACCGGCCGCGGTTCGGTCGCCGGCGAGGCGCTCGGCCTGCATATGGATGTCGACGCCGTCGCCTTCACCGGCTCCGGACCGGTTGGCCGCCGCCTGCTTGAATATTCCGCGCGCTCCAACCTGAAGCGCGTCTTCCTCGAGCTTGGCGGCAAGTCGCCCAACATCGTCTTTGCCGACGCGCCCGACCTGAAGCAGGCAGCGGTTGTCTCCGCCAACGGCATCTTCCGCAATTCCGGGCAGGTCTGCGTCGCGGGCTCGCGCCTGCTGGTCCAGTCCTCGATCTACGACCGCTTCATGGACGAGCTTCTCAATGCGACCACGAAGCTGAAGGTGGGCGATCCGCTCGATCTCTCAAGTGACATCGGCGCGGTCTCGAGCGCCGAGCAGCTGACCAAGAATCTCGGCTTCGTTGCGAAGGCCGCGGAGGAGGGCGCCCGCCTCGTCACCGGCGGCGAACGCATCCTGGCCGAGACCGGCGGCAGCTACATGGCGCCGACCATTTTCGAGAATGTGACGGAGACCATGCAACTCACCCGCGAGGAGGTGTTCGGGCCGGTGCTCGGCGTCATGCGCTTCGAGAGCGAGGAAGAGGCGGTGCGCCTCGCCAACGCGACCGTCTACGGTCTTGCGTCGGCCGTATGGACCTCGAACCTGTCTACCGCCCACCGCATGGTCCGCGCCGTCAATGCCGGTGTCGTCCACGTCAACACCTATGGCGGCGCCGACATCACCGTGCCGCTCGGCGGCGTCAAGCAGTCCGGCTTCGGCCGCGACAAGTCCCTTCACGCGATCGAAAAATACACCGACCTGAAGACGGCGTGGATCAGTCTCGCTTGACCCTTCGCGGCGGGTCGGCCTGATGCCGCTACGACATCATTCGCGGCAGCCCCGCCGCCAGCGCGTCGACGGCCAGCCGCACTTTCAGCGGCAGATGCGGCGTCTGCAGCCAGAGCGCGTGGCAGTCATAGAGATAGTCGGGCTGGTCGGGCAGCAGCCGGATGAGCCTGCCGTCTTCGACACGCCCGCGCACCAGCCAATACGGAAGCCAGACCAGGCCCATGCCGTCGGTCGCCGCATCGGCGATGGCGTCGAGGTCGTCGAGCCGCAGCCGGCCGGTCGGCGCGACCTCCATGACGGAGCCGTCGTCGCGCGGGAACAGCCATGGCTGCAGCGCCTGGCCGAGCCGCCGGTAGACGATCGCCTGGTGGCCGGCGATGTCTTCGAGCCGCAGCGGCCGGCCGAACCTCTCGATATAGGACGGCGAAGCGCAGACGATCATGCGCTGGCGCGCGACGCGCCGCGCGATGATACCGGCCCTGTCCTCCAGCGTTCCAGTGCGGATCGCCAGGTCAAAACCGTCCTCGACGAGATCGGCGAAACGGTCGCTGAGCGACAGGTCGAGCTCCAGTGTCGGATAGTAGCGGGCAAGCGCGAGCAGGATCGGCGTGACGCAGTGGCGGCCGAAATGCGCCGGCATCGTCACGCGCAGTTTTCCGCGCGGCTCGGACAACTGGTCGGCCGCCAGCGCATCGGCGGCTTGCGCTTCCGCCAGCACGATCCGGCAGCGTTCGTAATAGGCGCGCCCGAAATCGGTCAGGCTCTGCCGGCGCGTCGTGCGGTTGATGAGGCGCACGCCCAGCCGCTCCTCCAGGAACCGGACATGCTTGCCGACCATCGGGCCCGACAGGTCGAGTGCCGCCCCGGCGGCCGCGAACGAGCCGAGGTCGACGGCCTTCACGAACACTTCCATGCTTTCGAGGCGATCCATATTCAAAACCAATCGTTTCGACTGTTTTGCCTACTGCGCGATTTATCGCTTCTCGATGCCTCTGCATAGTCCATTCCATCAACTGGATTTGGAGTTGCATGGATGGCAAGGGTTGTTCGCTTTCACGCTCACGGCGGGCCGGAAGTATTGCGCATCGAGGACGTCGAGGTGCCGCCGCTAGGCCCTGGCGAGGTGCGGATCCACGTCAAGGCGCTCGGCTTGAACCGCGCCGAGGCCTCGATGCGCAGGGGCGCCTACATCGAGACGCCGGCGCTGCCGTCAGGCCTTGGCCTCGAGGCGGCGGGCATCGTCGAGGCGGTCGGCGACGGCGTCGACAGCTTCGCGCCGGGAGATGCGGTCAGCATCATTCCACCGCGCTCGATGGCGCGCTGGCCGGCCTATGGCGAGCTCGTCACCTTTCCGGCCGAGCTCGTCGTCAAGCATCCGCCCTCGCTGAGCTTCGAAGCCGCCGCCGCGACATGGATGCAGTATCTCACCGCCTACGGCGCGCTGGTCGGCATCGCCCGTCTCGGCCGTGGCGAGCCTGTCGTCATCACTGCCGCGTCGAGCAGCGTCGGGCTGGCCGCGATCCAGATCGCCAAAATGATCGGCGCCGTGCCGATCGCCGTCACGCGGACATCGGCCAAGACAGCAGCCCTGCTCGATGCCGGCGCGGCTCATGTCGTGGCCTCGCTGGAGGAGGATATCGAAGCGCGGCTGAAGGCAATCGCGCCGCAGGGCGTGCGCGTCGTCCTCGACGCCGTCGGCGGTCCGATCTTCACGCCGCTGACCGCCGCGATGGCACGCGGCGGCATCCTCATCGAATATGGCGGCCTCAGCCCCGAGCCGACGCCTTTTCCGCTGTTCGAGGTGCTGGCCAAGACGCTGACGCTGCGAGGCTATCTGGTGCACGAAATCACCGGCGATCCGACCCGGCTGGCCGCAGCCAAGCGCTTCATCCTCGACGGCCTCGCATCGGGCGCGCTGAAGCCTGCGATCGCCAAAACTTTTCCATTCGACAAAATCGTCGAGGCGCACCGCTTCCTCGAATCGGGCGAGCAGTTCGGCAAGATCGTCGTGACGGTTTGAGGGTCCAAAGAAAACGAGGCGGGTTGTCGGGAACCGCGCCAGCCGTTCGTCCTCTGGCGGCAAAGCGCAATCAAGAGGAGCCTGCCAATGACCCCGACCATCACCGCTTTCGAACGATCGCCCGATCGCGGCCGGGGACAGGCACGCGACATGCGCGTTCGCTGGGCGCTCGAGGAAGTGGGCCAGCCTTATGATGTCCGCCTCGTTTCGTTTGAAGAGATGAAGCAACCCGCTCATCTTGCGCTTCAGCCTTTCGGGCAGATACCCACCTATGAAGAGGGCGGCCTCGTTCTGTTCGAAACAGGCGCGATCGTGTTGCATATCGCGGAGCGCCACGCCGGTTTGCTGCCCGACGATGCGAATGCCCGGGCGCGCGCGATCAGCTGGATGTTCTGCGCGCTGAACACCGTGGAGCCGCCGATCCTCGACCTGCAGATCGCAAAGTTCGCGGAGCGCAACGAGAGCTGGCACGAGCAGCGCCTGCCCATGGTCCACGATCGCATCCGCGGCAGGCTCGGCGAACTCTACGTTCGCCTTGGCGATAACGACTGGCTCGACGGCGACTTTAGCGCCGGCGATCTTATGATGGTGACGGTGCTGCGCAGGCTGAACATGTCAGGCCTGCTGGACGAATTCCCGAACCTCGCCGCCTATGTCGCCCGCGGCGAAGCGAGGCCGGCCTTCAAGCGCGCTTTCGAGGCGCAGTTGGCGGTTGCGATGGCGGCGGGTGGGTGAGTGATGGAGCAAGCTCGGCAAGACTGCCGTGACGCTTTGAGAGCCTGTGCCGCCACCCAGCGAAGGGCTCAATAAGCTGCAGCGGAGTCCGGTACGGTCTGCAGGCGCTCGATGTCCTGACGGGGTGGTGCGCCGAAAAGGCGACGATATTCACGGCTGAACTGTGAAGGACTGTCATAGCCTACCGCGAACCCTGCCGTGCCTGCGCTCGCCCCGCCCGCAAGCATCAGCCTTCGCGCTTCCTGCAGACGTAGCTGCTTCTGGTACTCGAGGGGGGTCATGCGCGTAATCGCCTTGAAATGGGCATGAAGTGACGACGCGCTCATGCCCGATGCCGCGGCAATCTCGTCAATCCGCAACTGCGCTTGGAAACTGTTGCGGATCGTGGCGATGGCGCGGGTGACCTGGTTGAGGTGGCTATCCACGGACGCCATCTGGCGAAGCAAAGCTCCATGTGGCCCGGTGAGCAAACGGTAGAGGATCTCTCGCTCCACGAGCGGAGCCAGAACGCCGATGCTTTCGGGACGATCGAGCAGCCGGACAAGACGGCAAGCGGCATCGATCAGCTCGGGATCGCTCGGATAGACCGCGAGCGCGGGCAAGTCTCGCCTGGGAGAGGCACGCCCCTCCATCACAAGCAGGTCTGCCAACGCGGCCGGGTCGAAATCGATCTTGCAGCAGAGATATGGCGCGGCCGGGCTCGCCTCCAGCACATGCCCAACCAGCGGCAGGTCAACCGAGACGAGAAGATAGCTCGATGCATCATAGACCACGCTCTGGTCTGCCAGCGAGACACGTTTCGATCCTTGGGCGATTATGCAAAGCGAGGCTTCATAGACCGCCGGAACCGGCGCGCTGGGGTGATTGGCGCGAATGAGCGACAGCCGAGGCACCGTAGTGCTCGATATGCCTGAATCCGGGGCATGCCGCGTGATTAGCTCAGCCAGTTCGGTGATTTTTTCCATGCAGCATAAATCTGTATCGCGCGAAATGTTGCAAGGCTTGCCGGGTTCATTTGGAGGATTGTGCAAGCTCTTTGGACGATCACTCTACCGCATCCAGCCCGCGCAGCGCCACTTTGCGTCCGGTCATCGTAAGCGAAAGGAACGATCATGACGGGACTGAAAGACAAGGTTGTACTTGTTACTGGGGCCTCGAGCGGCATCGGCGAAGCGACGGTTCGAGAGCTTGCCGCGGCGGGTGCCAGACTGCTCATCGGAGCCCGCCGCGCCGAGCGGCTCAAGGTACTGGCCAAGGAAATCGGCGACAGGGTCGCATGGCGCGAGCTGGACGTGACGGACGCGGCGAACTTCAACGCCTTTGCCGACGCCGCTCATGCGGAGTTTGGGCAAATCGATGCGCTCGTCAACAATGCCGGCGTGATGCCCCTATCGCCACTTGCCTCACTCAAGCGCGATGAATGGTCTCGGATGATAGACGTCAATATCGGTGGTGTGCTGAACGGGATCGCCGCGGTGCTGCCCCGCTTCATCGCACAGAAAAATGGACATATCGTCAATGTCGCTTCGGTCGGCGCTCACCTAGTGCTGCCTACCGCTGCGGTTTACTGCGGGACAAAATATGCTGTTTGGGCGATCACCGAAGGGCTGCGGCAGGAGCACGATGACATCCGCGCGACAATTATCTCTCCCGGCGTCACCGCGACCGAACTCGGCGACGATATCAGCGATCCCCAGGTCGCGGCGGCTCTGAAGGAGTGGCGGCAAAAGTCGCTGACGCCGGACGCCATAGCACGGGCGATTCGCTTTGCGCTCGATCAGCCCGACGGCGTTGACGTCAACGAAGTAATCGTGCGGCCAACCGCCGCCAATATGTAGAACTTCGTCTTTCTACCGATGTCGGCTTTCGGGTGAGCAACTGAGCTCCCCGAAAGTCTAACTTTCGGGTCATAAGTTCTGTATCGACCGAATGGATCAAACCAGGCCCGCCAGAGCAATCGGCGTTGCACTCAATGCACCGCCGTCCTCACCCGCTCCCGCAACTCCCGCGGCGCGACATCATACTTGCTCTTGAACGCCCGCGAGAAATGCGCGCTGGAATTGAACCCGCACGCAAACGCGATTTCGGAGATCGAGGCTGAGGCGCGGGTGAGAGCAATCCCTCCTCGCCGCGCTCCAGCCGCACACGAAGCGCTCCGGCGTCATGCCTTCACGGCTGAGATGATCATGCCTCGCCGGTCAGCCGCGCCGAGATCAGTCGCGCCGCCTTGATCGCCGCCACGCCCTGGCCGGCGGCGACCGCGTCGTCGACGCGTGAGATGGGAGAGGCGATAGCCAGTGCGCCGATCGGCTGGCCGTCGGCGCCGAGGATCGCGGCGCCGATGCTGTGCACGCCTTCCTCATAGCCCTGCGCGCTGCGCGAATAGCCGCTGGCGGCGGCGAATGCGATGGCTTTGGCCAGCGTGTCCGGCCCGGTCATCGTATGCGCGGTGAAGGCCTGCAAAGGCTTTTCGAGATAGGCGCCGACCACTTCCAGCCGCGAGGCGGCGAGGAAGGCGATGCCGGAGGCCGTGCCGTGCAGCGGCAGCACCTGGCCGACATCGACATTGACGCGGTTGGCCTTGGCCGACAGTTCGACATGCACGGTGAGCAGCGCGCCGGCGCTGAATTCCGACAGGTGCACGGTCTCGCCGGTCTCCAATGACAGTTCTCGCGCCACCGGCGCCGCCACCCGCACGAACGGAAAATGCGCATCGCGGATGCGGGCCAGCCGCGACAGGCCGGCGCCCAGCCGGTAGCGGCGGCTTTTCGGCTCCTGCTCGATCAGCCGGTGGGCGGCAAGCGCCATCAGGAGCCGCCTGGCGGTGGCCTTGTCGAGAGTTCAGCGCCGTGATGGCCGCCAGCAGAACCGATTTGCAACCGGCGACGATCGAACACCTGCTCGATCGCGAGCAGGCAAGGTTCCTCGACACGCATCCGCGCTCGGCGGCTGCGATGGCGAAGCCGTTCGACCTCACGGGCAGGGTGGCGCTGGTGACCGGCGGCGGACGCGGAGCTGAAGTTCCCGCCGAGGCCGGCTAGGCATCGCCGCCTGTTTCGGAGACGGCAGCGTGGCGATCCTGTCGCCGCGGTAGTCCGCTTGCGTAAAATTTAAAACGTTTGCAATTCCGCAAAAGCCGATTACAAGCGTTTTAACATTCGCGTTCGGGAGGAACGATTGCCGGCCCGCGTCACCACGCTGAAGGAGCTTGCCGCCAGCCTCGGCCTGTCGATCACGACAGTGTCGCGGGCGCTTGCCGGCCATCAGCAGATCGCGCTGAAGACGCGCGAGCGTGTCGCCCAGGCGGCGCGCCAGGCCGGCTACGTTCCCAACACCGCGGCGCGCACGCTGGTTTCCGGCCGCAGCGGCTTTGTCGGCCTGGTGCTGCCGATCCGCGGTCCCAACCTGGTCGATTCCTTCCTCGGCGAGTTCGTCACCGGGCTCGGCGAAGGCCTGGTGGCGCATGGCGCCGACCTCATCCTCGCCACGGCGGCGCAAGACCAGGCCGAGCTCGCGGTATTGCGCCATGTCGTCGAATCCGGGCGCGCCGACGGCGTCGTCATCACCCGGATCGCCGAGGTCGACGAGCGGCTCGCCTATCTGCGCCGGCGCGGCTTTCCCTTCGTCGCCCACGGTCGGCTGCTCGATAGCGACTTTGCCTATAACTGGCTCGACACTGACGGTGCGCACGCCTTCGGTGAAGCCTTCGACATGCTTTATGATCTCGGCCACCGCCATTTCGGCCTGGTGACGATTTCCGAGCCGATGACGTTCCGGCATTTGCGGCAGGATGGTCTCGCCGCCGCGATTGCCCGCCGCGGCGACCCGTCGGTGCGGCTCGATGTGGCGACCGCGCCGCGCTTCGATCGTGGCGCCCGCATTCAGGCTGTCAACCGGATGCTGCACGGGCCCGATCGGCCGACCGCGATCATCGCCCTGTTCGACGAGCTGGCGCTGACGGTGATGGAGGAGGCGGCACGCGCCGGCCTCAATGTGCCGCGCGACCTCTCCCTCATCGGCTTCGACAATGTCGTCGCCTCGGCCTATGCGCCGCCGGGCCTCACCACTTTCGACGCCTTGATCCGCCAATGCGCGCGCGAGATCGCCGACATGCTGCTCACCGTCATCGCCGACAAGCCGGCCGAGCCGCTGACCCGACTGATCCGGCCGACGCTGGTGCCAAGGGCAAGCCATGGACCCGCACCAAAAACGAGAAGCTGACGCCGGCATGACGGCGCCTACCCAGGGAGGAAGAGCATGAAGATCATGTTGAACAAACTGGCGGGTGCCGCGCTGGCGCTGTCGCTTGCCGTCGGGGGCGCCAGCGCCCAGCAGGTGCTGTTCTGGTCGACGCAGGCGCGCCCGGTCGAAGAGACGCAGAAGATGCGCGACGAGGTGCTGAAGGGCTTCGACGGCCAGGTCGACTATCAGGTCGCCGAGGACGGCCCCTGGCTCACTCGCCTGCAGGCCGAATTGCAGGCCGGTTCCGGAACCATCGGCCTGCTGGGTGGCCTGCATGGCGACTTCTCCACCGTCGGCGCCAGCCTTGTCGACCTGTCCGGCGTCGATGTCGCAGGGGCAAAGGTCAACGACGCCTACAAGAAGCTCGGCATGCTCGGCACCGGCGAACAAAAATACCTGCCATGGATGCAGGCCACCTATCTGATGGCGGCCAACAAGCAGGCGCTGCAATATCTGCCGCCGGGCGTCGATCTCAACACCATCACCTACGACCAGCTGATCGAATGGTCGAAGAACATCGCCGAAAAGACCGGCTCGCCGAAATTCGGCTTTCCGGCCGGTCCCAAGGGGTTGAAGCACCGCTTCTTCGAGGGCTTCCTCTATCCGTCCTACACCGGCTCGATGGTGACCAAGTTCCGCTCGGCCGAGGCAGAGACCGCGTGGAACAAGTTCAAGGAGCTTTGGCAGTACACCAACCCGAATTCGACCAACTACGCCTTCATGCAGGAGCCGCTGCTGTCGGGTGAAGTCTGGGTGGCCTTCGACCACGTTGCCCGCCTCGCCGATGCCTTCAACCAGAAGCCCGACGAGTTCGTCGCCTTCCCGGCGCCGGCCGGTCCCGCCGGCCGAGGCTTCATGCCGGTGGTGGCCGGCGTCGCCATTCCGAAGACCTCGCCCGACGTCGACAAGGCCAAAGCGCTGGTCGCCTATATGCTGAAGCCGGAAACGCAGATCGCGACGCTGAAGGCGACCAATTTCTTCCCTGTGGTCGATGTCAAGCTGCCCGACGACGTGCCAGCCTCGGTGAAGGCCTTCGCGCCGGTGATCGCCGCCATGACCAGCGCGCCGGATGCCCTGCCGGCGCTGCCGCCGATGGGACTCGGCGACGTCGGCGGCAAGTTCAACCAGGTCTACACCGACAGCTTCGAGCGCATCGTGCTCGGCGGCGAGGATGTGCATGGCGTGCTCGAAGAGCAGGCGGCCGCGCTCAAGGCGATCATCGACCAGGCCAAGGCGCCGTGCTGGGCACCCGACAAGCCGTCCGAAGGGGCCTGCCCGGTAGACTGACCGATCCTCCCGAGGGGGCGCCCGGAGTTTGTTGCGCTCCGGGCGCCCGGACCGCGAACCTTGACCGCAGCGCGCAAGGACAAACACCATGAACGGCAAGGCTCTGCCCTATCTGCTGCTGATGCCGGCGACGCTGTTCCTGTGCGTCTTCTTCCTCTATCCGTTTGTGCTCGTCGCATTGGAGGCGGTGACCCGCGACGGCGCCTTCACCCTCGACAATTTCCGCACCATGGCCGGCAGCTGGAAGTTTCCAGTCACCGTCCGCAACACGCTGCTGCTTGCGGCCATCGTCGTGCCGATCCAGCTCGCCATGGCGCTGTTGATGGCGAGCGTGGTGTCGCGCCTGGAGAGCGGGCGCAGTGCAGCACTTTACATCTTCGCCATCCCGCTCGGCATTTCCGACCTAGCCGCCGGCCTTATCTGGCTCGCTATCTTCGACCAGTCCGGCTTCCTCAACACACTGCTCTCCAGCCTTGGCATCGTAGACCGGCCGATCATGTTCCTCGGCTACCAGAGCAAGCTCACCATCTTCATCGCCGTCGTCCTGGCCGAGATCTGGCGCGCCACCGCGATCATGATGGTCATCCTGGTCGCCGGCATGGGGCTGATCCCCAAGGAATACTACGAGGCGGCGGAGGTGTTCGGCGCCGGCCCGTGGAAGCGCTTCGTCCGCATCACCCTGCCGCTGCTCCGCCCCAGCCTGCAGACGGCGATCATCCTGCGCGTCATCCTCGCCTTCGAGGTCTTCGCCGTGGTCGCGGCTCTTGGCGGAACGAACTTGCCGGTGCTGATGGGCGAAACCTACAACTGGCAGTTCACGCTGCAGGACCGCAACGTCGCCGCTGCGTCGGCGCTGCTCATCCTCGCCATCTCGATCGGCTTCACGCTGTTTTTCCTCAGAGTGCTGCGTGTGCCCAAGGAGGCGCGCATATGAGCGCCGTCGCCGAAGCGTCGGCCGTTCCGGTCGCCGATACGCGCAAGGCCGGCGGCTGGCTGCTCGTCGCCACCGTCATCCTGCTCTGCGTCTGGGTGCTGCTGCCGATCTACCTTTTGATCGTCAACGCGCTGTCGTCGCCGGAAGAGGTGACCGGCTTTCCCAAGCGCTTCTTCCCGTCCTTCGATGTCGGCAGCCTGTCCTTCTTCATCAACTTCGCCGGCGTCGCCAGGGCGCTGTGGAATTCGGTGCTCGTGGCCACGCTGACGATGATCCTGTCCATCGGCTTCGGCGCGCCGGCCGGCTACGCGCTGTCGCGTTTCGATTTTCCGGGCAAGGGCACGTTCCGTTTCCTGGTGCTGATGACCCGCGCCTTCCCGCTGCCGCTGCTTGCGCTGCCGCTGGCGGTGATGTTCATCCGCACCGGCCTCGACGACACCGCGATCGGCCTGGCGCTGGTGCATTCCACGCTGGCGCTGCCCTTCGCGGTGCTCATCACCTTCTCGCTGTTCTCGGGCATCCCGGTCGAGCTCGAGGAGGCGGCCTGGACGCTCGGCTGCACTAGGTTGGAGGCCTTTCGCAAGGTCATCCTGCCGCTCGCGCTGCCCGGCATTGCCGCCTCGGCTGTATTCGCCTTCACCATCTCGTGGAACGAAGTGTTCGCCGCCGCCGTGCTCACCATCGAGAACCGCACGCTGACCGCCTTCCTGCTGCAGAGCCTCGGCGAGTCACCGCTTTATCTCAAATTCGCCGGCGGCGCGGCGCTGGTCGTGCCGGCGCTGATCTTCATCTTCGCCGTCAGGAAATACCTGTTCGCCATGTGGGGGATCGCCAACCGATGACTGAGGGCAGGGAGAACGCGCATGGCTGAGATCGCCATCAAGGGGGTGGCCAAGCGCTTCGGCGGCTTCACCGCGCTGCACCAGGTCGACCTCAATATCGCCGACCAGGAATTCATGGTGCTGCTCGGCGCTTCCGGCTGCGGCAAGACCACGCTGCTCAGGATCGTCGCCGGGCTGGAAAGCCCGAGCCAGGGCGAGGTCTGGATCGGCGGCCGCCGGATCGACCATCTGCCGCCGCGCGACCGCGGCATCGCCATGGTGTTCCAGAACTATGCCGTCTTCCCGCATTTGACGGTGTTCGAAAACATCGCCTTCGGCCTGCGCATGAAGAAGCTGCCGCAGGCCGACGTCGAGCGCCGCGTCAACCGCACCGCCGAGCTGATGCATATCGAGCAGCTTTTGAAGCGCTATTCCGGCCAGCTGTCCGGCGGCCAGCGCCAGCGCGTCGCGGTCGCCCGCGCGCTGGCCATGGAACCGCATGTCATCCTGATGGACGAGCCGCTGTCGAACCTCGACGCGCTGCTGCGGCTGGAGATGCGCGCCGAGCTCAAGGGCGTGCTTGCCGCATCGAAGACCACCACAATCTACGTCACGCACGACCAGGTCGAGGCGATGAGCCTCGCCGACCGCATCGCCGTCATGCATCAGGGCCGCATCGTCCAGGCGGCGTCGCCGGTCGAGGTCTACCGCAATCCGGCCGCTCGCTTCGTCGGCTCCTTCATCGGCAACCCGCCGATGAATTTCCTGCCTGCGTCTAAGGCCGGGAATGGCAGCTGGAGCGTCGCAGGGCTGAAGTTGGCTGGTCCGAAAGCGGACCGGCAGAAAATCGAATTCGCCATCCGCCCTGAGGATGTCGACGCCGGCGACAAAGGCCTGCCCGCCACCGTGCGCGTCATCGAGCCGCTCGGACCGCACACGCTGGTCACCTGCGATGTCGAGGGCGGACTGTTCCGCGCCGTGCTGGAGTCCGGCGCCACGGTTGCCGTGGGCGACCGCCTGCGGCTCGCCCCCAAGCCGGACCGCATCCGCTGGTTCGATCCCGAAACGACAAATGCCCTCTGAAAGACCCGACGCCGCCATGACCGCATCCGCCGCCCAAGACATCATTGCCCGCGCCGTCGAGGTGCTGAGGGAAAACGACCACGGCGACTACACCATCCCGACGAAGGGCCTCTACCCGTTCCAGTGGAATTGGGATTCCTGCCTGACGGCGCTCGGCCTCGCCCATTACGACGAGGCTCGCGCCTGGACCGAGATCGAGACCTTGTTCGCGCATCAATGGCCCGACGGCATGGTGCCGCACATCGTCTTCCATGTCTGGAACGATGGCTATTTCCCCGGACCGGAGGTCTGGCGGACCGGCCGCCCCACCGCCACTTCCGGCATCACCCAGCCGGCCGTCGCCGGCTTTGCCGTGCGCCGTCTGTTCGTTCGGGCGCGCGACAAGAAACTTGCCGCGGAGCGGGCGCGGGGACTGCTTCCCAGGATCGACGCTTGGCACCGGTGGTTCTATGAGAACCGCGACCCCAAGGGTGAAGGGCTGGTCGCGATCATCCACCCCTGGGAGTCCGGCCGCGACAACTCCATCGACTGGGACGAAGCCTTCGAGCGCGTGCCGACCGAAGGCGTCGAGCCTTACACCCGCCGCGACGTCCTGCATGCCGACCCGGCGCACCGTCCGACCAAGGCGCAATACGACCGCTATCTCTGGCTGGTGCAGCATTTTCGCGGGTTGGACTGGGACAATGCCAGGCTGCACGACGCGTCGCCACTCCAGATCGTCGACCCCGGCTTCAACGCCATTCTGATTCGCGCCGCGGCCGACCTTGCCGATCTTGCCGAGGCGCTGGGCGAGACCGGGATTGCCGCCGCCAACCGCGCCCGCGCCGAAAAGGGCATTGCCGCGATGGGGCGGCTGTGGAGCGAGGCGCATGGCCAATACCTCTGCCTCGACCGCATCACCGGCAAGCTCGTCGACAGCGCCTCCGTCGGCGGCATCCTGCCGGCCTTCGCCGCCATCCCGGAGGCGCGCGCGGCCGCGATCGCCGCAACTGTCGAGCGCCTCGCCGGCAAGGCGCGCCACATCGTCCCTTCGCACGATCCCGACGATCCGCGCTTCGACGCCAAACGCTACTGGCGCGGCCCGGTCTGGCTGGTGGTGAACTACATGATCGCCGACGGCCTTCTCGCAGCCGGTCACGCCGAAGTCGCTCGGCGTATCACCCGTTCCAGTCTCGACCTGATCACCGAAAGCGGCTTTGCCGAATATTACGACCCGCTCACCGGAGAACCGCTCGGCGGCGGCCGCTTCACCTGGACAGCGGCGATGGTCATCGAGTTCTTGCGGGGGGCCTAATGCATGTCGCCCAAAGTGTGCAGCGGTGTTGGGAGAACGACATGCATCAAAACGAAGACTTAAAGCGCGTCGCCTGAATCCGTTTCAGCGCGACGCGCTTTAGGCCCGAATCTCTCGGACACGTATGCCGGCGTCTCTCAGAACGGCTTCTCGCCGGTCACCTCGAAGCGCTCGACCGCGCAATGCTCGGCAACCACCGCCAGCACGTCCGTCGAAGGCTCGACCGCGTCCGGCTGCTTCCACTGAACATTGAAGGAAAACACGAAGCGGTTGCGATCGGGATCGTGCTCCATGCCGACGAAGCGTGCGTCGTAGCCGAGCGGTCGTACCATGTCCCCGATGTCGGGCGGCGAACTCTTCGGCCATGAAACCGAAAGGACCGCCTTGTGGTTGCGCGGGATCTTGAGATCGACCCATTTCAACGCCTGCAGCGTCACCAGGGTCAGCACCGTCGCGATCGCGCCGAGGCCGAACTGGCCGCCGCCGAAGGCCAGCCCGATCATCGTCATGATCCACATCGTGGCGGCGGTGGTGACGCCGGTGACGAGATCGCCGCGCCTCAGGATGGCGCCGCCGCCGATGAAGCCGACGCCGGTGAGCACGCCGAGCGCGAAGCGCATCACATCCATGCGCACGAAGGAGTCCGGCCCCTTGCCGGACACATCGAGCAGCATGTTGGCCTGGACCATGGCGACGCAAGCCGCCAGCCCGACCAGGATGGTGGTCCGCAGCCCGGCGGAATGGCCGCGCGCCTCGCGGTTCAAGCCGATTAGGAAACCTGCGAGCAGTGTGAGCAACAGCCGGATGACGAGATCCGGCCAGGTCGGATGAAGCGGCATGTCGCAGCAAAGCGGCTCGTACATCCGTGACGGCGGCGCAGCAGCGCCCTCCATTGCATCTGGACTGTTCAACTTGGCTTGGCGCGGTTGGTTCCTTGGCGTGCCTGCCACCAACCAACAGCCGTCATCGGACGACGATGCTCAGCACCAGTGCCAGCACGACGATGCCGACCAGTCCGGCAATGAAGATGATGCGCCTTGCGCGCGTGCGCAGGATGATCTCGCCCTGTCGCGCGTCCTGTCCGGAAAAGACCGGACCTTCCTCGTCGCGATCCTTGCTCATGATCAGCTCCTTCCCAGCGGATGGGCACGGGAGGTGTCAGAACAGGAACCGATTTGCCGGCATGAAGTTCCGCCGGATTTGGCTCCCGCGACCGGGTTCAGCCGGTCGCGGGAGCTGATGGCTTAGCCGAATTTCGGGTCGAGGCTGCCCGACTTGTAGCGCTTGGCCATGTCCGCCAAGGGGATCGGCTTGATCTTCGGCGCGTTGCCGGCGGTGCCGAATTGCTCGAAACGCTCCTTGCAGAGCTTCTTCATCGCCGCCATGGCCGGCGTCAGATATTTGCGCGGATCGAACTCGGAAGGGTTTTCGGTCAGCACCTTGCGGATCGCGCCGGTCAGCGCCATGCGGTTGTCGGTGTCGATGTTGATCTTGCGCACGCCGTGCTTGATGCCGCGTTGGATCTCCTCGACCGGCACGCCCCAGGTCGGCTTCATCTGGCCGCCATATTTGTTGATGATCTCCTGCAATTCCTCCGGCACCGAGGACGAGCCGTGCATGACGAGATGCATATTGGGCAGGCGGCGGTGGATCTCCTCGATCACGTTCATCGCCAGCACCGCGCCGTCCGGCTTGCGCGAGAACTTGTAGGCGCCGTGGCTGGTGCCCATGGCGACGGCCAGCGCATCGACATGGGTGTCGCGCACGAACTGCTCGGCTTGCACCGGGTCGGTCAAAAGCTGGTCGTGGCTGATCGCGCCTTCGACGCCGTGGCCGTCTTCCTGCTCGCCGCCGCCGCTCTCCAGCGAGCCGAGCACGCCGATCTCGCCCTCCACCGAAACGCCGCCCCAATGCGCCATGTCGACGACGCGCCGGGTGATGCCGGAATTATAGGCGTAGTCGGCCGGCGACTTGCCGTCCTCCTTCAGCGAGCCGTCCATCATCACCGAGGTGAAGCCGTACTGGATCGCGGTGACGCAGGTGGCTTCGTTGTTGCCGTGGTCGAGATGCATGCAGACCGGGATGTCGGGGTGGATCTCGACCAGCGCGTCGATCAACTTGGCCAGCACCACGTCGTTGGCATAGGCACGCGCGCCGCGGCTGGCCTGCAGGATGACCGGCGACTTGGTCTCCTCGGCCGCCTCCATGATGGCGAGCCCCTGTTCCATATTGTTCATGTTGAAGGCAGGCACGCCATAGCCGTGTTCGGCGGCATGGTCGAGCAATTGTCTCAGTGTGATGCGAGCCACCCAATAGTCTCCCGTATCTGGTGTCGAGCCGTGTTCGAGGGCCGTCCGCTCGTCGGCCGGCCCCGGATGCTTCTGGCCGGAATCCGGCCGGACCGCAACAGCCCGCAGACTTGCACGGCGCAATTCTTGTTACAGCCTGTAGGAGGCGCGCGGGCGCTATTTCCGGCCGCCCTGCCTGGCCGCGAGCGACAGCCGCACGTCCTCTTCCGCTCCGTCCAGCAGGACGATCAGCGCCTTGCTGGTGGCGGCCGGGTCGCGCTTCTCGATGTTCTCGGCGATCTCCTGATGCAGCCTCAGCGAATGGCTCTGGCCTGCCGGATTGTCGTCCGAAAGCCGGAAGCTGATCACCAGCGCCGTTTCGATCAAGGCCGCCAGCGAGCCGATCAGCTCGTTTCCGGACATGTGCAGGATCGATTGATGGAAGGCGAGGTCCGGTATGGCGAAGCGTTCGCCGTCGTCGCCGGCCTTCTCCATCTCGTCGAGAATTGCCCACAGTTCGGCGATCTGCTCAGGCGTGGCACGCTCCGCCGCCAACGCCCCTGCCATCGGCTCGATGGCGCGGCGCAGCTCGAACAGGGAGCGCGCATCCTCAGCCGTCGCCCTCGGTCCGAACCGCCACATCAGCACGTCGGGATCGAGGAAATTCCAGTCCTTGCGCGGGCGCACGCGCGTTCCGGTCCGGGGGCGCATCTCCACCATGCCTTTGCCTGCCAGGACCTTGACCACCTCGCGCAGGCCGGTGCGGCTCGCGCCATAGGAGGCGCTCCAGTCGTCGCCGTTCGGCAACTGGTCGCCGGGCGTGAAGTCGCCGCTGACGATGCTCTGGCCGATCTCGTTGAGCAGTCTGCCGTGCAGCCCGGTATGCGACGAACCCGCCATGTACGGCGTCATCCGGAGGGTCCGCGGGCGGCCGGCATTAATCTTCATACTATTCCCATTATTCATATGATTGTCACGCGCTCCCCCTAGGAAGCACATCGTTGAACAAGCAGCCAGAGCCGATCGACAAAATACCGCGCAACAGCACCTGAAGAACCACAAAAATCCGGGTTCTGATATCGCCGGCGGAGCCTCCCGTCGTCGGTCGATGTCGTGCGCGCGCAATTGGTCGAGCGAGCCATACAACAGGAACGCGACAGAATGTCTTCGATGATTGACCGCGCCGGCCAGGCCGCCGCAAAGCAAACGGCCGTAGCTTTAATCCCCAAAGCCACGGCCTCCTGTCTCCTTATGTCGGGGGCTCTCGTCATGGCATCGGCGCCGGCTTTTGCCGTCGAACCGTGGATCATGGTCGAGAAGACCACCTTCACGGGCGACGCGATCACCTCCAAGCAGCAGGGCGTGACGACGGACGGAACGAACTGGTACTTCTCCGGCACCAACGTGCTGGAGCGCACCGACAAGAACTATAACCCCAGCCTGCGGGTCTCGCCGGCCATTCCCGGTGTCCTCAAGCTTCCGTCCCAATATTCCGACATCGGGCTCAACCATATCGGTGACATCGACTACGCCGACGGGCTTCTCTACATCTCGCTCGACTCCAGCCAGCGCGACCCGGTTACCGGCGGCAAATATGAAAACCCCGTCTTCGCCGTCTACCGCGCCAGCGACCTGAGCTTTACCGGCCAGGCCTTTGCGCTCAATCCGCCGCACGGCATCCACGACATCGCCAGCTGGGTGGCCGTCGATGCCAAGAACGGGCTCGGCTATGGAATGGCCTATGAAAACGCGACGGAAATAGCGGTCTACAATCTCGCCGACTGGAGCTTTAAGGAATACATCCCGCTGTCCCATACGATCGACCAGGCGCAGGGCGGCAAGCTGCTCGACGGCTGGATGTATTTTTCCACCGACAATGACGACAAGATCATCTACCGGGCGAATTTGAAGACCGGTGAAGTCGAGAATCTGGGCAACCTGAAGCTCGACCGCGAGCAGGAGGTCGAAGGTCTTTCCTTCAACATGACCAAGGACGGCTGGTCGATGTACATCCTCAACCGCGAAGCGCTGGAAGGAGACCCCGACCAGGAGGCCGTCGGCTTCTACCGCTATCTGCGGCCCTACGGAAACGCGCTTTCGGGCGAAGTGCATGCCGACATCATGGGCGCGCTCGTCGACGACAGCCGCTTCGCGCGGGATTCGGCAAACCGCCGGCTCCGCTCGGCCTTCGATGCGGACGACGTGTCCTTGACCACCGCCGCCATCGATGCCAGCGGCGTGCATGCCGCGCCCGCCACGGCCGACGGCATCGTGGTCTGGAGCGAAGCGCTCGCCATGACGGGCGACGTGAACGGCTCGGGCGATGCCGCCGGTTTCGATCGCAAGACGGCCGGCTTCGTCGGCGGCGCGGATATCCCGGTCGGAAGCTGGCGGCTGGGCCTGCTCGGCGGTTACAGCCGCACCACCTTCGATGTCGCGGACCGCGCCTCCTCCGGCTCAAGCGACAATTACGATCTCGGCCTCTATGCCGGCACGCAATGGGGCGCTCTCGGCTTCCGGGCCGGCGCGATCTACGGCTGGCACGACATCGACACAAGGCGCAATGTCGTCTTCCCGGCCTTCAGCGAACAGTTGTCGGCGGACTACAGGGCAGAGACGGCGCAAGCTTTCAGCGAGCTCGCCTACAAGTTCGATACAAGCCTGGGCGCTTTCGAACCCTTTGCCAATCTGGCCTATGTCCATTTGGACGCCAATGGCTTTGCCGAGAGTGGCGGCGCCACGTCGGCTTTGGCCAGCCAGGGAGCGTCGAGCGAAAACACCTTCTCGACGCTCGGCTTGCGCGCCTCGACCCGGTTCGGCACGGGCATGACCGCCTTGCATGGCATGCTGGGCTGGCAGCACGCCTATGGCGATGTTCAACCGGCGACGACGCTTACCTTCAACACCGGAGCATCCTTCGCCAGCGCCGGTGTGCCGATCGCCAGGGACGCGTTGGCGCTGGAGGCCGGTTTCGATGTGTTCCTATCGCCCAAGGCAACGCTCGGCGCGTCCTATTCCGGCCAGATCGCCAAGGACGCCCAAGGCCACACCTTCAAGATCAACTTCGATCTGAAGCTGTAAGCAGGATGGAACGCCGGGGCGGGATTCCCGCCCGGCACCCCTGTTTCAGGCGGCGATGCGTGCGCGCGCGGCGAGGATCTCGACGCAGGCTTTCGCCGCTTCCTTGCCCTTCACCTGAAAATGCTCGTGGAAGAAGCGGTGGTGCTCGGCGCTATCGTGAAAATTGTGTGGCGTGAGCACGGCCGAGAGCACCGGCACGCCGGTCGCAAGCTGCACATTCATCATGCCGTCGATAACGGCGCCGGCGACGAAGTCGTGCCGGTAGATGCCGCCATTGACGACAAAGGCGGTGCCGAGGATCGCGGCGTAGCGGCCGGTTTCGGCGAGCGTCTTGGCATGCAGCGGGATCTCGTAGGCGCCCGGCACGTCGAAGATCTCGACGGTGAAGCCGCCGAGCGCCGCAAGCTCCGCCTCGAAGGCCGTCACGCACTGGTCGACGATATCTGCGTGCCAGCGCGCCCGGATGACGGCGATGCGGCGGTATTGTTGGTCTTTGGGGAAATGCTGATTCATGGGTCCTTCCTTCCGTTTCGAACCAGAATCAGGACGCACGACGCAAAAACCGGCCCGCGTAAGCGGGCCGTCCTCACGTACGTTCTCTTCCATCCGGACTTTAACCGTCGGCTCCGGAATCGCACCGGATCTGCTGACCCTTCCGTTGCCGGAAGGCGCTCGCGGGCTTGAGCCGAAGCTCTTACCGCCGGTGGGGACTTTCACCCCGCCCTGAGAACTTAACGCGGTCTGTATGGAAGAGGAGAGGCGTGCTGTCAATTGGCGTCGATGGTTAGCCAATCTCCCCCTTGTGGGGGAGATGCCCGGCAGGGCAGAGGGGGGCGCGAAGGATCACGACGTTGCAGGATCAATTCCTCGCCCCCACGCAGGTGGGAGAGAGGTGGCTCGGCGAAGCCGAGACGGAGAGGGGGAAAGCCGCGCCCTACGAAGGGCCCCCTCTCCGTCCGATTCGCGGACACCTCTCCCCCGCCTTTGGCGGGGGAGAGGAACCCAAGCATTGATACGCTGGCGGGACAGCGCCCCCCTCTGTCCTGCCGGACATCTCCCCCACAAGGGGGGAGATCAGCTAATTACCCCCGCTCTGGAAACATCGCTTTCAGTCCCTCGCGAGAAGCCTTGGCCACGCCGCGCTCGGTGATCAGGCCGGTGACCAGCCGCGCCGGCGTCACGTCGAAGGCGGGGTTTGCCGCCGGCGTCGCGTCGGGCGAGACACGCACCTGCGCGACCTTGCCGTCGGCCGTCTTGCCCCAGACCAGCGAAACCTCGTCGCCGGAGCGCTCCTCGATCGGGATCTCGGCGAGCCCGTCGGCTACCGTCCAGTCGATGGTGGGCGAGGGGAGCGCGACATAGAAGGGCACGTCGTTGTCGGCGGCGGCTAAAGCCTTGAGATAGGTGCCGATCTTGTTGCAGACGTCGCCATTGGCCGTCGTGCGGTCGGTGCCGACGATCACCATGTCGATGTCGCCATGCTGCATCAGATGGCCGCCGGCATTGTCGACGATCAGCGTGTGCGGTACGCCGTGGCCGGCCATCTCCCAGGCGGTGAGCTGGGCGCCCTGGTTGCGCGGCCTCGTCTCGTCGACATAGACATGCACCGGAATGCCGGCCTCGGTCGCCAGATAGATCGGCGCGGTGGCGGTGCCGTAGTCGACCGTCGCCAGCCAGCCTGCATTGCAATGGGTGAGGATGTTGACGGTCTCGCCTGGCTTTTTGCGTGCCGCGATCTGTTTGATGATCGCAAGCCCGTTCTCGCCGATGGCGCGGTTCAGCCCGACATCCTCGTCGGCGATCTCGGCCGCCCGCCGGTAGGCCGCCCCGGCGCGCTGTTCCGGCGCGAGCGGTTTCAAGAAACGCCGCATCTCGTCCAGCGCCCAGCGCAGGTTGATCGCGGTCGGCCGCGTCTTGTGCAGCGTCTCCCATACGGCGTCGAGCGCTTCGTCCGAGGCATCGTCGGTCATCTGGATGGCAACGCCGTAGGCGGCGGTGACGCCGATCAGCGGCGCGCCGCGCACCCACATGTCGCGGATCGCGGTGGCGATGCCGGCGACGGTTCCAATCTTTTCGATGCGGAACTCATGCGGCAGCCAGCGCTGGTCGATGATCTCGACCGAACGCTTGTCGTCGCTCAGCCAGATGGTGCGGTAGTGGCGCTCGCCGACGTTCAAATTCTGCTCTCCTGTTCAATCAGCGCGGCCAGAGTGTTGACCTCGTCGATGCTGTGGATCTGGCGCCGATTGACGGCGATGTGGCGGCCGAAGCGCAAAGCCTTGGCCTCACATCTGGCGCGCAGGTCGGCATCGGCAATGGTCTCGAAATCGGCATTGTGGGCGAGGCCGAGGATGCGCCGGTGCACCTCGATGCCGGCAAAGCCGAGCAGGTCGGTCCAGATGCCGGAGAGCACGTGGTCGAGCGCCTGTTCGGCCGCGAGCCGGTCGCCCTGATCCTCGAACAGGCTTCTGTGGTAGAGCATGCCGGTGCGCTCGGTGCGCCACAGTTGCGAGAACTCGGCGCGGAAGATAGCCCAGGTCTCGGCCGTGACGTTCAGCAGGTAAGCGCGCATCGAGTCGCGGCTGCCGTTCTCCTCGTGGCCGCGCTGCGAGAAGAAGGCCATCCAGAAATTGGCGAGCAGCATGCCGACATCGAAAGCGATCGGGCCGTAGAAGGCGAATTCCGGATCGATCATCCGGGTCTCGGTGTCGGTCACCATGATCGAGCCCGAATGCAGGTCGCCATGCAGCAGCGTCTCGGCATTTGCGGCAAAGAGGTGCTTCAGCCGCTGCGCCTCGACCTTGAGGTCGCGGTCGGCGCGCAGTTCGGCCACCAGGCCGTCGAGCTGCGGGCTGGTGTGCCGGTTCATCTCGGCATCGAAATAGGGATCGGAAAACACCAGGTTCTCGGTGATGTCGCAGAGCTCGACATTGTCGGCGAACAGCGCGAGGTCGGCCTTGCGCTCCTTTGTCACCATAGACAGGTCCGAGCCGCGGAACAGAGTTCGGGCCATGAACAGGCCGATGTCGCGCGCGATGTTCGGCAGTTCACGGCCGTCGATAAGCGCGCGCCGCAGGATGATGTGCGGCGGCGCCAGATACTCCATGACGATGAGCGCCTGGCCCTCGTCGAAATGGTAGATCGCCGGCACCGAGCCGGGCGCTCGGCGCTCTTGCCTTGTCAGCGCATGATATTCGAAGAAAGAGCGCTTCAGCGGCAGCGGCCAGCTGTCGCCGACCAGCCGCACATAGGGCAGCGCCTGCTTCACCACCGCCGCGCCCTTGTCGCCTTCGACGATGAAGACGAGGTTCAAATTGCCGTCGCCGACCTCGCGTACTTTCCAGCGGCTCGCATCCTTGCCGATGCGCTCGCTCAGCGCCGCGTTCTCGCCAAGGCGCTTCGGCAGCGTCTCCACCGACAATGCTTCGAACGGCTTCGTCCCGGTCATTCTCTCCCCTCCTGCTCGTGGTCTCCAACGATAGCGGAGCCACGGCGGCGGGGCCAAGCTAGGAAGCGCTCTGGCAAATGTCAATCGTGTTGACAATTGCCGATGTAGCCCATAGCGTCACAGGTCAGGGAGGAACGAATGGGCGCAGATGCCGTGTTCCGTGTGGAGGGCCTGAGGAAATCCTTTGGCCAGAACGAGGTGCTTGGCGGCATCTCGCTCGAACTGCATTCGGGCGAGGTGACGGTGCTGATGGGCGCCAACGGCGCCGGCAAATCCACCCTGGTCAAGATCATCAGCGGCGTCTACGAGCGCAGCGGCGGCACGATGCGGCTCGCCGGCATGGCCTTTAACCCGCAGACCCCCGCCGAAGCGATCCGCGCCGGCGTCGTCACCGTGCATCAGAACATCAATGATGGCGTGGTGGGCGATCTCGACGTCGCTACCAATCTGACGCTGGATAGGCTGAGCGGCAAAGGCGCCACGGTTTTGTTCAAGCCGAGCAACGTCCGCGCCGAAGCCAGGGCCGTCGCCGACCGCATGGGCCTGGCGCTCGACCTCAGGGCGCGTGTCGCCGACCTCTCGCTCGCCGACCGGCAGATGGTGGCGATTGCGCGGGCCATGGCGCACCGGCCGAAAGTGCTGATCCTCGACGAGCCGACCTCCTCGCTGTCGAGCGCCGAGGCCGACAGGCTGTTTTCGTTGATCGACCGGCTGCGCGGGCATGGGGTCGCCATCCTCTACATCTCGCACCGCATGTCCGACATCAGGCGGCTGGCCGACCGCATCGTCTCGATGCGCGACGGCGTCATTTCCGGCGTCTTCGACCAGAAGCCGCTCGACTATGAGGGCGCTGTCAACGCCATGCTCGGCCGCAAAATCCTGCTCGACCGGGTCGTCGCGAGAAGCTCGGCGCGCGCGGTCTTCGCCGCCGAAGGCCTGCAACTTGCGCAAGGTGCGAAACCGATCTCGATGACGCTCGGCGCCGGGGAGGTGGTGGCGGTCACCGGCCTCGTCGGCGTCGGCAAGACAGCGCTTGCCGAAACCTTGTTCGGCGTGCGCAGGCCGCTCGCCGGCACCATGCATATGGACGGCAAGCCCTATGCTCCGCGATCGGCGCGCGAGGCGATCGCCGCCGGGGTCTTCCTTGTCGCCAAGGATCGGGCGATGAGCGGCATCGTCGGCGGCTTCAACATCGAGCGCAACATCAGCCTGCCGTTCCTCAGGCGCATGTCGGGCTTCGGCGTCATGAAGAAGCGCGCAGAAAGGGCTGCCGCGCGCCGCCAGATCGACGAGCTCGGCATCGTCTGCCGCTCCGAGAAGGACGAGCTCTCGGCGTTGTCGGGCGGCAACCAGCAGAAAGTGATGGTGGCGCGCTGGATGTCGCAGGCCTCGCGCCTGTTCATCCTCGACGAGCCGTTCCAGGGCGTCGACATCTCGGCAAGGCGCGACATCGCAGCCAAGCTGAGGGCAAGCGCCGACGGCCGCGCCACGCTCATCTTCGTCACCGAGCTCGACGAGGCGCTGGAGACCGCCGACCGCATCCTGGTGATGTCGGAACAGACGATCGTCGGCGAGCACAGGAACGCCGACATCGACCTCGACCGGCTGCTGGCGGAAGTGGCCGGCGGGCCGCTCACCAGCGCGGCGTGAGGTTCGGATGACGAGATTTGGAGTGCAGGCATGAGTTCCAGTTTGGCGGAGAGGGCAACAGCGCGGGAGCGTTCGATGACATTGCGCGACTATGCCATCCGCTATGGTTTCATCGTCCTGCTTGTCGGGTTGATCGCCTATTTCGCGATCGCCGCCGACGGCTTCGCCTCGCCGCAAAGCGCGGTCTTCATCTTCCAGTCGGTGGCGATTACCGGCGTGCTGGCGCTCGGCGTCACTGCGACGCTGGTTGTCGGCGGCTTCGACCTGTCGATCGGCTCGGTCGCCACCAGCGCCATGATGGCGGCGTCCTACGCCATGGTGGTGCTGGAGCAGAACGCCATCGTCGCCGTCATCGCCTGCCTGTTCATCGGCGTGGTCGTCGGTCTGATCAACGGCTGGCTGATCGTCTATATGCGCGTGCCCGACCTGCTGGCGACGCTCGGCATGATGTTTTTGCTGCTCGGCCTGCAGCGCATCCCGACCGAGGGCCGCTCGATCGCCACCGGCATGACCATGCCCGACGGCTCGGTCGCCAACGGCAAGTTCAGCGAGGCGTTTTTGGCGCTTGGCCGCCACCGCATCGATTTCTTCATCCCGAGCCTGATCCCAGTCTCCGTGGTGGTGCTGGTCGTGCTCGCGGTGCTGATCTGGTTCTTTCTCGAATACACCCGCTTCGGCCGCATGATGTATGCGGTCGGGTCGAACGAACGCGCAGCCGAACTCGCCGGCGCGCCTGTCAAGGCATACAAGATCTGGGCCTACGTCATTTCGGGAGTTTTTGCCTCGATCGGCGGGATTTTGCTCGCCGCCCGGCTTGGACGCGGCGACATCGCCTCGGGTAATAATCTCTTGCTCGACGCTGTCGCCGCGGCGCTCATCGGCTACGCGGTGCTCGGCGCCGCCAAGCCCAACGCCTTCGGCACGGCCGTCGGCGCGGTGTTCGTCGGCGTCCTGCTGCAAGGCCTGACGATGATGAACGCCCCTTACTACACGCAGGATTTCGTCAAGGGCGCGGTTCTCGTCGTCGCCCTTGTCTTCACCTTCGCCCTTTCCGGCAGGGGCAAGAGATAGTTTCGACCGGGGCATTGATGAGAACACAACGGAGGAAAAAGTGAGCATCACAAGAAGACTTTTGGGGAAGGCGGCACTTGGCCTTGCGGGCGCTGCGCTACTGATGCAGGGCACCGCGTTGGCGGCAGACCGTCCGGCGCCGTTCGACAAGCCTGGCGTCAAGATCGCGCTGGTGCGGTACCTTTCGACCGGTGACTTCTTCCAGGCCTATCTGTCCGGCGTCGAAGCGCAGGCCAAGGCGCTCGGCGTCGACCTGCGCGTGCTGGACAGCCGCCAGGACGCGGCGCTTCAGGCCGACATGGTCGACCAGGCCATCGCGCTCGGCGTGCAGGGCATCATCATCCAGCACGGCCTGACGGAATCGATGAAGGACGCCGCCCAGCGCGCGGTCGACGCCGGCATCAAGGTCGTCGCCTTCGACGTCAATGTCGAAAACCCGAAGATCCCGCAGATCGAGCAGTCGGATCGCGACCTTGCGCGCCTCGCGCTCGAGCAGGCGGTGACCGACAATGGCGACAGCTGGAAGGCCGGCTATGTCTATGTCGCCGGCATCGCCCCTCTCGATCGCCGCAACGAGACCTGGGTGGACGTCAAGAAGAAGCATTCGGGCATCAGCGAGGTCGCCATGTTCGGCACGCTCGACAACCCGATCGCCAACTCGGTCGCCAACCAGGCGCGCTCGGTGCTGCAGGCGCATCCCGACATCAAGGTGATGTTCGCCCCCTATGACGAGTTCGCCAAGGGCGTGAAGATCGCCGTCGACGAGGCTGGCCTGAACAAGGGCATCAAGATCTACTCGGCCGACATCTCGACCTCGGACATCGCCGCGATGCGCGAACCGGACAGCGCCTGGGCTGCCACCGCGGCCACCAACCCGGCTGTCGTCGGCCAGGTCTCGGTGCGCGCGCTGGCGCAGCTGCTCGCCGGCGAGGATCCCGGCCACAACGTCATCGTGCCGCCGACGCTGATCACCCAGAAGGAGCTCATCGACAAGGATATCAAGAACATGGAGGACCTGTCGGCCAAGCTGCCGCAGTTCGCCCATGCCGATGTCGCGATGCCCGCCTGGATGCCGAACCCGAACGCCAAGTAGCGCTCGGCTATCCGCTAAGGAAAGAGCGGCTCTCGGCCGCTCTTTCTGTTTCTTGCGCCTATCAGGTCGACCGGGCCGCGCGCGCCAGCCCATGCGCTACCAGTCGGTCGATGACCTCCGGATAGCTGACGCCGCTTGCCGCCATGGCCTTGGCGTACATGCTGATGTCGGTGAAACCGGGGATGGTGTTGAGCTCGTTGATCAGGAACGTCATGTCCGGCTTCACGAAGAAGTCGACGCGGGCCATGCCATCGCAGCCCAGCGCGCGAAACGCGTTCGCCGCCGTCTCGCGGATTTCGCCTTCGATCTGTTCGGGCAGCTCGGCGGGTACCTTGAGTGCTGCTCCATCCTTGTCGATGTATTTGGCGTCGTAGCTGTAGAAGCCGTGGCTTTCGGCGGGCACGATCTCGCCGGGATGGGAGACGAAGAGGCCGCCTGCCACGTCCTCCAGGACGCTGCATTCGATCTCGCGGCCGCGGATGAATTCCTCCGCCAGCAGCTTGCCGTCGTGCTTGAAACCCTCGGCGAGCGCTGCCTGGTAGTCCTTTGCGTCGGAGACCTTGCTAACGCCGACGGAGGAGCCTTGCCGCGCCGGCTTGATGAACACCGGAAGCCCGAGCGCCTGCTCGACCTCCGCGAAGGCAGGCGTGGCCTCGGGCAGGATCGTGACGGACCGCGCAACCGGCAGGCCGGCCGCCTTCAGCAGCCGCTTGGCGATATCCTTGTCGAGGGCGGTGGCCGAACCGAGAATGCCGCAGCCGGCGAGCGGCACGCGCGCCACTTCCGCCAGTCCCTGCGCGGCGCCGTCCTCGCCATGGAGGCCGTGCAGGACGGGAAACAGGATGTCGATTGCAGGCAGTTCATGAGGCGGCCCGTCGGCTGGGACGGCCAGCATTCGTCCATGCCCGCCCGGCACCAGACAGACCTCCGCGCCGCTCGACGGTTTCGCCAACGCGCCGTCCTCGAAACGGCTGAGCAGCCATTGTCCCTCACGGGTGACGAAGATCGGAACGGCATCGTATTTCGCCGGCTCCAGCGCGAGCATGACATTGGTCGCTGACAGCACCGACACGTCGTGCTCGGCGGAGCGCCCGCCAAAGAGCACACCGATACGCAGTCTTTTCGTAGCCATCGATATCTCCTCGATGATCAGGACTGGAAGCCGACGGCGATGCCGCGCCGGGCGAAAAAGCGGTCGAAGGCCGCCAGCGGCAGTGTGACATTCGCCTGGCTCTCCCGGTCGTGGCCGGACGGGTTGTGGAAGCGGATTTCGTTCGGCGAGGCTGCAGTCACCAGCACCAGATGCCCGCCCTTCGATGGCGGCTCGCGCTCGGGCCAGCGAATCCCGGGATTCACCGAGGCGATGAAGTAGCGCCACCTGGAGAGAAGTCCGGGAACCATGGCCATGTCGACATTCGTCATCGTCTCGGCGGAAAGGCTGAAACGTTCGCGGGCGAACCTGACGAAGGGCTCGTAGATCAGCCCTTTGATCGACCCGTCGATCTCGCTGACGACATAGCCGCCATAGGCCGTGCAGGCGCGGGCGAGCTCGAGCGTCGGATGGATTTCGCCGCGCGCTGCCAGGATCATCTTCAGGCAGGCCATGCCGCAGACATTGACAGCCCAGCGGGCATAGTCCTCGACCGTGTCCGCGCCCGAGTTGCGCCAAAGCGGATCGCGATAGAGTGCCGACGACCCCTCCGCCAAAAGCGGCAAAGTCATGCCGGGCGATTCCCACTGGCTGAAATAGGGCACTTCCTTGGGTTGCATGCCGACTCCAGTCTTGCGTCTCGCATATGAGACACAAGGCCCCCTTAAAGTTGTTTGAGCAATAAGCGAAGGATTGGAGCTGGATTTTGACCAGTTGGTGCAGTTTTCCAGGACAAGGTGTGTGAGACGGGTTCCGTCCGGAGCTGCGTCAAGACAAGGAGATAAAGCGGTTCATCGTTTCGTGAAACGATGAACCGCTCCAGGATAAATCTCTACGTCTTCAGCGAAGCGCCGCCGCGATGTTGCCGCCGTCCACCGTCGTGACGTCGGCCGTAGTGCGCTCGGCTAGCGCCTGGTGCAGGAAGGCCTGCGCGACGTCATCGGCCGTCACTTCCTGTCCAAGCAGGTTGCCGGACATGTATTCCTTCTCCGTCACGCCGCGCGCGCCGGAACGGCTGGCGATCATCGCATCGGTCAGCAGGCCGGAGCGGATGCGGTCGGCGTTGACCGCATTGGAGCGGATGCCCCGCGCGCCGTAGTCCAATGCGTATTGCCGGGACAGGAACAGCGTCGCTGCCTTGGGCAAGCCATAGGCGCCGAATTTCGGGCCGGGATTGACCGCCTGCTTGGAGGTGTTGAAGAGCAGTACGCCCCCGGTGCCTTGTTCCAGCATGATGCGCACGGCATTCTGCGCCGCCGACTGGTGGGCGAAGAAGTTGAGCTCGAAGCTTTTGCGTAAGAGAGCATCGTCGAGCTCGCCGATCCGGCCCTCCCAGGCGGCACCCGCATTCGAGACCAGGATGTCGACGCCGCCATAGACGGCGACCGCCTTGTCGAAAGCGGCGCGCATCTCGGTCGGGTTGGTGATGTCGGCGCCGACGCCGATAGAGTTGTTGCCGGCCGCTTTCGCCACGTCCGCGGCTTTGGCCGGATCGAGGTCGACGATGACGGCATGCGCGCCGTTGGCGGCGAACAGTTTTGCTGTCGCGGCACCGATCGCGCCGGCGCCGCCGGTGATCAGCACCACCTGGCCGGTCAGCGGCTTTGGCTTGTTGGAGGCGAGCTTGGCCTGCTCCAGCGACCAGTATTCCAGCGGAAAGAGGTCGGCCTTGGAAAGCGGCTGGAAATTGCCGATGGCTTCGGCGCCGCGCACGGCTTCGATCCACATCTCGCCGACGTCGGAGGCGATCTTCGCATCCTTCAGCGTGCGGCCATGGCCGAACATGCCCAGCCCCGGAACCAACGTCAGCCGCGGCATCGGATCAAGCATGGTGCGCTTGACGTCGTCCAGCGCGTCATTGGTTTCGAAATAGGCGCGATAGTCCTTGGCGAAGGCATCGACATGGCCGCGGATGACGGCCTTGTAGTCGCCGAGCTTGTCGGCGTCGGGGGCGGGCACCGCCATCGGGCCGGTCTTGATGCGGATCGACAGGTCCGGCGTCGACACGCCGCGTCCGGCATAGTCGGCGATCTTTGCCGAATTGATGAAATCGACGATCGCGTCAGAGGTACGGAAGTCGCTGATCATGCGGTCGAAGCGGCCTTCGCCGCGTGCCACCGCGACAGCGCCGCGCAGCGTTGGCGCGATGTCGCTTGGCCTGGCGAGCGTCGCCGGCAGCGCCGCCTTGGCCGCCTGCGGCTTGCCGTTTTTCGCGACATACTCCTCGGCGACGTTCACGTAGTGGATCATCCGGTCATAGGCCTGCCGGGCATCGTTGCCGAAGGTGAAGATGCCGTGCTTGTCGAGGATCAGGCCTTCGACGCTTGGATCGGCATCAAAAACTTCCGCTGCGACCTTGGCGAGATCGAAGCCCGGCTTGATGTAGGGCACATAGCCCATTTTGTTGCCGAACACTTTTGCCACCAGCGCCTTGCTGTCCTCCTGGTCGACGATGGCGAGAATGGCGGTCGAATGCGTGTGGTCGACGAATTTGTGCGGCAGGAAAGCGTGCAGCAGCGTTTCGACCGACGGGTTGGGGGAAGCCGGGTCGATGAGGTTGGAGCGCTGCAGCGCCACCATGTCCTCGTCCGAGAGCTCGGCAAGAGCGCGCGCCTTGAGCAGCGCGCCCATCTTCACCGCCGGCAGGCCTTGCGGCTCGATGACTGCCATGTCCCAGCCGCTGCCTTTGACGCAGAGCACGTCCCATTCGTCGCCGACGAGATCCGTGGCCCTGGTCTTGCAGGAAGTGTTGCCGCCGCCATGCAGCACCAGCCGCGGCTCGCCGCCGAGCAGACGGGTGGTGTAGACGCGCAGCGCAAGATCGCGGCCGACGCCCTTCTTCGCATAGTCGGCGACCATTTTTTCCGCGTCGGCGTCGTTCCAAAGGTTCTTCATTTCGCTCCGTCCGATACTCGTCTTTTTTGCTCATGAACAGAAAGCCGCGACGTCTTTATGACAGACGCGGCGAGGTGGTTTTCTACGAGGCCTTTTTGCTGACCGCCCCGGCGTGATCGAGAAGACGCTCGGCCATATGCGCGCCGATCACCAGATGCGTGCAGAGCCCGCCGGCGATCGCGGCGAGCAGCGGCTCGAACTTGCTGTCCTCCTGCACCACCATCAGCCGCTTCTCGATGGCGCGCAGCGAGGCGAGCTCGGCGGAAATGACCCGTCTATTGTAGCTACAATCGAGCACTTCGCCATTGGCGTCGATGACCTGCCCGGCGATCACGCCGGCGGCGCCCTGCCTGCGCAGCGTCGTCATTTCGTCCGGCGTCAGCGCGCCGCATTTCACCAGATGGCTGTCGGCATCGACCGCGCCGACGGAGTAGAGCGCCAGATCGCAGTCGCTGACGCCGGCAAGCTGGTCGCGGATCACCGGCTCGGCACGCAGGCCTCGCGCCAGCTCCTCGCTCGACAGCACCAGCGGCGCATAGAAATTGAGGCCCTTGGCATTGAGCCGCCGCGCGATCTCCATCGTGCACTGGTCGGGCCGGTAGGAATAGGGCGCGCCGAGATTGCCGCAGAGCTGCACCACGGTGACGTCCTGCAGGTCGGCATAGGACATGATGTCGGCGATGGTGTAGACGGTGCGGCCCCAGGCGACGCCGATGCGGTCGCCCTTCTTCACCAGTTCGAGGAAGACGCTCGCGGCAAGCACCGCGATGTCGGTCGAGGGGTCGGCGACATAGGCGTTTTCCGGCGCGATCCAGACGGCGTCGAGCTTGAAGGCATCCTCAACCTTGCGCGCCACGACGTCGTCGGTGAAGAGCTGCGTCGAGGTCGAGATGTTGACGATGCCGGTCTCGCGCGCCTTGCGCAGATACATGGCAACCGAAGCGCGCGAGATCTTGAGCTGGTTCGCCACCTCGTCCTGGCGCAGGCCATGGGCATAGTAGAGCCAGGCGGCCTTATGGATGAGCTGTTCTGCCGGTCTGATCGCCATGCCGCCTCCTCGGCTGACATTAGTCACGGCTCTCGACAAAAGTCAAATCTGGGTGGCTGGGTGTAATCGTCCGTCTACACGGACAGATCGAGACGGTCATTCTACCGGGCGCTCATATCATAGCATTTCCCAGTCGTTCAGGGGGGATGGCATGATCGCCGGGCAATGGTTAGAAAGCTCGAAAAGACTTGGGGAGGATGGGATGGCCAATCCCTACGATACAAATCTTGACCGGAACGCCGCCAACCACCAGCCGCTGACGCCGCTCACCTATCTGGAGCGGGCGGCCAAGACCTATCCCGACCACGTCGCCATCATCCATGGCAGCCAGCGCATCTCCTATCGCGATTTCTGGCGGCGCTCGCTGAAGCTCGCCTCGGCGCTTTCGAAACGCGGCATCGGCAAGGGCGACACAGTGACGGTGATGCTGTCGAACACGCCGCCGATGCTGGAGGCGCATTTCGGCGTGCCGATGGTGAAGGCGGTGCTGCATTCGCTGAACACCCGCCTCGACGCCGCCGTCATCGCCTTCCAGTTCGACCATGCCGACACCAAGCTGCTGATCGTCGACCGCGAATTCTCCGGCGTGGTCAGGGAAGCGTTGGCATTGGCTAAGGTGAAGCCGCTAGTCATCGATTACGACGATCCCGACTACGCCGCCGACGCGCCCTATCCGAAGGGCGAGCGGATCGGCACGCTCGACTATGAGGACTTCGTCGCCGGCGGCGACGAGACCTTCGCCTGGTCGATGCCGGACGACGAATGGGACGCCATCTCGCTCAACTACACCTCCGGCACAACAGGCAATCCGAAGGGCGTCGTCTACCATCATCGCGGTGCGGCGCTGATGGCCTACACCAACACTATCCATGCCGGCATGGCCAAGCACGCGGTCTATCTCTGGACCCTGCCGATGTTCCACTGCAACGGCTGGTGCTTTCCGTGGACGCTCGCCGTGCAGGCCGGCGCCCATGTCTGCCTGCGCTGGGTGCGGGCGAAGCCGATCTACGACGCGATCGCCGACCACGGCGTCACCCATCTCTGCGGCGCGCCGATCGTCATGTCGGTGCTGATCAACGCCAGGGATGAGGACAAGCGCCAGTTCCCGCAGACCGTCACCTTCAACACGGCCGCCGCCCCGCCGCCGGAAGCGGTGCTCTCCGGCATGGCCGATGCGGGCTTCGGCGTGACCCATCTCTACGGCCTGACGGAGACTTACGGGCCGGCGGTCGTCAACGAATGGCACAATGAGTGGGACGAACTGGAGAAAGGGCCGAGGACGGCGAAGAAGGCGCGCCAGGGCGTGCGCTATGCCGCGCTCGAGGGGCTCACGGTGATGAACCCGGAGACGATGACGGAGACGCCGGCCGACGGCGAGACCATCGGTGAGGTCATGTTCCGCGGCAACATCGTCATGAAGGGCTATCTGAAGAACCGCAAGGCGACCGACGAGGCCTTCGCCGGCGGCTGGTTCCACTCCGGCGATCTCGGCGTCATGCATCCGGACGGCTACATCCAGCTCAAGGACCGCTCCAAGGACATCATCATCTCGGGCGGCGAGAACATCTCCTCCATCGAGGTCGAGGACGCGCTCTACAAGCACCCTTCCGTCGCCTCCTGCGGCGTCGTCGCCCGCGCCGACGAGAAATGGGGCGAGGTGCCGGTCGCCTATGTCGAGCTGAAGCCTGGCAAGAGCGCGACCGAAGCCGAGATCATCGAGCACTGCCGAGGGTTGCTTGCCCGCTTCAAGGTGCCGAAGGCGGTGGTGTTTACCGAGATTCCGAAGACCTCGACGGGGAAGATCCAGAAGTTCCGGCTGAGGGAGATGGCGAAGGGGGCGTAGTTCGCTCCTTCGAGCATGGCCGTGACGTCGACAGTTTGCGCCAGCATCCACGACGTCGTCATCCTAGGGTGGAGCAGTCGCGAAGCGACGTCGCGGAAACCCTAGGATCCATGCCTTACCTTGCGATCGCGCTCCGGCGGTTGCGAATAGCTTGCGGCGAATGCCGATCGGTGTAACTTCTTGATCCGCCTCGATCTTCGGCAAATGTCACGGAATGGATCCTCGGGTCTGCGCGCGTCGCTTCGCTCCTTGCTACGCCCGTGGATGACGATGGCACAGACGCCAGTACCCAACCGCTGACATCGCTCGCTGCCTCTCTGCACTGTCACCATCTGTCACCAATTATACGCGTACGTCGATTCCTCGTTGACATCTCGCTTCTTTCGATTTACGACTGACGAAAATTGAAATTCGTCACTCATCAAACGAAAGCGCCGATGTCAGAAACCGCCAACATCGTGGCCGACCCCGCCAGACAGGAGAATGTGACCCGCATTCTCGACTGCGCCGAGCGTCTGTTCCGGCACTACGGCTACGGCAAGACCAACGTCGCCGACATCGCCCGCGAGCTCGGCATGTCGCCGGCCAACATCTACCGCTTCTTCGCCTCCAAGGTCGAAATCCACCAGGCCGTCTGCGGCCGCATGCTCGGCGCCAGCTACGCCATGGCCTACGAGATCTCGCGCCTGCCGCTCAGCGCCGAGGAGCGGCTGCGCCGCTACGTGCATGCGCAGTACAAGATGACGCTGGAAGTCATGCTCGATGACCAGAAAGTGCACGAGATGGTCATCGTCGCGCTCGAGCGCGACTGGGGCGTCATCGACAAGCATATCGACCGTATCCACGACCTGTTCGCCGACGTGATCCGCGAGGGCATCGAAGCGGGCGAATTCAGGAAGCAGGACCCGGTGATCGCGTCGCGCTGCTTTGGCGCCGCCACAATCATCCTGTGCCATCCGCAGATGGTCGCGCAGTGCCTTGCCAAGACCAACCGGGCGATGCCCGACGACCTTATCGATTACGCAATCAGAGCCTTGAAATAGCCGCTGCCCGTCGGGTGCCGGTGTCGACGATCATCTCCAGTTCGGGAGTGCTAAGGTGTCTTTGTCCAGTTCCATCCTCCGCAGGCTGCCGGCCGCCGGCCTAATTGTCGCCGCGCTCGGCCTTGCCGGCTGCAGCCAGGAGAAGGCGGCGGTCGTCCAGGAAGTCATCCGTCCAGTGAAAGTGGTCGAGATCGGCAAGGCTGAGACCACCCGCCAGCTCGACTATTCCGGCTCGGTGCGCGCCCGTACCGAGATGAATCTCGGCTTCCGCATCGCCGGCAAGGTCACCGAGCGTCTCGTCGACATCGGCCAGCATGTGAACGAGGGCGACGTGCTCGCCCGCGTCGACCCCTCCGACTACGAGCTGTCGGTGAAGAGCGCTGAGGCGAGCCTCGATGCCGCCGAGCGGCAGGTCGAGACGGTCGATCTCGCCAGGAAGCGCGCCGAGCAGCTCTATGCCAAGAACTTCGCGCCGAAGTCGCAGCTCGATCAGGCGATGCTGAGCTACGATCAGGCGGTGGCGACCCGCGATGCCGCCCGTTCGACGCTGGCCCAGGCTGAGAACCAGGTCCATTACACCGATCTCAAGGCCAGCAAGGCTGGCATCGTCACCGCCCTCTCCGCCGATATCGGCCAGGTGGTCGGCGCCGGCACGCCTGTCATGACGGTCGCCGTCGATGGCGAAAAGGAAGTGCTGATCGCGGTGCCCGAAATGGACATCGCCGGCTTCCGCCCGGGCAAGGAGGTCAAGGCGAGCTTCTGGTCGGACGATGCGCTGACCCTCGACGGCAAGGTCCGCGAAGTGGCCGGCAGCGCCGATCCGCAGTCGCGCACCTTCGCGGTCCGGGTTTCGCTGCCCAACGATCCGCGTGTGCTGCTCGGCATGACAGCCAATGTCGAGGCGACCGTCGGCAGCAAGGCTCAGCTGGTGTCGATCCCGCTGACCGCGATGGCCGAGAAGGATGGCAAGCACATCGTCTGGACGGTCGACCGCGCCAGCGACACGGTGCATCCGCGCCCGATCAAAATTGCCAATTTCACCGCCGACGGCGTTGCCGTGGCCGATGGCCTGAAGCAGGGCGACGTGGTGGTAGCCGCCGGCACGCAGTTCATGACCGAAAACCTGAAGGTCAAGTTTTCCGGCGACGTCGCCCAGCAGTCCGCCTCGGCGGAGGACGACGTCGCGACCACCAGCAGCCTGCGCTAACCAGGCGAAAGAACGCCTTTCCCGCTCTCGCTGCGCGAGCCGCGAGCCGGGGAGGGCATGGGTTCCGGGCGGCAGGCGCCCGATCGTGAGATGCCGGCATGCTGGTATCCCCCGCACCACTGCCGCTTCAAACGCGATTGCGAGTCTCTCTCCGCTTGAGGAGCCTCGCCGCCCGGAAGCCCGACCTATGCATGTCTCCCGAAAGTGGGAACCGGTTTCGGGACAAAGACATGCGTAAAATCAAGAACCTAAAGCGCATGGAGCGAATCTGAAAGATCGCGACGCGCTTTAGAATTCATGAGCAGCATGGCAAGCGTGCCTTGCCGGCCAATTGGACTGGACTTGCGCCATGACCACCGACAGCAACTCTGAAAAGCGGCCTTTCAACCTCTCGCGCTGGGCGATCGGACATCCGAGCATTGCGCGCTTCCTGTTCGGCCTGATCATCCTGGCCGGCGCGCTCGGCCTGATGCGCATGGGCCAGAAGGAAGACCCGGATTTCACCTTCCGCGTCATGGTGGTGCAGGCGGTCTGGCCGGGCGCCTCGATCCAGGACATGGAAGACCAGGTCGTCAACAAGATCGAGCGCAAGCTGCAGGAGACGCCGCATCTCGATTTCGTGCGCTCCTACACCCGCGCCGGCAGCGCCATCATCACCTTGCAGGTCAAGGGCGACACCAACGCCGCGGAGGTGAAGGACGCCTTCTACCAGGTGCGCAAGAAGGTCGGCGACATCGCCAACGAGCTGCCACAAGGGCTGCTTGGCCCCTATTTCAACGACGAGTTCGGCGACACCTTCATCACGCTGCATTCGATCAGCGGCGACGGCTTCACCTATCCGGAGCTGAAGAAGTTCGCCATCCAGGCGCGCGACATGCTGCTGGCGACGCCGGGCGTCGAGAAGGCCGTCATCATCGGCGACCAGCCCGAGAAGATCTATATCGACGTCTCGTCCAAGGCGCTTGCCGAGCGCGGCCTGACCATTCTCGACCTGCAGAACGCCGTGAAAGGCCAGAACGCCGTCGATCCGGCGGGCTCGGTCGACACCGGCCTGCGTTCGGTCCGCATCTCGGTCGAGGGCGATGTCGCCAAGGCCACCGACATCCGCGAGCTGAGGCTGCGCGCCGGCAACCAGGTGACGCGCCTCGGCGACATCGCCGCCGTCTCTTCCGGCCTCGAGGATCCCTACCAGCGCAAATACCGCTTCAACGGCCACGAGAGCGTCCAGGTCGGCGTCGTCATGGCCAAGGGCTTTAACGTCAGGGACGTTGGCAAGGGCGTCGAAGCGACCTACCAGCGCTTCGAGGAAGGCCTGCCCTACGGCGTTGCGGTCGACCAGATTTCCGACCAGCCCGAGGTCGTCAAGGACGCCGTCAACGAGTTCATGGAGGCGCTCGGCGAGGCGCTGCTCATCGTGCTCGTCGTCTCGTTCCTGTCGATCGGCTGGCGCTCCGGCCTGGTGATCGCGATCGCCATCCCGCTGGTGCTCGCCGCCACCTTCGCCATCATGTACGAGATCGGCATCGACCTGCAGCGCATCTCGCTCGGCGCGCTGATCATTGCGCTCGGCCTGCTGGTCGACGACGCCATGATCGTCGTCGAGATGATGGAGCGGAAGCTCGAGGAAGGACTGGTCAAGATCGAGGCGGCAAGCTTCGCCTATTCCTCGACCGCCTTCCCGATGCTCACCGGCACGCTGATCACCACAGCCGGCTTCATCCCGGTCGGCTTCGCCGCCTCGACCGCCGGCGAATATGTGCGGACGCTGTTCTACGTCGTCGGCATCGCGCTGGTCGTGTCGTGGTTCGTCGCGGTCTATTTCACGCCGTGGCTGGGCTACATGATCCTGAAGCAGCGCAAGCACGCCGGCACCCATCACGATGTCTTCGACACGCGCTTCTACCGGCGGCTTCGTGCGACGGTCACCTGGGCGGTGCGCCATCGCATCATCGTTCTGGTGATGACGCTGGTCACCTTCGGCACCAGCCTGTGGGCGTTCCAGTTCATTCCGCAGAACTTCTTCCCGCAGTCCTCGCGGCCGGAAATCCTGGTCGATCTCTGGCTGCCGGAAGGCACCTCGATCAAGGAGGTTGAGACGCAGGCCAAGGCGCTCGAAGCGAAGATGATGGACGACCAGGACAAGCGCTTCATCGCCACCTATATCGGCGAGGGCGCGCCACGCTTCTTCCTGCCGCTCGACCAGCAGCTCAGGAACCCGAACTTCGCCCAGCTTCTGGTGATGGCCAAGGATGAGCCGGCGCGAGAGCGCCTGATCGTCAAGCTGCGCTCGATCCTCGCCAAGGACTTCCCCTCGATCCGCGCCAAGGTCGATCGCCTGTTCCTCGGTCCGCCGACCGGCTGGCCGGTGCAGATGCGCATCATGGGTCCGGACCGCCAGGAAGTGCGCCGGATCGCCGACGAGGTGAAGGCGAAGTTCCAGGCGAACCCGCTGCTCGGCGCCGTCCATGACGACTGGCTGGAGCCGGTGCCGGCGATGAAGCTGGTGATCGACCAGGACCGCGCCCGCGCGCTCGGCGTCACCTCGCAGCGCATCCGCCAGATGCTGCAGGCCACCATGTCCGGCGCGCCGCTCGACGACTTCCGCGACGGCGAAGAGACGGTTTCCATCGTCGCCCGTGAGCCGGAGGCGAGCCGTCATCTGCTGTCCTCGGTCGACTCCGTCTACATCCCGACCGACTTCGGCGGCTCGGTGCCGCTGTCGCAGGTGGCGAAGGTTGTGCCCGTCATGGAGCAGGGCATCGAATGGCGGCGCGACCGCCTGCCCACCATCAGCGTGCGCGGCACGCTGCCTGACGGCGTGCAGTCGAACGATGTCGTCACCAAGATGTACAACGACATGAAGGACCTGCGGGCCGGCCTTGCTCCCGGCTACAAGATCGAGATCCAGGGCGGCGCGGAGGATTCGGCCGAGAGCCAGGCTTCGATCGCGGCCAAGGCGCCGATCATGCTGGCCATCATCGTCATCTTGCTGATGGTCCAGCTGCAGCATTTCGGCAAGTCGATGCTGGTGCTGGCGACCGGTCCGCTGGGTATCATCGGCGCCGCCGCGGCGCTCCTGATCAGCGGCGCGCCGTTCGGCTTCGTCGCCATCCTCGGCGTCATCGCGCTGCTCGGCATCATCATGCGCAACTCGATCATCCTGGTCGACCAGATCGACCAGGATATCGCGGCCGGCATGGAGCGATCGGAGGCGATCGTCGGCGCCGCTGTGCGCCGCTTCCGGCCGATCATGCTGACGGCGCTGACCGCGGTCCTGGCGTTGATCCCGATCTCGCGCGCCGTCTTCTGGGGGCCGCTGGCCTACGCCATGATGGGCGGCATCCTGGTCGCCACCGTGCTCACCATCCTGGTGCTGCCGGCGGGCTACGCCCTGTTCTTCGGCCGCGAGCCCAAGAAGGCCAAGACCGACGAGCAGGCGCCGGAGCCGGAACAGATCGAAGGCATCGAAAGACCGCAGCTGGCCTTGGCTGCGGAATAAAGGTGGCAACCTCGGATCATCCGCCATCGATCCGATGGCGGATGATCCGTATCTTGCTTAGAGCAATTCCAGGAAAAGTGTGTAACGGTTTTCCGTCCGGAATTGCGTCAAGACAAAGAGATCGAGCGGTTCGCTGTTTCCGTGAAACGGTGAAACGCTCTAGCCGCGCGAAATTGCTCCTCGGCGCGGTTCTCGCAAAACAGAATTCCTTTCCAGCGGGCTGCTGCGGTCCGATCCTGCGGCAATATCGGAGCGGCAACGCTCGTCATTGCTGGATCATTTCCCATGGCAGAACAAAAGCAACTGCGCCTCGGCGCCTTCATGCGCCCCGTCAGTCTCCATACCGGGGCCTGGCGCTATCCCGGCGCCTATCCTGACGCCAACTTCAATTTCGCGCATTTGAAGCGTTTCGCGCAGACGCTCGAAGCGGCGAAGTTCGACGCCTTCTTCATGGCCGACCATCTGGCCGTGCTCAACATGCCGATCGAAGCGCTGCGGCGCAGCCACACGGTGACGTCCTTCGAGCCGTTCACGCTGCTCTCCGCGCTTGCCGCCGTCACCGATCATATCGGCCTGATCGCCACAGCCTCGACCACCTTCGACGCGCCGTATCACATCGCGCGTCGCTTCGCTTCGCTGGACCATATCAGCGGCGGGCGCGCCGGCTGGAACATCGTCACCACATCCAATCCCGACGCTGCCCTGAATTTCGGCCTCGACGAGCATGTCGAGCACGATGAGCGCTACAACAGGGCACGTGAATTCTATGATGTCGTCACCGGACTGTGGGACAGCTTCGCCGACGATGCGTTCATCCGAGACGCTGACAGCGGCCTCTATTTCGAGCCCTCGAAGCTGCATGTGTTGGCGCATAAGGGCGAGCACCTGTCGGTGCGTGGGCCGCTCAACATCGCCCGGCCCGTTCAGGGTTGGCCGGTCATCGTCCAGGCCGGCGCTTCGGAAGCAGGGCGGCAGTTGGCTGCCGAGACGGCGGAAGTGATCTTCGCGGCGCCGCCCGATCTGGCATCCGGCCAGCGCTTCTTTGCGGACGTCAAAGGACGCGCTGAGAAGCTTGGCCGGTCGCGCGACGACATCAAGATCCTGCCCGGTGCCTTCGTCATCGTCGGCGACGGCATCGACGAGGCACGCGCCAAACGGGCAAAGCTCGACAGCCTCGTCTATTACGAGAGCGGCATCGCTTCGTTGTCGATTGCGCTCGGGCATGACGCATCCGCCTTCGATCCTGACGGCCCGTTGCCGGATATTCCAGAGACCAACGCCAGCAAAAGCAGCCGTGAGCGCATAGTCGAACTGGCGCGCAGGGAAACCCTCACTGTGCGTCAACTCGCCCAGAGGCTGGGTGGCTATTCGGGCCTTGCCTTCGTCGGCACGCCAAAAACCATCGCCGACGAAATGGAAGAATGGCTCTTGGCCGAAGGGTCCGACGGGTTCAACATCATGTTTCCCTATCTTCCCGCCGGTCTCGACGACTTCGTCGAGAAGGTGGTGCCGGAACTGCAGCGGCGCGGCATCTTCAGGCGGCAATATGAAGGATCGACGCTGCGCGAGAATCTCGGCCTGAAGAGGCCGCCCAACCGCTTTTTCGAGGCAGCGGGCGAAGCTGCTCGCAAGGCCGGCTGACGGCCCTCAGCCAAGCTCCTCGGAATGCGCGATCGCGACGCCGTATTCGGCGGCGGAGTCGAGCATGGTGTGCCACAGGCTCTCGGCGAAGGTCGCGAACACCAAGAGGTTGAACACGGCCTGGCCGTCCGCCCGGTCCTTGCCGCGCCAGAGCGTGACGCTGGTGTGGTCCATCGAGGTTGCAGCGGCCGCGCCGACCGGGAACATCTCGGGGTGAAGGTCGATCGACGACAGCTTGGCGAGCATCGTGCGCGCCTTCGCGCCGGAGATGCTGACCAGGCCCCGCGCATGCGACTGGTCGGAAAGAGAAGCTGAAGCCTCGAAGACTGATGCCAGCGCCTCCATCGTGTGCCTGCCGCCTTTCGACAGGACGAAAAACTGATCCGGCCCCGACCAGATCAGCGTTGCGTCCGCCGTGCCCACCGCCTTCGGCGTTTCCGGTACAGCGACACCGAAACGGGTCTTCGCCGCCTTGACCGTCTCGGCCGCCTTGCCACGCCGCGCCATCACCTGGACAAGGTCGAAATTGCGGATCTCGGTCAGCGACACACCGGCTTCGCCTGGCGCGCCATACGGCCCTGTGGCAAGCACGCGCTCCAGCGGGCTGCGGAAATCCCAGGAAAAATCAGCCACGCTGGCGCCCTCCATCGGGATCGTAGAAGACGGAATTGCAAAGCTCGACATCGTACTCCTCGCCGCGCAGCGGATCATGCGCGCGCACGATCTCGCCGATGCGCTCGCGGCCGCGTTCGACGAGGCCGAGTCCGATCCACTGGTCGAGCACCGGCGAGAAACAGACCGAGGTGACATAGCCCTGGTCGTTGTCGGGGCCGGGTGTCGCGCCTTTCGGAATGATATGCGCGCCGGAACGCAGGCGGCGCGCCTTGTCTGTCGGCTTGATGCCGACCACCACCTGCCGATCGGGCGCGACCAGCGCCTCGCGGCCGGCCATGACGCGGCCGATGAAATCCTTCTTGGTCGACATCATCTTGCCGAGCCCGAGATCGGCCGCGGTGGTCGTGCCGTTGAGCTCCGGCCCGGCGACATGGCCCTTCTCGATGCGCATCACGCCGAGCGCCTCGGTGCCGTAAGGCGTCACGCCGGATGGCTTGCCGGCGGTCATCAGGTTGCGCGCCAGCGCCTCGCCATAGCGGGCCGGCACGGAAATCTCGAACGCCATCTCGCCGGAGAAGGAGATACGGAACAGCCGCGCATTGACGCCACCGCGCAATTTGACCTCGCGCGCGCCCATGAACGGAAAGCCCTCGTTCGAAAGGTCCTCCGCCGGGTCGACGATCTCCTTCAGCAGGTCGCGCGTCTTCGGCCCGGCGATCGAGAACTGCGCCCACTGGTCGGAGACCGAGGTCAGCTGCACGTCGAGCTTGGGGAACAGCACCTGGCGGCAGAATTCGAGGTGCTGCATCACCAGCCCCGCCTTGGCGGTGGTGGTGGTGAGGAAATAATGGTCCTCGGCCAGCCGCGAGGTCGTGCCGTCGTCATAGACGATGCCGTCCTCGCGCAGCATCAGCCCGTAGCGCGCCTTGCCGACGGCGAGGCTGGAGAAGGCGTTGATATAGACGCGGTCGAGGAAGGCGCCGGCGTCCGGACCGTGCACGTCGATCTTGCCGAGCGTCGAGACATCGCAGAAGCCGACGCCGCCGCGCACCGCCTTGACCTCGCGGGTCACCGATTCCAGCCAGTCCGTCTCGCCGGCGCGCGGATACCATTGCGCGCGCTTCCAGAGACCCGTGTCGACGAAGATTGCGCCCTGTTCCGCGGCCCAGTGATGCGATGGCGTCAGCCTGGTTGCGTGAAAATTCTCGTCGCGGTGGTGACCGGCGAAGGCGCCGATGGCGACCGGCACGTAAGGCGGCCGGTAGATGGTCGTGCCGGTCTCCGGAATGGATTTGCCGCTCACCGCCGCCATGATGGCGAGGCCGGCGATGTTCGAGGTCTTGCCCTGATCGGTCGCCATGCCAAGCGTGGTGTAGCGCTTCAGGTGCTCGACCGATTGAAAACCTTCGCGCTGCGCCAGCGCGACATCGGAAGCCGTCACGTCGTGTTGCTGGTCGACGAAAGCCTTGCCCTTGCCTGCGACATGCCAGAGCGGGGTCAGCGAGAAAGCCTCGTCATCGGCGACCGGCATGGACCCGACATTGCCGCTCCGTCCGGCATCGCGAGCCGCGACGGCGCCCGCTTCAAAACCTTCGCGCAGGCACGCGCCCAGGCCGAAGGCGCCGTTGGCGGCGCCTGCGGCCGCCATACCGGGTGGCGCGTCGCCCGGCACGAAGGCAGCGATGTCGTCGCGCCATTTCGGCCGGCCGCGATGATAGGAGGTGAGCCCGACCGCCGGGTTCCAGCCGCCGGAGATTGCGAGCCCGTCCGCCTCGACCTCGGCGCGAGCGCCGCCGGTCAGCGAGACGGAAATCTTGCGCACGCCATGCTTGCCGCCATCGACACCGCTGACGGAGCCGCTGAGCACCGGGAAGCCGCCCTTGCTGGCAAGCGAGCGATGGGTGGGCGATATCTCGCGTCGTGCATCGATCACCGCCGCGACCTGCAATCCGGCGGCGATCGCTGTCTCCACCGTACGCCAGCCATCCTCATTGTTGGTGAACAGCGCGATACGCCGCGCCGGCGTTGCCGCGTAGCGGTTGATGTAGCTGCGCATGGCGGACGCCATCATCACGCCCGGCGTGTCGTTTCCGGCAAACACGATGGGACGTTCGATCGAGCCGGCGGCGACCACGCAGCGCTTGGCCACGATGCGCCACAGTCGCTGCCGCACCTGATGCTCCGGCGGTGTCGGCAGATGGTCGTTGACGCGTTCGATAGCGCCATAAGTGCCGCCGTCATAGACGCCGAACAGCGTCGTGCGCGTCATGATGCGGACGTCGGGCATGGTGGCGAGTTCGCCCAGCGTCCTCGCGATCCACTCGGCCGCCGGCAGCCCGTCTATCATGCCGCCATCGGCAAGCAGGCGGCCGCCGAGGACGAAATCCTCCTCGCACAGGATAACGCGCGCGCCGCTGCGGCCGGCGGCCAAGGCCGCAGCCAAGCCGGCCGGACCGGAGCCGGCGATAACCACGTCGCAATGCGCCCATGCCTTGTCATAATGATCGGGGTCGGAGATTCCGGCGGCGCGGCCAAGGCCGGCGGCGCGGCGGATCGCCGGTTCGTAGATCGCTTCCCAGAATTTTGCCGGCCACATGAAGGTCTTGTAGTAGAAACCGGCGACGAAGATCGGCGCGAAGAGCTGGTTGACCGACATGACGTCGAAACTGAGCGACGGCCAGCGGTTCTGGCTGGCGGCTTCGAGGCCTTCATAGAGCTCGGCCGTCGTCGCCTTGGTGTTCGGCTCGCGTCTTGCGCCGCTGCGCAATTCGACCAGCGCGTTCGGCTCTTCCGAACCCGCCGTCAGAATGCCGCGCGGACGATGGTATTTGAACGAGCGGCCGACCAGCTTGACGCCGTTGGCGACCAGCGCCGAGGCGAGCGTATCGCCCTTGAAGCCCGAAAAAGTCTTGCCGTCGAAGCGGAAGCTGAGCGCTTCCGTGCGGTCGATGAGGCCGCCGGATGTCAGACGGTTTGCCTGATTGCCGCGCATCATGCACCAACCTTGGCAGCGCCGGCGCCCGCAGCCGGCTCGACAGTCGAAATCTCATGCGTCAGCGTGTTGCGCGTGACCCTCAGCCAGGCCCGGCAGCCGCCGCCATGATACCAGTGCTCGCTCATCGGGCCGGCGATGTTGTCGCGCAGGTAGACGTAGTCATAGACGGCGTCCTCGCCGGCATCGGCCACGGGGCGTTGCGGCTTGGCGTCGCCGAGATAGGTGAATTCGCCGAGTTCGCGTTCACCGCAGAAGGGACAGACTATGCGCATGTTTTCCGACTGTCCTCAGTGCAGGTTCGGTTGGGCGCCCTGGCCCTTCTCGTCGATCATGGCGCCGCGCTGGAACCGATCGAGGCGGAAGCGCGCGGCCTCCTTGTGCGATTCATCGCGGGCCAGAAGATGGGCAAAGACGAAGCCGGAGCCCGGCGTCGCCTTGAAGCCGCCATAGCACCAGCCGGCATTGAGATAGAGGCCGTCGACCGGGCTCTTGTCGATGATCGGCGAGCCATCCATCGACATGTCCATGATGCCGCCCCACTGGCGCAGGAGCCGCACGCGGCCGATCATCGGGATGAGCGCCATGCCGCCTTCGCAGACGTCCTCGACGACCGGCAAATTGCCGCGCTGGGCATAGGAATTGTAGCCGTCGATGTCGCCGCCGAAGACCAGCCCGCCCTTGTCGGACTGGCTGACATAGAAATGCCCGGCGCCGAAGGTCATGACGTTGGGCAAGAGCGGCTTGATCGCTTCCGAGACGAAGGCCTGCAGCACATGGCTCTCGATCGGCAGCCGCAGGCCGGCCATCGCAGCGACGCGCGACGAGGAACCCGCCACCGCCATGCCGACCTTGCCGGCGCCGATCCGGCCGCGCGAGGTCTCGACGCCGATCACCTTGCCGTTGGCGTCGCGCACGAAGCCGGTGACCTCGCAATTCTGGATGATGTCGACGCCGAGCTCGCTTGCCGCATACGCATAGCCCCAGACGACGGCATCGTGCCGCGCCGTGCCGCCACGCCGCTGCAAAAGACCGCCCTGAACGGGGAAGCGCGCATTGTCGAAATTCAGGAACGGCATCATCTTCTTGAGCGCCGCCTGGTCGAGCAGCTCGGCGTCGATGCCGTTGATGCGCATGGTGTTGCCGCGCCGCGCGAAGGCGTCGCGCTGCGCGTCGGAATGATAGAGGTTGATGACGCCGCGCTGGCTGACCATCGCGTTGTAGTTGAGGTCCTGCTCCATCCGCTCCCACAGCTTCATCGAAAGCTCGTAGAAGCCGGTGTTGCCGGGCAAGCCGTAATTGGAGCGGATGATGGTGGTGTTGCGGCCGGCATTGCCGGAGCCGATCCAGCCCTTCTCCAGCACCGCGACATTGCGGATGCCGAATTCGCTGGCGAGGAACCATGCCGTCGCCAGCCCATGGCCGCCGCCGCCGATGATCACCACGTCGTAGCGATCCTTTGGCGCGGCGTCGCGCCAGGTGGGCTTCCAGTTCCTGTGGCCGGAGAGGGCGGCGCGGGCGAGCGAGAAGATCGAGTATTTCATGAATCATTCCGAGGCCGCTCGCCCCACGCCGGGCCTTACCTTACGCGTCGGATCCGTCCGGGCCGACGCTCTAGATGTCCAGCGTGTGGTCGCGCTCCCACTGCGTGAAGTGCGAAGCATAGGAATTCCATTCCTGCTGCTTCAGCTTTAGATATGCCGACGAAAATTCCTCACCCAGCGCCGTCTTCAGCGATTTGTCGTTGTCGAACGCGCGCAGCGCGTCGAGCAGGTTGAGCGGCAGCTTCGGCGCGTCCGTCACCGTATGGCCGAACTGGTACATGTCGATGTCGTAGCGCTTGCCCGGGTCAGCCTTCGAGCGGATGCCGTCGAGACCGGCGGCGATGATCACCGCCTGCAGCAGATACGGATTGGCCGCGCCATCGGGCAGGCGCAGCTCGAAGCGTCCCGGTCCCGGCACGCGCACCATGTGGGTGCGGTTGTTGCCGGTCCAGGTCACCGTGTTCGGCGCCCAGGTGGCGCCCGAAATGGTGCGCGGCGCGTTGATGCGCTTGTAAGAATTGACCGTAGGGTTGGTGATCGCGGCAAGCGCGGAGGCATGCTTCATGATGCCGCCGAGGAAGTTCTTGCCCTTGGCCGACAGGCCGAGTTCCTCCGAATTGTCGGCGAACACATTGGTCTTGCCGGTCTCATCCCACACCGAGATATGGGCGTGGCAGCCATTGCCTGTCAGGCCCTGGAAAGGCTTGGGCATGAAGGTCGCGCGGAGACCATGCTTCTCGGCGATCGACTTGACCATGAACTTGAAGAAGGAATGCTTGTCGGCTGTCGCCAGCGCATGGTCGAAAGTCCAGTTCATCTCGAACTGGCCGTTGGCGTCCTCATGGTCGTTCTGGTAGGGACCCCAGCCGAGCTCCAGCATATGGTCGCAGATCTCGGCGATCACGTCGTAGCGGCGCATCACCGCCTGCTGGTCGTAGCAGGGTTTCGAGGCGGTATCGTACTGGTCGGAGATGGCGCTACCGTCCGGCGAGATTAGGAAGAACTCGGCCTCGATGCCGGTCTTGACATGCATGCCGTCCCGGGCGGCCTCTTCGATCACCCGCTTCAGCGTGTTGCGCGGCGCCTGGTCGACCGACTTGTCGTCCATGATGCAATTGGCGGCCACCCAGGCGACTTCGCGCTTCCATGGCAGCTGAATGACCGAAACCGGATCCGGCACCGCCAGCATGTCGGGATGCGCCGGCGTCAGGTCGAGCCAGGTGGCAAAACCGGCAAAGCCGGCACCGTCCTTCTGCATGTCGCCGATCGCCTGCGCCGGCACCAGCTTGGCGCGCTGCCCGCCGAACAGGTCGGTATAGGAGATCATGAAATATTTGACGTTTTTCGCCCTTGCGAACTCTGCAAGATCTTTAGTCACATCAGTTCCCCATTTTTTGTCGGCCAAGGCCCACGGCCCTGGCCCTTCTTTGATTAGAAGCCGTTCTTCCCCGGTACCCAACTCGTCCCGGCCAGCGGCACGCCGGCCATGGCGGCGGCTTCGATGCTGAGCGCGACGAGGTCCTCGGGCTCGAGATTGTGCAGGCTGTTCTTGCCGCAGGCGCGTGCGATCGTCTGAGCCTCCAGCGTCATCACCTTGAGGTAGTTGGCGAGCCGCCGTCCGGCGGCGACCGGATCGACCCGCTTCATCAGCTCGGGATCCTGCGTGGTGATGCCCGCGGGGTCCTTGCCTTCATGCCAGTCGTCATAGGCGCCGGCGGTGGTGCCGAGCGCATTGTAGTCCGCCTCCCAGCGCGGATCGTTGTCGCCGAGCGCGACAAGCGCGGCGGTGCCGATCGAGACCGCATCGGCGCCGAGCGCCAGCGCCTTCGCGACATCGGCGCCGTTGCGGATGCCGCCGGAGACGATGAGCTGCACCTTGCGGTGCATGCCGAGGTCCTGCAGCGCCTGCACTGCCGGCCTGATGCAGGCGAGCGTCGGCTGGCCGACATTCTCGATGAACACTTCCTGCGTGGCGGCGGTGCCACCCTGCATGCCGTCGACCACGACGACGTCGGCGCCGGCCTTCACGGCAAGCGCGGTGTCGTAATAGGGCCGCGCCCCGCCGACCTTGACGTAGATCGGCTTTTCCCAGTCGGTGATCTCGCGCAACTCCAGGATCTTGATCTCGAGATCGTCCGGTCCGGTCCAGTCGGGATGGCGCGAGGCCGAGCGCTGGTCGATGCCCTTGGGCAGCGTGCGCATCTCGGCGACGCGGTCGGAAATCTTCTGTCCGAGCAGCATGCCACCGCCGCCGGGCTTGGCGCCCTGGCCGACGACCACTTCGATCGCATCGGCCCGGCGCAGGTCGCGCGGATTCATGCCGTAGCGCGAGGGCAGGTACTGATAGACCAGCGTCTTCGAATGACCGCGCTCTTCCTCGGTCATGCCGCCGTCGCCGGTGGTGGTCGAGGTGCCGGAGAGCGTCGCGCCTCGGCCGAGCGCTTCCTTGGCCGGACCGGAGAGCGATCCAAAACTCATGCCGGCGATGGTGATCGGGATCTTGAGCTCGATCGGCTTCCTGGCATGGCGCGAGCCGAGCACCACCGAGGTGTCGCAGCGCTCGCGATAGCCTTCGAGCGGATAGCGCGAGATCGAGGCGCCGAGAAACAAAAGGTCGTCGAAATGCGGAACCTTGCGCTTGGCGCCGGCGCCGCGGATGTCATAGATGCCGGTCGCTGCCGCGCGGCGGATTTCGGAGAGCGTGTAGTCGTCGAAGGTCGCTGACTTGCGCGGCGTCGTCGGCGGGTTGCGGTAGGTCATCTTGCCTCAATACGCGTCGGCGTTGTCGATATTGAAATTGTAGAGTTTCCGGGCCGAGCCGTAGCGCTTGAATTCCGACGGCTTGACGCCGGTGACGCCGGCGCGGTCGAGGAGGCCCTGCAGCAATTCGATATGCTCGGGGCGCATCTCCTTGGCGATGCAGTCGGCGCCGAGGCTCTTGACGTTGCCGCGCACGAAGAGCCGCGCCTCGTAGATGGAATCGCCCAGCGCATCGCCGGCATCGCCCAGCACGACCAGATTGCCGGACTGCGCCATGAAGGCCGACATATGGCCGATATTGCCGTGCACGACGATGTCAATGCCCTTCATCGAGATGCCGCAGCGCGACGAGGCATTGCCCTCGATGACCAGCAGCCCGCCGCGGCCGGTGGCGCCGGCATATTGGCTGGCGTCGCCTTTGACCACGATCTGGCCCGACATCATGTTCTCGCCGACGCCTGGCCCGGCAGAGCCATGCACGGTGATCGCGCCGCCGTCATTCATGCCGGCGCAGTAGTAGCCGACGCTGCCGCGCACATCGATGCTGACCGCCTGGTCGACGCCGACGGCGACAGAATGGCTGCCTTTCGGGTTGAGCACTTCCCAGGCCGTCTCGTTCGAGCCGGGGGCGAGATTGTGCAGCGCCTGATTCAGCTCGCGCAGCGACTGTTCTGCGAGGTCGAAAACCCTCGCATGGCCTTGCTCGCGCTGCGCCTTCGGCATGGGTGTTGCAGGCATGAACTCAATGCTCCCAGAAATAGACGGTTGCGGGCTCCGGTTCCCAGACCCTCGCATTGTCAATGCCGGGCAGGTTCGCCAATGCGCGATATTCCGAGCCGAAGGCGACATACTGGTCGGTTTCGGCCATCACGGCGGGCTTGCAGGCGATCGGGTCGCGCACCACGCCGAAGCCGTTCTTGGTGCCGACGACGAAGGTGAAAAAGCCGTCGAGGTCGGAAAGCGTGCCTTCCAGCGCCTCGCCGAGATTCTTGCCATGCGCCATCCGGTTGGAGAGATAGGCGGCCGCCACCTCGGTGTCGTTCTCGGTCTCGAACGTCATGCCTTCGCGGATCAGCTCACGGCGGACATTGTTGTGGTTGGACAGCGACCCATTGTGCACCAGGCACTGGTCGGCGCCGGTCGAGAACGGATGCGCGCCCATCGTCGTGACCGCCGATTCAGTCGCCATGCGGGTATGGCCGATGCCATGCGTGCCGGTCATCGAGCGCACGTCGAAGCGATCGACGACGGCTTCCGGCAGGCCGACTTCCTTGTAGATCTCGACCGCTTCGCCGGCGCCCATGATGCGGACATCGGGCCGCAGTGACTGCAGCGCCTCACGCGCGGCGTCGACCTTCTCGGGTGTCGTCCTGATCACCGCATGCGTCGACTTGACCGCGACGCTCACCGGCGCGCCGATCGTCTTGGCGAGATCGACGTCGAGGCCGCGGAAATCGCGTTCCGGCTTTGCCGATTGGATGGTGATCTTGGCCTCATTGCCGGTCGTCGCGCCATAGATGGCGATGCCGGCGCTGTCCGGGCCTCGATCGCTGAGCGAGACCAGCATCTCCGACAGCATCGCGCCGAGTTTCGGCTCCAGCGCCTTGTCCTTGAGGAACAATCCGACGATTCCGCACATGTCAGCCTCCGACGTTTATGGTTCTCTCTTGATGTACCGAATGATATGGGGGAACTCAAAGATATGAAAGAATTTTTCCTCTGATTATATGTCGGCCTTTGCGCCGTTTTCGCTGCCTTCGCCATCCGGACGGGCCCTGTGAGCCCATATCGTATGGCGGATGCGCGCTATCCTGTAGGCGTCGAGGATCGACAGCGCATAGATGAGGAAGCCGCCGGCATGGCGGCCGATGAAGTTGGCGTCCGGCGGCGCCACCTTGGTCGTCACCCAGCCGAGGATCACCATGAAAAACAGAAACTGCAAGCCGCGCGCCGGCAAGCCTAGCACGACATGCCCGCTGCCCGGCAGGACGATCGCGGAGGCCAGCACCAGATAGGGGTTCGAAGGCCGGGCGGTGGGGTCGGTGGCGTCGGTCATGCGGCCTGCCTTTCGCGCTGGTTGATCGCGTGGCGAAGCGAGGAAGCGGCGGCAAGCAGCTCTTCAATCAATGCCGGATCGAGCTTCGCCTCGCCGAACGCGGCCTGCCGGAACACGCCGTAGCGCGCACGGTCGGCCTGGGCCAGCAGCCAGACGATGCGCACGCCCTTCGGCGTGATCAGCAATTCCTTGGCGCGGCCTTCGGCAAAGATCCCGGCATGCGCGGCAATCGCGTCCTGCGGGAAAGCGACGCCCCGACGGTCGGTCCGCAGTACCGCCTCTGCGGGAAGGGCGGCTGTCTTCGGCAGGGTGTGTTCGAGATGGTCGAAATTGGAGAATGTCGTCGGCGAGCCTGGCCGCATCATCATGTCGAAAATGCCCGGCACCGCGACCGGCTCGGTGATCGACACGCTCAGCCAGCGCGTCGGCAGCTTCCTGGTCGCGAGCGTGTCGACGATGGTGCGCACCTGAACGCGCTCGCCGTTCCACGACCCGGCCCAGGTGGCGACGCCGGCCGTGCCGTCGGAGACATCTATGGCGTCGGGAATGACCGCGTGGATGCCGGCCGCGTCGGCGGCGAGCGCCGCCCTGGCCTTGTTGCGGCTGGCGCGCGCGAGCCAGGCGAGGTGGAGGATGACCGCAAGCGCGATCGCTCCAGTGAGCAAAGCTGACGTCAACTCAGACATCTCGACACGCCAGAGCCCGCCGTCGGCCGGCGGGCTCGCTTTCCGTTCAATAGCCCTGTGGCTTCGGCCACGGCATGGTGAACTGGTCGCCGCGGCGCACGAACTTGTAGCGGTAGAAGTGGAACCACAGCGAGATCAGGAAGTAGAAGGCGACCATCGCGATCAACTGCGAGCCGAAGCCGAGGAAGATGGCGAAGAAGGTCACCACGCACAGGCAGAACAAGACGATCGCCGGCAGCGGATGGAAGGGATGCGTGTAACCGCGGCGGATCGAGCCCAGCGGCCACTTCTTGCGAAACATCATGATGTTGATGCTCATGAAAGTGTATTGCAGCACGCCCGACAGGATCGAGAAGGTGATCGCCTGGTTGAGGTCGGCGATGAAGGCGAAGGCCAGCGCGATCGGCAGCAGAAACAGGATCGAGCGATAGGGCGTGCGGTATTTCGGATGCACGGCCGAGAACCAGCTCGGCAGGTAGCGGTCGCGGCCGAGCGAGAACCAAGCGCGCGCCGCGTCGTTGATGCAGCCATTGGCCGAGGCGAGCGCGGCCAGCAGCGTCGCGATGAAAAGCAGGTTTTCGAGCAGCGGGCTGCCGGTCAGCTTGCCGGCGTCCCAGAGCGGATAATAGGTGATGCCGAGATATTCCCAGGGCATCAGCGAGGCGCAGACATACCAGGTCATGGCGGCGGCGATCAGAAGTGTGATCATGCCGGCCATTGTGCCATAGGGCAGGGAGCGCGCCGGCGAGCGCACTTCCTCGGCCGCCTGCGTGGTGCCTTCGATGCCGAGATAGTACCAGATGCCGAACTGGAAGGCGGCGATCACGCCGATCCAGCCATAGGGGAGCGCGTTGTCGGGCGTGACCAGCTCGTTGAGCTTCAGCACCGCGCCTTGCGTCCACGGGCTGACCGAGAAGAACAGGATGACGATCGAGACATAGGCGACCGCGGTGATGATGAAGTTGACGTTGAGCGTCATCAGCACGCCGCGGTAGTTGAGCCAGGCGAGCACCACGATGGTCGCGGCGATGAAGGAGTTATGCGTCAGCCCTTCGACGCCCGCCTTGGCGACAATCGTGTCGCCGAGCAGGATCGCGTCGGAGACTTCGAGCATCGTGTAGGCGAACACCAGAAACAGCGCGACGTTGAAGGCCATCAACGGCCCGACGATATGCTTGGCCTGCGCATATTGCCCGCCGGCGGCGGCGACGGTCGACGTCACTTCGGAATCGATCATGGCGACCGACGTGTAGAGCAGGCCGACGATCCAGCAGACGATCAGCGCCGCCAGCGCGCCGCCCTTGTCGGCGGCGAAGTTCCAGCCGGTGAACTCGCCGACGAGCACGATGCCGACGCCGAGCGCCCAGACATGGGCGGGGCCGAGGACTCTCAGCAGCGAGACTCTATCGCCGTGGATTGCCGTTTCTCTCGTTTCAACCGCGATTGTCATTGTCGAGGCTCCACTCAGATCCGGTGCTTTTCGGAAACGGCTTCAAGCTCGCCTTCGCGCGAGGAGGTCAGCATCCCCTCGGAATAGGTCGTGTCGACCTTGAACCAGTCGTAGAGCATCCAGAGCGCGAGCAGGATCGAGATGCCCCAGCATAGGTAAGAGAGTGTCATCCACATGATCTTGTTCCCGGATTATTTGTCTTCGAACTTCTCATTGATCACCTCGCGATATTCGCGATCGGAGGCGCGGAACAGGAAGACGAAATAGGCGATGAGCACGATCGCCATGATGATCAGCGTCGGCCAGTCGATGATGTAATGGAAGCGGTTCTGGATGATGTCGTGGGCGGTCTCGGGCGTGTAGCCGAGCTTCTCCCAGATCGACGCCATGGTCGCGTTCTGGCCGAGCGCGTCCCAGGTCTTGGCGTCGAGCGCATCGATCGACTTGGCTGCGCCGGCGAGGCCGAGTTTCAGCGGCAGCCACAGCGCCACGAAGATGGCGACCACGACGACGGCGATGTCGAAGACCTGACCGGCTTTGTTCTGCTCCGGCGGGATGTAGCGGGACATGGTTTCTCCCTTCAGGACGGGCGGTTGCGGAACGCGTCGGCGTTCTTGATGTCGAGGCCGTAGATGAAGTCCTTGTCTTCCTTGTAGTGGTTGAGCATCGCCAGGATGGCGGCGGTGTTGAAGATCAGCACCGCGGCAGCCGCGATGACCACCACGACCTTGATCCCGCCGTGGGGGATGTAGGCCCAGGTCATCAAGAGGACGAAGAGGATCGTCGCCCACAGGCAGACGATCAGGAGCACGGATCCGCGCACGTCGGAACGGTACAGCGCTTCGATGCGCTGTTGCAGGTCGGACATCGGTTTTTTCCCCTTTTCTCGACGTCCGGTTCCGAAGTGGCCGGGCGTCCACTCTTTCAACAGAGTGAAATTTTTTTCATAAATTCCGCCCGAACCACGGAATTGTCAAGCCGGTTTTACGCGGGGTAAACCATTTGGTTCGCAGTCCAGCGTTTGCCTGTGGATAAAACTATTTGCCTGCGGGAAAATCCGCGACTCGAGATGCATCGGCAGAGGACGCGAAGGAGAACGCGTTCTCGCGTCGGGGAGAACGCGACAGGGGCCGATACTGGCGGTCCGGTCAGATGCTGAGGTCGAAACTGGCTAGCTCGAGCTGTTCTGCGGATAGCAGATGATCGAGAGATAGCGCATCGGCAGCTGCGTCAGCTCTTCCGGACCGTGCGGCGCGTCGGCGTCGAAGAACAGGCTGTCGCCCGGCTTCATCGGATAGAGATTGCTGCCGTGCCGGTACACGACCTCGCCCTCGAGCATGTAGAGGAACTCCATCCCCGCGTGCTGGAAGATCGGGAACACGTCCGAATCCTCGGTCAGCGTGATGAGATAAGGCTCGACGACGACGCCGCTGGTGTTTGCGCCGATATGGCCGAGAAGATTGTACTGGTGGCCGGCGCGCGTGCCGCGTCGCTCGACATCGAGGCCTTCGCCGGCCTTGACGAAGACCGCGCTGTGTTCCTCCTCGAAGCGACGGAAGAAGGCGGTGAGGGGAATGCCTAGCGCCCGCGACAGCGCCTGCAGCGTGGTCAGCGACGGCGAAACGATGCCGTTCTCGATCTTCGACAGCATGCCGAGCGAAATGTCCGTGGCTGCCGCGAGATCGGCGACGGTGATGCCGAGCTTCTTGCGGAAGGCGCGCACCTCATGGCCGATGGCGACTTCCAGCACTTTCTCGCGCGTGTCGCGGATCGCGTGCGGATCCTGCGTCAGCGGTGCGCGGATGCTTCGGACGGTTCGCCCGTCCGCCGAGGCGCCCTTCGGCAACGGTTTGGCTTTGGCGGCCGCGCTGGAAGGCTTGATGTCGGTTGTCTTCTTCGCCATGGCCTCTCAACTTCCGCCGATATATTTCACTCACGGTGAACATATTCGGTGGCGATACAGAGTGCAACGATGGAAGCCATCTTATGTCGCAGGATTGGCGACGAAATCGCCCGACCCGATCGCCAAGGGTGGCAGTCAGGACAGGCATTTGCCTGCGGCTCAGGGCATAATCGGCCTTCTCACGACATGATCAGGCCGCCATCGACATTGATCGTCTGTCCGGTGATGTAGGCCGCGTCGTCGCTGGCGAGGAAGCTGACCAGACCCGAAACGTCCTCGCCGCTGCCGGCGCGGCCCATGGGGATGTTCTTCACCCATTCCGCCATCAATTCGCCCGGCTTGTAGTCGCCGAGCAGCTTGCCCCAGGCGGTATCGTTATACGCCCACATGTCGGTGTCGATGATGCCGGGACAGATGGCGTTGACGGTGATCTTTTCCTTGGCCACTTCCTTGGCGAGGCTCTGGGTGATGCCGACGACGCCGAATTTCGAGGCGGCGTAATGCGGGGTGTAGATGAAACCCTGTCGCGCCTGGCCGGACGCGGTGTTGATCAGCCGGCCGCCTTGGCCATGCTTGCGCATGCGCCCGATGGCTTCCTGGCAGCACAGGAACACGCCCTTGGTGTTCACCGCCATCACCTTGTCCCACTCGGCCTCCGTCATCGCTTCGATCCTGGCGATGGTGATGACGCCGGCGTTCTGAATGGAGATGTCGACGCGGCCGAATTCCTTCTCGGCGAGATCGTAGAGCGCCGCGACCTCGTCCTTCTTCGTCACGTCCATGCGCATCGAGGCGACTTTCGCGCCGGCGGCCTTCAGGCTTGCCGCAACCTCGTCGACGCGCGGATCGATGGCGCTGACCACGACCGCCGCGCCTTCCGCCGCGAAGCGCTTCGCCATCGCAGCACCAATGCCGCCGCTGGCGCCCGTGACGACCGCCGTCTTTCCTTCAAAACGCTTCTGCATATTCTCTCCCTACCAGCAGACGAAGCCGCCATCGACGATCAGGTCGATGCCGGTGACGAAACTTGCGGCGCGGCTCGCCAGGAACACGGTCGGGCCGACCATCTCCTCCGGCGTCGCCATGCGGCCCATCGGCGTGTCGCGCTCGAAGATTTTTATCTGCTCGGCGACTTCCGGCCGCTTGTTCATCGGCGTCAGCGTGTAGCCGGGACTGACGACGTTGACGCGCAGGCCGCGGTCGGCCCATTCCATGGCGAGGCTCTTCGACATATGGATCACAGCCGCCTTCGACGAATTGTAGTGCGCCTGCGTCAGTCCCCGGTTGACGATCGAGCCGGACATCGAGGCGATGTTGACGATGGAGCCCTTGCGGCGCGGCAGCATGACGCGCGCCTCGGCCTGGCAGGACAGGAACACGCCGCTGACATTGACGTCGTAGATTTTCTGCCACTTCTCCATCGGCAGCGTTTCGGCGGGCTCGGCCCCGGCGACGCCGGCATTGTTGACGGCGATCGTCAGCGCGCCGAGTTCCTTTTCGATGCGCTCGATCGCCGCCGCGAGGTCGCTCTCGGACGTCACCGTGCCGGTCAGCACCAGCGCCCTGCGGCCGAGCGCTCTAATCTTGTCGGCCGTCTCCTCCAGCCCGCCCTTCGAGCTGTGGCCGAAGCAGGCGACGTTGGCGCCGGCCTCCGCCAGTCCGATGGCGATCGCCTGGCCGATGCCGCTGCCGGCGCCTGTCACCAGCGCCACGTCGCCATGAAGATCGAACAGTTTCATCTCTTTCCCTCTCCCTGAAAGAAGGGGCGCCAGTCCTGCTGGCGCCCCGCGCGGTCCGGTGCCTGGGAGGGTATCACCTGCTGCGCTTTGTTCCCATCCGCCGTGCCTCAGCTCGTGGCGAGCTCCATCACGGCGATATTGCTAGCCTCTTCGCGGTCGAGGATGCCGCGCTGGCGGCCGCGGCTCAGCACCAGCACGCGGTGCGAAAGCCCCAGCACTTCCTCCAGATCCGAGCTCACCACCACCACCGCCATGCCGGACCGGGCGAGATCGGCGATGACATCGTAAATCGCGGCGCGGGCACCGACATCGATCCCGCGCGTCGGCTCGTCGAGGATGAACACCTTGGGCGGCCGCGACACCCATTTGGCGATGATCACCTTCTGCTGGTTGCCACCGGAAAGCTTTGAGACCGCCTGGTTCGGCTTGCCCTTGACGCCAAGCCTCGAGATGCCGGCCTCGGCGAACCTCTGCACGGCCTTGGGAAACACCCAGCCCTTCGGCGCGACATGGTCGAAATTGCCGATGGCGAGGTTCTCGCCGATCGTCTGTTCCAGCACTACGCCCTGTTCCTTGCGGTCCTCCGGCACCAGCACGACGCCGGCCTTGATCGCCGCCGCCGGTCCGCTGAGATGCACCGGCTGGCCCGCGACGCGCACCGAACCGGACGAGATCGCATCGGCGCCGGAGATCGCCCGGACCAATTCGGTGCGGCCGGCGCCGATCAACCCGGCGATGCCGAGGATTTCGCCCGATTTCACCGAGAAGGAAACGTCGTTGAAGCTGCGCTCCGGCGAGGACAGGTTCTCGACCTCGAGGACCGTCTTGTCGCCGGGCGGCGACAGCTTCGGGAACATGCGTTCGACGCTGCGCCCGACCATCTGCTCGACCACGGTGCGCACCGGGATGTCGGCGCGCTCGTGCCGGGCGACGATGCGGCCGTCGCGCATCACCACCACGCGGTCGGCAATCTGCGCGATCTCGTCGAGGCGGTGGCTGATATAGATGAAGGACATGCCTTCGGCCTTGAGCTTGCGGATCTGCTTGAAGAGCAGCTCCGTCTCCTCGCCGCCAAGCGCCGCCGTCGGCTCGTCGAGGATCAAAAGCTCCGCATTCAGCGTCAGCGCTTTGGCGATCTCGACCTGCTGCTGGGCGGCGACGCGCAGCGTGCGCACCTTGCGCTCGGGCGAGACGTCGAGGCCGAGGCGCTTCAATTGCGCCGAGGCCTTGGCGTTCATGGTTGCGCGGTCGATGCGGCCGCCGCGCATCGGCAGACGCCCGACATAGACGTTCTCCGCCACCGACAGGTCCGGCAGCAGCTTCAATTCTTGATGGATCATGCCGACGCCGGCCTCTATTGCCGCGGCGGGGTTGGCGGGGGAATAGGGTTTCCCCCGCCAGATGATGGTGCCGGCATCGGCCTTCGTCGATCCGGCGATGATGTTGGACACCGTCGACTTGCCTGCGCCGTTCTCGCCGAGCAGCGCCACGACCTCGCCCGGCCGCACCTCGAAGCTCGCATCGGCCAGGACCTGGACCGGTCCATAGCTCTTGCTCAGCCCGTTGACGAAGAGCCCGTTATGGGGGCTTTCGCCAGTGTGAGGATCAAGGGACATCGTGGCGCTCTTCAGCTAGCTCGCCCTCAGGGATGCTTCTCGATGAACTGGGCGACATTGTCCTTGGTGGTCAGCGTCGCGTCCTGCAGTTGCTCGGCGGCCGGCTTGTCGCCGGCCACCAGCTTGATCGCCGAATCGACGGCGAGACGGCCCATGCCCTGCGTCTGCTGCGTCGCGGTCACGTCGAACACGCCGTCCTTCAGCGCCTTCAGCGCCGCCACGTCGCCGTCGAAGCCGGCGATCCAGATCTTGTGGTCGGGATTGGCGACCTTGACCGCCTGCGCGGCGCCCAGCGCCAGCGCGTCGGCCTGGCCGAAGATGATCGAGACATTGGGATGGGCCTGCAGCAGGTCCTGCGCCAGCTTGAAGCCCTCGTCCTGGTGCCACTGGTCGCTCCAGAGCTCGCCGACCACCTTGATGTCCGGATAGGCCTTCAGCGCTTCACCGCAGCCCTTGGAGCGGTCGACTTCCGGCGTCGTGCCCTTCTGGCCATGGATGATGACCATCTCGCCCTTGCCGCCGGCCTGCTTGGCGATGTAGTCGCACACGCCCTTGGCGGAGTTGACGCTGTCGGTGGCGATGAAGGTGTCGCCGGGCGCGCCGTCGGCGTTGCGGTCGACATTGACCACCGGGATGCCGGCGGCCTTCGCGGTCTTGGTCGGTACGGTCGCGGCGGTGGCGCCGGCCGGGATGTAGATCAGCGCGTCGATGTTCTGCGTGACGAGGTCCTGCACCTGGCTGACCTGCGTTGCCGAGTCGCCCTTGGCGTCGACGGTGATGACCTCGATGCCCTTCTCCTTGGCGTAGGCTTCGACCGACTGCTTGATCTGGTTGAAGAAATCCGCCTGCAGATTGGCGACGGCCAGCCCGAGCTTCTTGGCGTCCTTGGCCGAAGCGGCGTCGGATAGGCCGAGCAGCGGGACGATGGCCGCGGCCGCAAGCAGCAGTGAACGTTTGGTCAGCATGTTTTTCCTCCGTTGGTGTTCAATCCCGTCCAGCCTGCGCATCGCGGCGCCCCTGGCCGGACAGTCCCAGTCTCGGATCGACTGATCCGTTCCGCCCGGACATCCGGGCGAATCCCTATTGCCTGCGGCGACGCCAGGTGTCGGTGGCGACCGCCAGCGCGATCACCACGCCGATCACCACCTGCTGGATGAAGGGCGAGACGCCGAGCAGGTTGAGCCCGTTGCGCAGCACGCCGATGATGAGGACGCCGATCGCCGTGCCGCCGATCGAGCCGATACCGCCCGAAAGGCTGGCGCCGCCGATCACCACCGCGGCGATCGTGTCGAGCTCGTAGCCGACGCCCGAGCTCGGCTGCACGGAATCGAGCCGTGCCGCGAGCACGATGCCGGCGAGCCCCGCCAGCAGGCCGCAGATCGCATAGACCCAGTTGGTCAGCGACTTCACCGGGATGCCGGAAAGGCGGGCGACCTCGGCGCTGCCGCCGATCGCATAGAGGCTGCGGCCGGTGGCACGATAGTTGAGGAAGATGGCGAAGATGATCGCCAGCACGATCATCAGCCCGACGGTGACCGACAGGAAGCCGAAATGGCGGACGATCGAGAGATTGGTGAACCAGTCGGGAAAGCCGACGATCTGCGAGCCGTCGGTGATCATGTTGGCGAGACCGCGCGCCACCGACATCATGGCCAGCGTCGCGATGAAGGGCGGCAGTTTCGTCACCGTCACCAGCAGGCCCGAGACCAGGCCGCAGAGGGCGGCGACGACCAGCGCCGCGGCGATGCCCACCGGGACACCGAGGTTGAGATAGTCGGGATAGGCGACGTAGCCCATCACCATCGAGGCCAGCGCCAGCACCGAACCGACCGAGAGGTCGATGCCGCCGATCAGGATGACCAGCGTCATGCCGATCGCCATGATGCCGAGCACGGTCACCTGGTCGAGCACGTTCAGGATATTGCGAAAGGTCAGGAAGGTGTCGGTGGTCAGCGCCAGCGCCAGGCAAAGAAGCGCCAGCCCGATCAGCGGCCCCATCGTTCCGGCAAACAGAGCCGAAAGCTTCGCGCCGGAAGCCGCCTGCGCGGCGCCGGTGCCAGCCTTCAACTCGCTCGTCTCGTTGCTCACGGCCACTTCGTCTCCTCCGTCAGCGAGCCGGCGATGGCCCGCCGGTTGCTCTTGTTCACCAGGCACCTCCCTCGTGAACAATTTATCTTTGATATGCAATTTTGTTCAGCTAAAACGTTCATCAGAAAATTGTCAAGTGCCGCTGACGCTTTCGGCGGCGGTTTGCACGAACCGACGGTTTGCCATAGGGAAAGCCCAGCACATGCGGGAGGCATAAGGATGGCGGTGATCGAGAACGAGAAGGCCTCGCGCTTCCCGGATGCCGAGCTCAAGGCCCGCGCCGCCTGGCACTATTACGTCGAAGGCCTGACGCAGGAGCGGATCTCCGAGATCCTCGGTGTCGGCCGCATCAAGGTGCACCGGATTCTCTCGGCCGCGCGCGAGGAGGGTATTGTCCAGTTCCGCATCCGCGACAGCGTCGTCGAATGCGTGCAATTGGAGGAAAGCCTGAAGCAGCGCTTCGGCCTCAGCCAGGCCGTGGTGGTGCCGTCGGCCGCCGACCGCAGCAACACGCCGCTGATGATCGGTCATGCCGCAGCCGCCTACCTCGCCGACAACGTCAATCCCGGCGACGTCATTGCGCTCGGCTGGGGCAGGACGCTGAAGTTCGCCATCAACGAATTGCCCAGACGGCCGATCGCCAGAACCACGGTGGTCTCGATGCTCGGCGGCCTTACCCACGCGCAGCCGCTCAACCCGACCGAGAGCGCCTGGGAATTTGCCGAAAAGATCGGCGCCGAATGCTATCTGCTGCCTGTGCCCGTCTATGCCGACAGGCCGGAGCAGCGCGATGCCTTCATGAGCCAGCGCAGCGTCCAGGACGTCGTCTTCCGGGCGCGGCGCGCCAACATCGCCGTGCTCAGCGTCGGCTCCTTCTCCAGCGACAGCCCCATCGCCAATTACGGCTTCATCAAGCCGAGCGAGCTGGAGGAATTGCAGGCGGCGGGCGCGGTCGGCGACATCCTCTGCCACTTCATCGACGCCGAGGGCCGCCCGGTCGACCACGAAGTCAACCGCCGCGTCTGCGCCTATCCGCTGCAGGATCTCTCCGACATCCCGACCACCATCCTGGTTTCGGGTGGCCAGGAGAAGATCGCCGTCATGCGAGCCGCGCTCGCCAATACGAAGGTTTCCGTGCTGATCACCGACGAGGATGCCGCGAAGGGGCTGCTTAGCCGGTAGAGCCAAAGGCGATAGTCTTCAGAAGGTGCAGATTTTGGGGCGCTTCTCGTAGGACCAATCCTTGAGCGGCACGGGCTTGAACCTGCCCTTGACCGGCTTGCCGTCCTCCAGGTCCCTGGAGGCTGTAGCCTTGCCGGTAAGGTAGTTGATGTCGCAATCGCCAATCGTCGTGTCGACGGTCCCGTCGGATTTCTGGATGTTCCAGTCCCAGTTGCGGCTGTAGCCGCCGACCAGGAACTTGCCCTGGCGATGGACGATGGTCAGCGTGTCCTCTGTTGACTTGCTGGCGCCGCAGCCGAAGCAGGAGGTGATCGCCAGCGATCCCTTGCCCTTGGCTTCCAGGTCGAGGATCCGGTCCTCGGTCAGCCCCTTCCTGACGAAGTCGGCCTTTCGCGAGGGATCGGGCTTTTCCTCACCCGTCCCCAGATAGAAATAGAGGTCGGCCGGACCACCACCGTCCTGCATCACCACGGCGCGGTCCATCGTGCCGTCCTGGTCGATGTCGAGTGCAAGCTCGAACGCCGGCTTGCCGCCGGCAAGCGCCGGCATCGTCGCTAAGGCGACAGTCAAGGTCAGGGCTGCATGATGAATTCTTATTTTCATGTGCAATCGTCCGCCGCGCGTCAGAACCTAGCATCAGCGGGGCAGGGCGCAAAATGCGTCGGTTCACATAGAGATCAGGCCGCGCCCAGCCGGGCGTGGATGTCGCGCGTCGCGTGATAGAGGTCGCGGTAGATTTCTTTGCGGGCGCGATAGGTCGGCACCAGCGCCTCGACCGGATCGACCTGTCTTGCCGGCTGTGCCGCCATCGCCTTTGCCGCGTCTTCCGGCGACGCGAACCAGCCAATTGCCGAGGCAGCCAGCATGGCCGCACCCAGTGCTGCCGCCTCGTTGACCGGCGAGACCAAGAGCGGCCGCTCGAGCACGCTCGCAATGATCTGCATCAACAGCATCGAATTGGTGCCGCCGCCTGCCGCGATCATCGCGCCGGCCTTGGCGGTCTGCGCCTCCATCGCATCGGTGGCGATCGCCTGCTCCAGCGCAATGCCTTCCAGCACGGCGCGGAAGAGATGCTTCGGCTCGTGGTCGAGCGACAGGCCGACGATCGCGCCACGCGCCGCGCCATCCCAATAGGGGCTCATGACGCCGGCCCAATAGGGCATGACGAGCAGGCCGTCACTGCCGGGAGCAACCGTCATCGCCGCCTTTTCCAGCACCGCGGCCGAAGGCGAACCGGTGGTGCGCACGATCCAGTCGACCAACTGCATGCCGGAGCGCAGCACCGTCTCCAGCATGAAGCCGGAGCCGGTCGGTGAAACCAGCGTGCGGAACGCATCCGATGTTGTGACCGTGCCGGAATAGTTTCCGCTGACGACGCCCGAACCCAGCGACAGATAGCTTTTGCCAGGACCGTAGACCCCCATGCCGAGGCCCATTGCCTGGCCGTCGCCGGCGCCGGCCACGACCGGTGTGCCGGCCTTCAGGCCCGTCGCCGCCGCGACGTCTTCCGAAAGAGTGCCGCAGACCGCGCCGGGGGCTGCGAGCTCCGGCAATTGCTCCGGACGCAGGCCCGCCGCCTCGACCAGTCGCGGATGCCAACAGCCGTGAGCGATGTCGAGCAGGCCGAGCGGATCGGCGCTGGCCGTGCTGGTGACAAGCCGGCCCGTGAGCCGGTGGACGAAGAAAGCATGCACGTCGACCAGCGCTGCCGCCTGGGCGAGCGCCTGCGGCTTGTGCTCCATCAGCCAGGCCAGGGCATAAAGCGCGGGCGTCGGGTCCGGCGGCTTGCCGCTCCAGTCGCGGATCGCCTCGCGGCCAAGCTCTTCTGAAAGCCGCGCCACCTGGCGACGGGCGCGCTCGTCGAGCCACAATATGGCGGGGATGAGCGGCTTGCCGGCGCCGTCGATCAGCGTGAAGCTCTCGCGCTGGTGGGCGATCGAAATCGCCTTTACGCGCGACGCGCCGATCTTGTCGGCGACCTGTTTCAGGGCCGACAAAAGGGCATTCCACCAATGCTCGGCATCCTGCTCGAAATGGCCGGGCGCCGGATTGGACAGCGGATAGGTCTCGCGTGCCTGGAACAGCTCCGAGCCGTCGCGGGTGAAGGCGATCGCCTTCACGGCCGTCGTCGAGGCGTCGATCCCGATTACGACATCGTTCATCAGGCGAGGATCCGGAAGGTTAGTGCATGTCGCGCAAAAGTGTGCAGCGGTTTTGCGAAAACGACATGCATAAAGACAAAGACCTAAAGCGCGTCGCCTGGATCCGTTTCAGCGCGACGCGCTTTAGGCCGCGTTGGTTACGAACCGCCCGTCCGACTGGTCGAGACGACGGCGGATCTGGGTTATCACCATCGAATCGTCGGGTACACAATTTTCATAGGTCAGGAAGTCGCCGGCCTTGATCGGCTTCACCACCTTGGCGCGCTCGGCGAGGCCGAGCGGCAGCGCGCCCTTGGCGCGCGCGTCCTCCCAGGTCATGGCGAAGCCGCGATAGTCGTTCTCGCCGATCATGCCGAGCGACTGTCCGGCGCCGAGACTGGTCTTGGCGACAGCCACCGCCTCCGCCACCGGATGGTCGAGCGGCTCCATGTCGGCGCGCTTGTAGACCACCGCGCGCGCCGCCGAGAGCGGCACTTCGAGGCTGGTGAGGTGGTAGGGACGGAAGATCGTGAAATAGGGCCCTTTGCCGACCTTGAGGTCGATCATGCGCTCCAAAACGCGCGGATGCTTGGTCTCGATGATGCAGAACACGCCGGGCGCGACACCCTTGCCGATCGAATAGTCGACCACGCCCTTGCGGTGCAGCACGCCGCCGTCCTCGCGCGGGCAGAGAACGCTCGCCAGCTCTTCCAGCGTCGCCGTCGGGCCGTGCATGCCCGGCACGTCGGGCACCAGGCCGGTGGCGTTGGCGATCGCCACCATCTCGATCGCCGTCTTCGAGCCGTCGACGAATTCGACCAGCATGCGCGCATTCATGTTGCGCTCGTTAGCTTCCTTCTCGTAATCGGCGGGCACCGCGTCGATGTTCAGCGGATTGTTCTTGCCCTTGCCAGCGGCAACGATGTTGAAGCCGAGGCTCTTGGCGAAGCCGATGATCTCCAGCGTGCAGGCGGGCTCGTCGCCGGCCGCACCCGTATAGACGACGCCGGCCTTGCGCGCTTCCTCTTTCAGGAAGCGGCCGATGGTGATGTCGGCCTCGACATTGAGCATGACGATGTGCTTGCCGTTCTTCATCACTTCGAGCGCGAACAGCGTGCCGATATTGGGATTGCCTGTCGCGTCGATGATGACGTCGATGCGACCGGCGGCGGCTAAAGCATGCAAATCCTCGGTGACCGCGATCTTGCCGGCCTCGATGGCGCGGTCGATGGCCGCTGCGTTGGGCGCCTGCACGATGTCGGAGCGGTCATGACCGGCAAGCAGCGCGGCGTCGATCGCCGCTTGCGGCCGCACCTCGGAAATGGCGCCGATGCGCATGCCCGGCATAAGTGCTACCTGGACGACGATATCCGTCCCCATCTGCCCGGCGCCGGCGAGACCGATGGTGATCGGTCCCTGCTTCTCGGCACGCTGCAGGAGTTCCGCTGCGAATTGCGGATGGGACATGTCGCTTCCTCCGGTCCTTGGCGCGCCGCCGCGCCGTAATCGTTTGAACATTCCTATTTCTATTTGAAAAATATTTCAACCGACATTTCGAAAGGTGCAGCAGGAATCAAACCTGTGGACAAGCGCTCGCAACAACGCGGAATCGTCGGCGGGACAGCGCCCCCCTCTGTCCTGCCGGACATCTCCCCCACAAGGGGGGAGATCAGCTTTCGCTGCCGGCTTCGCTAATTTTTAGACGTTGAAGAGTGAGCGGGGCGCCCAATCAGCCAATCTCCCCCCAAGTGGGGGAGATGTCCGGCAGGACAGAGGGGGGCGCGAAGGAACGCGACGGCTGCTATTTCACACCGCTGCCTTGCTTCGTTTCGGAATAGCGCTAGCGAATGCCGCTCAAAAATATCCATCCGAAGCCGCCGTCGCCTCTTTCGGGATCTCCACCCCGTCGACCAGGATCTTGTCGACCAGCTCGTGGTGGAAGCACACCAGGCCCTTGATGCGCTCGGCCTCGTGCACCGGCTCCGGATAATACCAGACGAGATTCTCGTGCCGCTTCGTCGCCGTCGTCACATGGTAGTAATTGGAGATGCCCTTGTAGGGGCAGCGCGAGATGTAGCGGCTGGGCGAGAACATATCGAGCCGCGTGTCCGAGATCGGCAGATAGTGGCGCACCGGATGGCCGGTCTCGAACAGGAACACGCCGCGCCGTGAATCGGCCACCTGCTCGCCGTCGAGGATCACCTGCACCCGCCGCGACGAGGGCAGGCAGTCGACGCGGCGGAACGGATCGCGGGCATGCACGAAAATCTCCTCGTCCTCTTCGTACCAGTGCGTCATCTTCGGCCAATAGAAGGAGATGTAGTCCGCGATCGGCGGGCAGCCCTTGACCGGATCGAGATAGCGCCAGGCGCCGTCCTCTACCAGCGTGATGCCGGTGTTGAGCGAGTAATGCGTGGCGGTGCCCTTGAACGGGTCTTCCGTCGTTGTCTTGCTCGGCAGCAGGAACTCCTCGCGCACGTCGCTCATCGGGAAGTAATAGACCGGCAGATGGTCGCTCTCATAAAACACCAGCGCCTTGGTGGTGTCGGCGACGATCATCGGTCCGACCTGCACGCGCAGCCGCTTGGGCGAGGGCATGGTGAAGGCGATATAGCCCGGCTCGAACTCGTACTGCACGATAGTGTCGAGCAAGGGAAAATGCGGCCCGCGGCCGCGCAAATGAGGCTTGCGAATGGTAGTCGTCCTTTTCTCGTCGTTTGCCGCCAGGTTCCTACGCGCGATCATGATCAACCCACCGATACGCGATCGAGCAGCAGTCCGGCGGCGATCGGCGGCAGGCCGCTGACATTCTTGCGCACCGGCACCAAGAGATCCGGGAAATAGCTGAAGATCACCGGCGTCTCGTCGAGCAGCAGTTTCTGGATGTCGGACGCGGCCTTTCGCTGCGCGTCGAGGTCGAGCGCCTTGAGATAGCTGGTGACAAGCCCGTCATAGGTCGCGTTCTTGAAATGCGCCGCGTTCCAGGGACCATCGCTCACCAGCGGGCTTTTCAGGAACACGTTCGGCACGCTGCGATGCGCGTAGTCGGTGATGCCGAGCGGGCTGTCCAGCCAGTCCGACTGGCCGAACACCGCCTTGCCGTAATATTTGTCCTGGTCCTCGATGTTGAGCGAGATGCGCGCGCCGATCTCCTTGGCGAAGTTCTGGAAGAGCTGCGCGTAGCCCGGAATGTCTGAATAACGCAGCGTCGTCAGCGTCATGTCGAAGCCGTTCGCGAGGCCCGCCGCCTCCATCAGCTGTTTGGCCTTGGCGATGTCCTGCGTCCGCTGCGGCACCGACTTGTCGGTGGCGGGGAAGGCCGGCGCGAACGGGCTGTCGTTGCCGGTCGCGGCCATGCCGCGGCAGAGCCCGTCAACCAGTTTGGAGCGGTCGATGCATAGCGCCAGCGCCTGGCGCACGCGCTTGTCGGTGAAGGGCGCCATGTCGCAGCGCATGTGGAGCTGGCGATGCGCGGTCGAGGCGACGCGCAGCACGGTGATGTCCGGATTGCCGAGCACCACCTGGCTGACATCGAGCGGGATGGCGTCGAGCACGTCCACTTCGCCCGCCTGCAGTGCCAGGATGCGTGGCTGCACGTCGGCATAGAACTTGAATTCGAGCCGGTCGGGCAGGGCCTTCTCGCCCCAGTAGTCTGGATTGCGGACAAAACTCGCGCCGACTTTCGGCGTATAGCTTTCGAGCCGGAACGGTCCGGTGCCTTCAAAAGTCTTCTCGTAGTCGCCCTTGTAGCTCGCCGGCAGGATGACGGCGTTGTAATTGTCGATCGACACCGAATAGGGGAAGCTGCCGTTCGGCGCGTCGAGATGGAATTCGACGGTGTGGTCGTCGACCTTGCGCGTGCCGCCCTTGGACAAGAGGCCCTTGAACACCGAAAGCGCGTTGGACGTGCCGTTCGGGTCGGAGAGGCGATCGAAGGTCGCCACGACGTCGTCGGCCTTGAAGTCCTCGCCATTATGGAATTTGACGCCCTTGCGCAGCTTGAAGGTCCAGACGCTGCCGTCGGCGTTAGGCGACCAGCTTTCCGCCAGCACCGGCTTCAGCGTCAGGTCGGGCTGTGTCACGCACAGGAATTCCGCCGTCTGAAAGACGAGCTGATAACTGCCGCTGTCATAGAAGGTGACGGGGTCGATGGCGCCGCCGGGTACGGCGACGCCGGCGCGCACCGTGCCGCCCGGCTTGCCTTCGGCGCGCGCCGGCGGTGCGCCAAGGCCGACCGCCGAGGCGATGCCGCCGAGGACGGGCAGCGACAGTCCGAGCACGCTGCCATGGCACAGGAACTCGCGCCGGCCGATCCTGCCGGCGAGCAATTCGTCGATAGCGGAATTTTCGATTGCGCTGAGATGTCTGCGAGCGGCGTCGATCGTCCTGAAATGCTTCGGCATGGCTGCATTCCTTGGCTGGCGTGGGGGCTCTGCCATCTAGTTCACTGTTGACCACGACCGAAAAGCGATATTTTTTGATGATGGCCATCGGAATCTTCGATTGCCGCCGAGCCGAAAGCGAAAGCCATGGATACCGAGAATCTGCGCAGTTTCCTCGAGGTCGCGGCGCATGGCAGTTTCACCATTGCCTCCCATCGGCTGAACCTTGCCCAGTCCACCGTCAGCGCGCGCATCCGCGGCCTGGAAGAACAATTGGGGCGCAAGCTGTTCGTTCGCGACAGCGACGGCGTCACGCTGACGCCGGCCGGCCGGCAGTTCCTGCCGCATGCCTCCACGATCACCCGGACCTGGGAGCAGTCGCGTCAGGACATAGCCGTTCCCGACGGCTACGAGACGCTGCTGAGGCTCACTGCCCCCGCCTATCTCTGGGACAGCATCACCTCGCCCTGGATCGACTGGATGCGGGCGAAGCGGCCGAACGTGGCGCTGCGGCTGGAAGGCAGTTTTCCGGATCTCGCGATCGATCAGATGGCCGAAGGCCTGCTCGACATCTGCATCCTCTATCTGCCCAGGCCGCATCCCGGCATCGTCTATGAGACCTTGGCCGTCGATCAGGTGGTCCTCGTCCAGCACACGGCGCAGACCGGACCTTGGACGCAGAATTACATCCTGATGGACTGGGGGCTGGAGTTCCGCGTCGAGCACGACCGCGCCTTTGCCGGCATGGTGAAGCCGGCGATCTCGGCCGGGCTGGTGTTCATCGGCCTGCAGCATGTGCTGTCCCAACGGGCAGCCGCCTATCTGCCGCTGAGTGCCGTGAGCACCCATATCGCGCGCGGCGAATTGCGGCGCGTCGAGGACACGCCGGTGTTCCAGCGCCCGATCTACCTTGCCTATCCGGAGAACCCGGCCTCTTCCGATGCCCTCGATGTTGCGCTCACCGGTCTGCGCACACTCGCCGGTAACTTGTCCAGCGATCAGGTTTTCGCGGAGAGCGACCGGGCCTTCAGCATGGGAGGGTAGGCCGCGGAGGTTTTACCGGTGCGGGCCTTCACCGCTGGTCAAACAATCGAACTCCGAATGGCGGGTTGGCGTATAGGACGCGAGCTTTGGTCGTGAGGAGATGTTCGCGATCTCTTGAACCAATTTTCTGCGGACTGCGACTGCAAACAAAGTGAGATCATCAACCCCCATCAAGAATGCATCGGGTCCACCGATGACGCAGTGCTCATAGTAAGTGTTCAGATAGCCCTCACTAAAGGTCTCAAAACCGTTGGAAGTACCGTGCGGTAGCGACACCGGCAGGCCGTTGATGGTGATGCCGGAGGCTATCACCTCGTCCCTCACTGGCACGACTGGAGGCCCGGCGTTGTTGGGACCATCCCCGGATACATCGATCACCCGGCGATCGCCCACGGCCCAACTGTGGGCGAACAAATCCTCCGCCGCCTGCAGGCCGCGCGAAATCGATGTTCCTGCTTCCCTGACGATCGGCCGGACTGCAAGGGCGTCGGCGAAGCGTTTCGCATCGTCATAGCTGCCTATGATCGTCCACGGCACAACAACGCGCTGATACTTTGGCCCTGCCCATTCGACGTATGCGACGGCAATCCTGCCACGTGCCCCCGACGCTATGGCTCGCGCGACATCGGAGTGCCGGAATGCGTTGACATAGCCGTCGCGTTGAACCCGTTGCTCGGCCTGGCTCATCGATGGTGAGACATCGACGGCGAGGATCAGTTCAAGATCGACGGCGCGCCTTTCAGGCCAAGCACCCACGGACGTTGGGCCGCAGACGCCGACAAGCAAAGCCAGAATCTTGAGGCGTGATCTTGGCGGAGGCCGTCTCTCCTTCGGGCAATGACGAACGTTCGAAAGACCCTGCGTCCCCATCTGGCACCGCCTCGGCGCTTCTGCGCCCATTGGCTAGGTTTTACGGGGTCGATGCTGGGACGATACGCGGTGTCTCGCTTCACCCGAATGGGTGATGGCGCCGTCTCAATGCGGAGAAGCTATGCGCAAGCGGGACAAGAGCGCCGTAAGTTCCGCCTAGCGGCGCGTTCCCGTTTTCGCAAAGACAGCCCGGAGCTGCGTTCGGGCGGTTTCACGGCCGATGGCCAATGCAGCGCTTGCCGCGCCGATCCCTTCGCCCGTCGCCAGGCGGGAGGCGAGCCGCGCTTCGGCTGCTGTCAGTTGGAAAGTCTGGCTGAGCATTCGTTCGGTTGGCGCCTGTTCGGCCACGAGGTCGGTGAAATAGAGCAGCGCATCGCCGCCATTGAAAAGATCATGCGCGAATGAAGTCATTGGCATGACCTCTGCGAGAAGCCAGGGTGACCCGTTGCGGCTGATGACAACGGGCTCGGCCCGGTGCGACGCACTCGACGGGCTCGAAACAGCGGCCCGCGCCAACCCCTGCAGACGGGTGTCGCTCGCCCGATCTACCGCGTGGATGCGGCCGTGACGGATCACCAGATCGGAGCCGAGGAGAGCATCCGCATGCTCATTGACGCGCGTAACATAGCCCCGGCAGTCAAGCAACGCGGCCGCACAATGGAGGCGGTCGAGTGCGGCAAGCCTCGAGCCGAGCGAAATGTCCCAAACCTTCTCCGCCACGCTTATGATCCGGCTTAGGTCCGGCGCCACGCTCAGGAAACGATCGGCTTCGCTCGGGTAGAAGCGGCCGCTCCGAGCATCGCGATACAGCGGCACGCACCAACTGCGGTTTCTCACAACGACACTGATGGAGGCCCACCATTCGCGATTTCCGGGGCGCGCTATCTCATTGTAATAAGGCAGGACCCTTCGTTCCTCCGGCGTTGTGATTTCGTCCTCGACGGTGAAACTGACCGGCGGCTTCGCGAGCAACTGTGGTCTGTCAAGAAGGGGGTTGGGTCCGTTGCCGATCCTCTCGTGCCAGAGAGCCGTAAACTCGGCGTGTTCCGTCGAGTCCGGTGCCCGCACGGTCTTGTGACGCTGATCGCACCGAAAGGGGTGTGTTTGGTCGCGGGTGCGCAGAGCGCAACTCGTCGCGCCCAGCGAATCCGCGAGCTTTTGAAGCGCTCCCGGCCACCGGTCAAATTCGAAAGCAGCGTCATAGCAAGCTTCTATCGCAGATGCGATTGCTTCCCCGGCAGCCATTCAAACCGACCTTCGTCTGGATGAATTACCACACTCTCTAAGTTACCACAGATCGGTGAAATCAAAAATGGTCAGACAGCAATCGTCGTCGGTCCTGTGTAGTCTCGGCGAGAGTCGCAAATCATAGGCGGCTCTTGGCCAGGAAGCGGATATCCATTCGCCTGTCGGCCGCTATGCCGGTTCCGCTGCGGTGAGCTTCGGTTTCTGCAGCCTGGCCAGTTCCTCAAAAGGAATATGGCAGCGGATCGTGTGGCCGGGCTCGGCCTCGGCCAGTTCCGGCTCCTGCGTCTCGCAGATCGCGCCGATCTTGCGCGGGCAGCGCGTGTGGAAGACGCAGCCCTTCGGCGGATTGGCGGCGCTCGGGATTTCGCCGTCGAGACGGATGCGCGAGTTTTCGGCCCGGTCGAGTTTCGGCACGGCCGACAGAAGCGCCTCGGTGTAGGGGTGATGCGGGCCGGAAAAAACCGCTTCCGACGGTCCGAATTCCATGATGCGGCCGAGATAGAGCACGGCGATCCTGTCGGACAGATAACGCACCACGCCGAGGTCGTGCGAGATGAAGATGTAGCTGACATCCTGCTTCGACTGCAGGTCGGCGAGCAGGTTGAGGATCGCCGCCTGCACCGAGACGTCGAGCGCCGAGGTCGGCTCGTCGCAGACGACAATGCGCGGATCACCGGCAAAGGCGCGCGCGATCGCCACGCGCTGCTTCAGGCCGCCCGAAAGCTGGCGCGGTTTGACCGCGAGATGCCGGTCGGTGAGCCGCACCGAACGGACGAGCTCTTCGAGACGTGTGTCCAGTGTCTTGCCGGTGAGCCCGCCCAGCCGCTTCAATGCGCGGCTGAGGATGTGTCGGATCGAATGCGAGCGGTTGAGCGCCGAATCCGGATTCTGGAAGACGATCTGCACCGCCTTGACCTGATCTTCCGAGCGGCTTGCAAGCCGCGGCGCCAGCTGCTTGCCCTCGAGCTCGATGCTGCCGCCTTCGTCAGGAGGCACTAGGCCGAGCAAAAGCCTGGCGAAGGTGGTCTTGCCGCTGCCGGATTCGCCGACAAGGCCGAGCGTCTCGCCGGGCCTGAGGCTGACAGAAACATCCTTCACCGCCCTCAACGGGCGGCCGTGGCTGGCATAGGTCTTGTTCAGCCCTTCGACCTGCAGCACCGGTGGCGCCTGCTTTGGCGCTACGGCGGGAACATCGGCGGGCGTCGCGCGCGGCAGCGACTGGGCCTTGTCATGGTAGTGGCAGCGCGACAGCCGGCCGTCGCCAAGCTCGTAAAGCGGCGGCGGCTCGCTGCGGCAGCGCTCCGTGGCCAGCGCGCAACGGTCGGCGAAGGCGCAGCCAACGATATTGGCGCCGATGCCGGGCAGGAAGCCGGGGATGGTGTCGAGTCGGCCCTGGTCCTTGCGCTGGCCGCCGCGCGGCAGGCAGCGCAACAGCGCCACCGTGTAGGGGTGGCGCGGGTCGTTGAAGACGTCCTTCGTCGAGCCTTCCTCGACCAGCATGCCGGCATAGAGCACGCCGACCCGGTCGCACATGTTGGAGACGACGGCGAGGTTATGGCTGATGAACAGGATCGAGGCCGACAGTTCGCGCCGCAATTGCCCGATCAGGTCGAGTACTTCGGCTTCCACGGTGGCGTCGAGGCCGGTCGTCGGCTCGTCGAGGATCAGCATCGACGGATCGTTGGCCAGCGCCATGGCGATCGCCACGCGCTGCTGCATGCCGCCGGACAACTGGTGCGGATAGCGCTGCATGACGCTGGCCGGATCGGAAATCCGCACCCGGTTCAGCATGGCTATCGCCTTGTCGCTCGCTGCTTGTCCCGAGATGCCGGCAAGCTCGAAGATTTCGGTCAGTTGCCGGCCGATGCGCAGCGAAGGATTCAGCGCCTTGCCGGGATCCTGATAGACCATCGACACGCTTTCCGCCCGCGCCCGCCGCAGCGCTTCGGCGTCGAGCTTCATCACGTCCTGGCCATCGAGCGCGATCGAGCCGCCGGTAATCGAGCCGTTGCGCGGCAGATAGCGCACCACCGACAGCGCCGCGGTGGATTTGCCGCAGCCGGACTCGCCGACCAGCCCGTAGGCTTCGCCGCGGCCGATCTCGAGGCTGACATTGCGCAGCACCGCCCGGTTGCGGCCGCCGACACGATAGGCGACCGAAAGATCGTTGAGCTCGAGCGCGTTCTTCTCAGTCATTGAACGCTCCGTGGACGCCGTCCGCCACCAGGTTGACGCCGATCACCAGCGAGGCGATCGCCAGCGCATCGAACAGCACCGTCCACCAGAAGCCGCCACCGATCATGCCGTAATTGCTGGAGATCGACAGCCCCCAGTCGGGAGAGGGCGGCTGGATGCCGAAGCCCATGAAGGAAAGCGTCGCGACGGCGAAGATCGCATAGCCAAGTCGCACCGTCGTCTCGACCAGGATCGGCGGGATGACGTTGGGCAGGATCTCGACGAACATCGTGTGCGGCGCGCCCTCGTGGCGCAGCTTTGCCGCCGCGACATAGTCGAGCTCGCGCTCGGCAAGCACCGCCGAGCGCACGGTGCGGGCGATGATCGGCGCGAAGCTCAGGCCGATAACGACGATGACGGTGATCTTCGAAGTGCCGAGCGCCACGATGGCGAGCAGCGCGATGATCACCACCGGAATCGCCATGAAGGCTTCGAGCACGCGGCTGACGATGTCGTCGACGATGCCGCGGAAATAGCCGATCAGGAGTCCGAGCGCGGTGCCGGCAACGGTCGCCAGGATCGTGGCCAAAGGCGCCACCGTCAGGATGTCGCGCGAGCCGACGATGACGCGCGAGAAGACGTCGCGGCCGATCTGGTCAGTGCCGAACCAGTGCTCGGCCGACGGTGCCGCAAGCGCGTTGATGATGTCGTCGGCGAGTGGGTCGTAAGGCACGAAATGCTCGCCGAACAGCGCGCAGATGACCCAGAACAGGACGATGCCGAACCCGGTCAGGAAGGTGCCTGACCGCAGGAGCGAATGCAGAACCTCGCCCCAGGGGCCGCGCCGCGACGCGGCGTCCGGCGCTGGCAGGTTCGCGGGAATATCTGTCGAGCTCATTGCTCTGCTCCCAGCCGGATGCGCGGATTGAGCACCGAATAGAGGAAGTCTGCGACGAGTGTGGCCACCGCATAGACGATGCCGATGGTGAGAATGCCGGCCTCGAGCATCGGGAAATCCTTGCCGCGCGCTGCGGTGAAGATCAGCGAGCCGATGCCCTGGTAGCGGAACAGCGTCTCGATCACCACCAGGCCGCCGATGAGATAGCCGGTCTGCGTGGCGATGACGGTGATGGTCGGCAACAGCGCGTTGCGCAGCACGTGCCGCCAGATCACCGTGCGCCATGGCAGGCCTTTCAGAACGGCAGTGCGCGTATAATCGGAGTCGAGCGCCTCGATCATGCCGGACCGCGCCATGCGGGCGATGTAGCCGAACAGCACCAGGAACAGCGGCAGCGACGGTAGGATGAGATAATAGAGCTGGGTGAAGAAGCCGGCGCCTTTCGGCCAGGCGGCCGCGATCGGCAGCCAGCGCAGCCACACCCCGAAGATCAGGATCAGGATGATGCCGGTGACGAATTCCGGCAGCACCGTCACCGACAGGCCACTGAGGCTGATGATGCGGTCGAGCGGCCGGTTGAGGTTGAGCGCGGCGATGACGCCGCCCAGGATGCCGATCGGCACCACCAGCACGAAAGCGACGAGCGCCAGCTTCATCGAATGGCCGAGCGCCTCGATCACGAAAGGCGCGACCGGCGCGCGGAAAATGTAGGACGTGCCCATGTCGCCGTGCAGGAAATTCCAGATCCAGGTTCCGTATTGGGCGAGCAGCGGCCGGTCGACGCCGAGCGAGTGGTTGAGCGCGTCGACGGCGCGCTGGTCGGCGAACGGTCCCAATATGGCGCGCCCGACATTGCCGGGCAGCACCTGGCCGCCGAGGAACACCATGACGCTGAGCAGGAACAGCGTGACGAGCGACAGAGCCAGGCGCCGGACGAGGAAAGCGAGGATGGCGAAATACTCCTATTGGAGCCGGCTCTCGGTGGAGAGCCGGCTTTCAGGGATAGATTTGTTCGCTCGCGTCAGGCCTTCGAAGCCTTCTCGAGGAACAACTGCGACATGGCGGTGGGCTGCACGCCCGTCACGCCCTTCGCCGTCGCCGTCAGGTAGTCGTAGAAATAGCCGAAGATCACAGGCGTTTCCTCGAGCAGCAGCTTCTGTATCTTGCCGGCGGTGGCTTTCTGCGCCTCGAGATCGAGGGCAGCGATATAGCTCGTCGCCAGCTGGTCGTAGTCCTTGTTCTTGAAGTGCGCGGCATTCCAGGTGCCGTCGCTCTTCAGCGGTGCCGCAAGGTAGACGTTCGGCACGCCGCGGTGGCCGTAGTCGGTGATGCCCATCACCGAATCCAGCCAGTTCGACTTGCCGAACACCGCGTCGCCGTAATAGGCGCCCTGGTCGAGGATGTTGAGCTCGAGCTGAATGCCGATCTCCTTGACCCAGTTCTGGATGAGCTGGGCGTATTCCGGAATTTCGAGATAGCGCTCGGTGGTCAGCGTCACCTTGAAGCCCTTGCCGGCGCCGGCCGCTTCCATCAGCTGCTTGGCTTGCGCGATATCCTGTTCGCGCTGCGGCACGCTGGCGTCGGTCGACGGGTAGACGCTCGCGAATGGGCTGTCATTGCCTTCCTGGGCGCGGCCCTTCATCAGGCCGGCGACGAGCTTCTTGCGGTCGATGCTGAGCGCGATCGCCCGGCGCACGCGCGGGTCCTTGAACGGATCGGCGTCGCACTGCATGTGCAGCTGCTGGTGAGCTACTGACTTCAGGCTGATGATGTCGACGTTGGGATCGTTGAGCAGGCCGACGCCAGCCAGCACCGGCATCTGGTTGATGATGTCGATCTGGCCGCCCTGCAAGGCAAGGATCTGGGCCTGCATGTCGGAGAAGAAGGTGAACTCGGTGCGTTCCGGCAAAGCCTTCTCGCCCCAATAATCGTCGTTGCGCACGAAGGACGCGCCGACCTTGGCCGTATATTTTTCCAGCTTGAACGGACCGGTGCCGTCGAAGCTCTGTTCGTAGCCGCCCTTGTAGCTCGCCGGGATGATGACGGCGTTGTAGTTGTCAGACGACACCATGTAGGGGAAGTTGCCGTTCGGCGCGTCAAGGTGGAACTCGACCGTATAGTCGTCGACCTTCTTGGTGTTGCCTTTCTGCAGGATACCGTTGAACACCGACAGCGCGTTGGACGAATTGGCAGGGTCCGCGAGACGGTCGATGCTGGCCACCACGTCGTCGGCCTTCATCTCGCCGCCTGAGTGGAATTTCACGCCCTTGCGCAGCACGAAGGTCCACACCGTGCCATCGGCATTCGGCTTCCAGCTCTCCGCCAGCGCCGGCTTCAGCACCAGGTCCGGACCGTCGATGCAGAGGAATTCAGCCACCTGCTGCAGCACCAGCAGACCGCCGGCGTCGGCGATGGTGACTGGATCGATGGCGGCGGACGGCACGTTGCTTCCGACGCGGATGGTGGCGCCCGGCGCGCCCTGGGCGCGGGCAAGCGAGGGCGCGGCGCCGAAGCCGGCCGCCATGCCGATGCGGCCGAGCAGCGGCAGCGACAGGCCGAGCAGACTGCCGTGGCGCACGAAATCGCGGCGGCTAACGCGGCCGTCGATCAGGCCGTCGATGAGGTGGTTTTCCAGCGGCGTGCGGTTGCGCCGGATGAGATCGAGAATGCGATAGTTCTTGCTCATGGGTCTAAACCCTTTCCCCAGTTCTTGTGGTTGGCGAGTGCATTCCGGTTGACGAATTCCGTGGAGTTCTCCTGTCCCGGCCATCGTCAAGAATTTCAGTCGATCGAACTTTAGCATGCGGTTTGGTCCGGTCCATCCGCTGCTTACGGCGGGAAGGTCAGATTTTCTTGATGCATGCCTTTGTCCGGTCTTGCGGTCCGATCGAAATTTCGGCCGCTTTCTACTCGGTCTGTCGCCTCCTTTCCTTCAGTTCAGTGGCAGCCGGCGGTAGGTGCCGGGCTTTTCCGGGTCGTGGTACTTGTTGCAGGGACCGTTCTCGACGAAATCGCGATGGCAGGCGGCAAGCCTGTCGCGCGACAAGGTAACGCCGAGCCCATGGCCTTCCGGCACCGGCACGACATTGTTCCTTGGCGCGAATGGCCCTTCCTCGATCACGTCCGTAGGCCACATCCGAAACAGCGACTGGTTGGGCTCCCGGATCCAGCCGAGCGCGGCGCAAAGATGCAGATAGCAGGCGCTGCCGATGCCAGTGTCGCCGCTGTAGCACCAGTAGTCGATGCCGGCATGCTCGCAGGCGCCGACGAAGCGCAGCATGCGGCCGATGCCGCCATGCGCCGTCGGATTGCCGACGAAGGCATCCGGAACCTTGAGCTCCATGGCGCGCGCGATGTCGATGTTGTGTGTCGAAAAAGGGATCGAGGTGTGGCGGCGAAGCTCGCGCATCTCTTCGATGGTCGCGACCGGGTCTTCCCAGTTGCGCACGCCAAGCTCTTCCAGCGGCCGCGCGAGCTGCCGGGCGGTGGCAAGCGAATAGGCCTGGTTGGAATCGATGCGGATCATCGCATCGTCGCCGAGCTTCTTGCGGATCAGCTCGACCATTCTGAGCGAGATCTTCGGGTCTTGCGTCGAGAACTTGCCTTCGAAGAAGGTCGTGCCGTGGCGCTCGCGGAGTTCGACGCAATAGTCGGCGACCGCTTCCGGCGTCTTTTCGCCCTTCACTTTCGGCCCATCGCCGCGCAGCGAAAAATAATCGGTGAAGGGGATTTCCTTGCGCACTGCGCCGCCAAGCAGTTGGTAAAGCGGCTGCTTCCACGCCTTGCCGCGCAGGTCCCACAGCGCCATCTCGATGGCGCCGAAGGCCATGATGCGGGTACGGTCGTTGATCGACTGCACGCCGGTCCAGAAGGGGACGCAGACATGCTCGGCGCCGGCGATGTCGAAGGCGTCGCGGCCTGTGAGCCGGGGCGCCAGCACATCGTTGATGATTGCCGCGGCCGCCGGCGTCGGCGCTTCGCCGAGACCGACAAGCCCGTCCTCGGTCTCGACCTCGACGATGGTCGGCGAGAAGCCGTCGAGCTCGCCGAACACCCAGACGTAAGGCGCTTCCAGCCTGTAATTGATCGGCGTTGCCTTGACGCGCCTGATCTTCATCTCTCAGCCGACCTCGAAGAACGGCTGGCCGAGCAGATCGGGGTCGACATCGATGCCGAGGCCGGGTCCATCGGGAATGCCCATGCGGCTGCCCGTCACCGGCGGCTTGTTGGAAGCTGTGCGCACCGTCACCCATTCGTGGAAGGCGATCGCATGCAGCCGGCGCTCTTCCGGCGTCGACAGCGACAGATGCGCCATGGCGGCCGTGTCGATCTCGGCGCCGCCGGTATCCTCGACCGTGATCATGAAGCCGAGGTCGACGGCGACGTCACGGATGAGGCGGGTCTGCGTCACGCCGCCCAGCCGCGAGATTTTCAGCGTCAGCCCGTCGGCCGCGCCGCGGCGGTGGATTTCCAGCATCTCACTCAGCGAGGTGACGGATTCGTCCAGCACCATCGGCTTGTCGAGCATGCGGCGCACCGACATGTTCTCCTCGATCGTCGTGCAGGGCTGCTCGAACGTGTAGTCGATGCCGCGCGTGGCATCGGCGAACTGGCGCGCCTGGTAGGGCGTCCAGCCGGCATTGGCGTCGCAGAAGATCACCGTGCCCTTCGGCACGGCCGAGGCCACCGCCGTCACGCGTTCGATGTCGTCGCGGACATTGCCGCCGACCTTGACCTGCAGGCGGCGGTAGCCGTCGGCAACGATGCGCTTCGCAAGTGCCGCCATCTGATCGACCGTGCCGTGGGTGACGACCCGGTAGAGTTCCGCCGTCTCGCTCTCGCGGCCGCCGAGCATCGTCACCAGCGGCACGTCGGCCGCGCGGGCGGCGAGATCCCAGCAGGCCATGTCGAGCGCGGCCTTGATGTAAGGATGGCCCTTGAACACCGTGTCCATCAGCCTGCCGATGCCAGCAAGGCCGCGCGGGTCGTGGCCGATAAGGTGCGGCGCAATTTCCGGCACGCCCGCGCGTGTTCCCGCTGGAAACGCGGCCGAGTAGAAATTGCCGAGCGGCGCCATCTCGCCCCAGCCGGTCACGCCGCTGTCGGAGGTGATGGCGACGATCACCGCGTCGAAACAATCGGCGACCCGCCCCTTCGACATGCGGTAGGGGCCGTCCACGAAGGGCTGCACGACATGGTAGGCTTTTATGCTTTTGATCTTCACGTTGGTGTCCGTTGTCAGCGAGGTCGGTCGGCGCCCTTCGAGGCGCGCTTTTCGAGGCCGCGCGCGTAGGCAAGAAGCTCTTCGAAATCGAGGTCGATATGCTCGCGCGCATGGCGCTGGGCGGCGCGCATATCCTTGCCCTTGAGCAGCGCCACATAGGTCTCGTGCACGTCCTCGGCTGGCACCGGCTCGTTGCGGGCCCGCTGATGCAGGGCAAAATACATCTGCAGCCGGCTGGTCAGCCGCTGCCAGGTCTCCAGCAGCACCGAATTGTCGGCCCATTCGTAGATCAGCCCGTGCAACTGCAGCGCCGTCTCGATCTGGCGCGTGGTGTCGAGCGCCCGCGTCGCCTGCTTGACCGCCTCGTGGCGGCGGTCGAGCTCATCGAAGAAGCGCTGGTCGCGTTGCGGCCAGGTGAGCTCGATGGCGAACTCGTCGAGCACCTTGTTCAACGAATAGGCGTCGATGATGTCCTTGGCGGTGACGTCGATGACGAAGGTCCCGGCATAGGGAATGCTGGTCAGGATACCTTCCTGCACCAGCTCGCGCATCGCCTCGCGCAGCGGCGCGCGGCTCACCCGCATCTGCTCGGAAATCCTGAGCTCGTTGAGCTTCTGCCCGGGCTCCAGCTGGCCGGTCAGGATGGCGCGCCTGAGCAGGGCGACAATCTCCGCCCTGCGCGTCGTATCCGCGATCGGACTGAAATCCAGCTTCGCCATGCGTCCCACTCCGGATGAACCGGTTGCAAGACAAACAGATTGTCGACAATCTAACAAGAGGATATTTTCGGGATTCTGGATTGCGACAGGTCTCGGGCTTATGCCGCTCGACCATAGAAGCCGATCCGCTCTTCCTCGCTGAACGTGACGCCGGGCCGCTCATAGTAGGAAAACACCGCGATCATGCGCTCCCGCTCGCCTTCGACCGTGGTGACGCGATGCGCGGTGTTCTTGCCGCGGAAGACATTCAACGTGCCGGCCTTCATGCGCAGGATTTTTGCGTCGGGATCGCGCCCTTCGAGCAGCCGCGCAACCCCGTCATAGTTGGGGTTGTCGTCCGAGCGGAGATCGGTGCGGTATTCGAAGTCGCCGCCGCGCTCCGGGGCCTGCAGCAGGAGCGTCGTGGTGAATTCCGAGCGGTCGAAATGCCAGTTGAGAGCCTCGCCCGCGCGATAACCCATGACGTTGGCGCGGGCGAGCGGATCCTGCATCACATGCAACTGCGGCTTGCCCATCGCCGCCGCCAGGAAATGGACCAGCGGTTCGTATTCATAGATCGCAAGCACGATGCTGCCGGGAATCTGGTCGGCGCAGACCGTATGGCTGACCGTCTCGACCTTGAGCAGCGCCGGGTGGTCGGGGGAAAGCTCCGGTATCGAGGGCTTGAAGTAGATGTTGTGCATGCGCTTGTGCGTGTGCGAGCGCGCATCCATCACCGGCCGGATTTCCGCGACCGCCTGTTCGGCAACGCCCGGGCGCAGGAAGCCTTCCAGGTTGAACATGCCGTTCGCCTTGAGCGCCGCGGCCGATTCCTCCACCAGGCGCTGCCATTCGGGGCTGCCCTCGCGGTCGAGCGGGTAGCGGTCCAGGTCGAGAATGTCTTTGATCATTGCGTCCTCCAAAATCTGAGGCCACTACACAGCAAGGAAATCTTTCTCTCAACGCGGAAAATTGTTAGGCTTCCGTAAGGAAAACTTTTGGAGAGGCGATGTGGAAAAGCTTCCGCCGCTGAATGCGGTCAGGGCCTTCGAGGTCGCGGCGCGTGCCGGCAGCTTCACGCTTGCCGCCACCGAGCTCGGTGTCTCGTCGGCCGCGGTCAGCCAGCAGATCCGCAATCTGGAGGACTGGTTCGGCAAGCAGCTCTTCGTGCGCAACGGCAATCGCATCACGCTCACCGATGCCGGCCATGCCATCTATCCGCAGACGGCGCGGGCGCTGGGCGAGATCGCGGCGGTCGGCCGGCGCATGCTGGAAGGCGGCTTGCGAACGCGCCTTGTCGTCAGCGTGCCGTTCTCGCTGGCCGAACTCTGGTTGGCGCCCCGGCTGGCCGTGCTGCTCGACGGCTTCCCGCAGATGGCGATCGACGTCCGTGTCGAGGACGACCCCGTCGACGTGGTGCGCCAGAACATCGACCTGCGCATCAGCTACGGCGACTATCACTATCCGGCGCTTAAGCTGGTCCGTCTCGTCCATGACGACGTGCTGCCTGTCGCTTCACCCGAGTTCAGGCAGCGCCACGGCAACGAAGCCTTCGACCTGTCGAATGTGCATGAGAGCCAGTTCATCCACACCAACTGGGGGCCGAACTATGCATCGCATCCGACCTGGGCGGATTGGTTCGCGGCGGCAGGCGGCAACCGCGCGCCGGACCCCTCGCACGGCCGCCGCGTCGGCCTATCCAGCCTGGCGATCGGCGCCGCAAGGCTGGGATTGGGAATTGCCCTGGGGCAAAGGGTGATGGCCAGTACCGACCTGGAAGCAGGACGGCTGATCGCGCTCTCGCCGGTTTCAGTGCGCCTCGGCCAGCCCTATTGCGCCTTCATGCTTCCAGCGAAGGCCGAGCGCGCTGACATCGTCGGTCTTGTTGATCTGCTGAGTAGGACGGCGCCCTCGTGACATCCCAGAGGCGCCGTGCTCAACCCCTCATCGACCTCCGATGGCAACACCTCCCAGGCATTCGCTGCCGGCGAGGTGTCGAGGGATCAAGGTACTTGCCGAGCTGAGACACCGTGACCATGCGCTGCCTTCAACCATGGTGACGCAATGGGCCGCGTTCCTGCGGCGGAACACGTCCAGCATGCTGGGTTTCATCCGGGCCTCGGGATCGCGCCGTTCAAGCAGCAGGCGACGCCGTCATAGCTGGGAAGGTCGTCCGATCTGGCCTTGATTCCGACCGCCGTTGACAATGAGCAGTTGTGAACAGTTGAGCGTGGACACTGGGTCGCCCCCCTAGGCCACCGGAGCGTCGGCGTATTGCTGGGCGGTTTTATTCCGCCCCCATGGCCTGGGGTATGTCTTAGAAGTTAGGCTCGACGTTGTGCTGAGCGCAAATGAGCCGAGCCTTCATCGTGGTCACATATGGATCAGTGCTGACCTGAAGCAGCCTTGACGCCCCGTGACTTTCCTTGGTCACGAGAGGAGATCCACCCTGAATTAGGGCTTCCTTCGGAAACCGATAGAGATCGCCGCTGCCGATTTCGACATAGGCGCCCGCTTCGGTCAGATCTTCCCAATCCAACTCCCGGAGTTTCATGCGATGTGCGGATTCAATCGAGTTTTCCTGCTTAGCCATCTGTCTATCTCCTGCGATGTGCCCAGCAGCCTTGTGCCAAGTCTACCCACACAATGATGGAAGAAGCAAATCAAAAAATGCAATCCGTACGAAGGCATAGGGTCAGGACTTCTCAGACTGGTCGAAATGGTGTGAGACCATCTGTCGGATATACCAAGCGCGAAGACGCAGGAAATGTTGACCATTTTCGAATCCTTCGCGACAAAGTAGTCGCGCAGGCGGATCACACCCGAACGACGCACCTGAACGACGCACCCGAACGACGCAGAAACGGCTGCAAGCTGCCCGTGTCGAACCGCCCGGCCCGTCGCGCTGCTCGAAGCAATTCCAGGAAAAAGCGCATAGCCGGAATTTGCTGAAGGCAAATGGCAAAACGGCGCCCTCGGCGTGGGAACCGAGGGCGCCGTCGGGACCGGAAACTGATGGGGGTTATCAGCTGGCCGGTTTCGGTTGCGGCAAGGGAGAAACCGGCATTCCGGGTCCGATCTTCTGCAAATTACCCGTGATCACCTGGTCGCTCTCGGAAATACCGGAGGTCACGGAGATCAGGTCGCCCTCGGTCGGCCCGAGCGAGACCAGCTTCTGGTCGACCGTGTTGCCCTTGCCGAGGACGTAAAGGTATTTGCCGAGCTGGCTGGAGCCTAGCGCCACTTGCGGCACCATCAGCGTGTTGGGCTGTTCCTTCACATGCAGCCGGACGCGAACATACTGTCCAGGCAGCAGCGTGAACTTGGCGTTGCCGATCGTGGCGCGGGCCGTGATCGTGCCGGTCGAATGGTCGATCGTGTTGTCGATGAAGGTGAGCTGGCCCTTCTGGCTTGGCTCGGTCTCGCCGGGCAGCAGCACGTCGACGGCGATCGGGCCGGCGGCCCTGGCTTGCTCGATCTCGACGAGGTCCGTCTCGCTCGGATTGAAGGTGACGTAGATCGGGTCGAGCTGCACCAGCGTGTTGAGCACCGTGCCGGCGACGCTGACCAGCGTGCCGACCGAGGCCTGGTTGCGGCCGATGCGGCCCGGGAACGGCGCCTTGATTTCGGCATAGCCGAGATTGAGCTCGGCCGTCCGCACCGCCGCCTTGTCGAGCAGCAGCGCCGCCTCGGCCCCGCGCAAAGTGCTGGTGCGCTGGTCGAAACTGTCCTTGGCGAGGTAGCCGCTCTTGGCAAGCTCGCTGCCGCGGCCGAGGTTGGAGCGCGCATAGTCGAGCGTCGCGGTGTCGCGCTCGACCTGCGCCTTCGCCTGGTCAAGCGCTGCCTGATAGTCCTCGGTCGCGATCTTGTAGAGCAGGTCGCCCTGCTTGACGTCGCTGCCGTCCTGGGCCGTCTGCTCCTGCAGGTAGCCCGGCACGCGCGCCTGCAGCGTGATGCTGCGGATCGGCTCGACGCGGGCGGCATAGTCGAGATAGATCGGCAGCGTCTTCTTGACGACGTTCACCACCGGCACCGGCATGACGAAGGCCTTGGGCGCGGGTGCCGCGCCCGCCGTGCTGGCGTTGAGGCTCAGATTGCCCATGTCGAGCAAATGCACACTTGCCACCGAAATCGCGCCCAGCGCGACGGCCGTTCCTAAAGCGATTTTCCATTTACGCATGAAGTCTCTCCAATCCTATTCGGCCGCATCGGCGAGCCGCACGGGCTCGGCGGTCGGTTCAATGTCTTGTTGGTGCGGGGCATACTGGTGCCCCGCGACAGGTTCGGTCTCGCCGCCGCGTTCGCGCAGCTTTTCGATCACCGCGTAGAAGACCGGCACGAAGACCAGCGACAGGATGGTCGCCGCCACCATGCCGCCGAAGACGGTGGTGCCGATCGACTGCCGGCTGGCCGCACCCGCACCCGTAGCAAACATCAGCGGCAGCACGCCGAGGATGAAGGCGAAGGCCGTCATCAGGATCGGCCGCAGCCTCAGCCGTGCGGCTTCCATCGCCGCCTCGACGATGGTCAGGCCTTCCTCGCGCCGCCGTCGGGCGAACTCGACGATCAGGATCGCGTTCTTCGCCGCCAGGCCGATCAGCATGACGAAGCCGATCTGCGAGTAGACGTCGATCTGCATGCCGCGAAGCAGCAAGACGACGAAGGCGCCGAACAAGGCGAGCGGCACGGCGAGCAGCACCATGAAGGGCATCGCCCAGCTTTCATACTGCGCCGCCAGGATCAGGAAGACGAAGACGATCGCCAGCCCGAACACGACCGAGGCGATCGAGCCGGCCTTGAGCTCCTGATAGGTGATGCCGGTCCACTCGTAGCCGAAGTCACGCGGCAGCACGTTCGCCGCCGCCCGCTCCATCGCCGCCACCGCCTGTCCGGACGAGAAGCCGGGAGCCGCGCCGCCATTGATGAGCGCTGACGCGTTGTTGTTGTAGTGCGGCACGGTCTCTGGCCCGACGATCGGCACCAGCTTGCCCAGCGTGCTCAGCGGCACCATGCCGCCGGACGCATTGCGCACATAGAGCCGCGAGATGTCGTTCGCGTTTCCGCGCGCGTCCTTGTCGGCCTGGATCGTCACCCGGAAGGTGCGGCCGAACAGGTTGAAGTCGTTGACGTAGAGCGAGCCGAGATAGATCTGCAGCGTGTTGAAAACGTCCGGCAGGTTGAGGCCGAGCAGCTTCGCCTTGCTGCGGTCGAGGTCGTAGTTGAACTGCGGCGTCGACGTCGAGAAGGAAGAGAACAGCTGCTGCGGATTGAGCTCCGGCTGCTTGCGCGCCTCGGCGATCAGCGCCTGTGTCACCTCGTTGAGCGCGGCGCTGCCGCGGCCCGAAAGGTCCTCCACCTGGAATTCGAAGCCGCCGGTGGTGCCGAGGCCCGGGATCGAGGGCGGATCGAAGGACAGCGCGAACGCCTCCGGTATCTGCAACAACTTGTTGCGTACCTCAGCGACCAGCTTCGAGGCGTTCTGGTCGGGCCCGCGTTCGTCCCACGGCTTCAGGATGGCAAACTCCACCGCCGAGTTCGACTGCGCGGCGCTGGTCAGGAAGTTCAGGCCGCTGATCGAGCCGACGATGTCGACGCCTGGCGTGTTCTGCAGGATGTCGCGCGCCTTTTGCGCCACCGCGTCGGTGCGCTCCAGCGAAGCGCCGTCGGGCAGTTGGATGACGACGAAGAAATAGCCCTGGTCTTCCACCGGAAGGAAGGTCGAGGGCAGCTTCTGCCAGACGAAATAGGTCGCGACCAGGCCGGCCGCGAACAGGCCGAGCATGGCCCAGCGCAGCTTGATCAGGATGCGCACGCCATGGGCATAGGCATGCGACAGCCAGTCGAAGCCGGCGTTGAACCAGCGGAACAGCACGAACTGCGTCTCGCCGCGATGGCGCAGGAATGCGGCGCTCAGCGCCGGGCTGAGCGTCAGCGAGTTGAAGGCCGAGATGCCGACCGAGATCGCTACCGTCAGCGCGAACTGATTGTAGAGCCGCCCGGAAACGCCGGGGATGAAGGCGACCGGGATGAACACCGCCATCAGCACCGCGGTGGTGGCGATGATCGGTCCCGTCACCTCGGCCATTGCCGCGCGTGTCGCGGCAAGCGGTTTGAGGCCTGCTTCCAGTTGTCGCTCGACATTCTCGACGACCACGATCGCATCGTCGACGACGAGGCCGATCGCCAGCACCATGCCGAGCAGTGAGAGCATGTTGAGCGAGAAGCCCAGCATGTACATCACCGCCAGCGTCGCGATCAGCGACACCGGGATGGCGATGGTCGGGATGATGGTGGTGCGCCAGCTCTGCAGGAAGATGAACACCACCGCCACGACCAGCACCAGCGCTTCGCCGAGCGTGATCAGCACGTCATGCATCGAGGCCGAGACGAAGCGCGTCGTGTCGTAATGCATGGCGTAGTGGACGCCCTTCGGGAAGCGCGCCGACAGCTCCTGCATCTTGTCCTTGACCCGCTGCTGCAGGTCGAGCGCGTTGGAGCCGGGCATCTGGTAGACGGCGAGCACCACGGTCGGGTCCTTGCCGAAGAATGCGGAGGAGGAATATTGCAGCGCGCCGAGCTCGATGCGCGCGACGTCGCGCAGCCGCACAAGCGAGCCGTTCTGCGAATTGGCGCGCACGACGATGTCGCCGAATTCCTTCGGGTCGCTGAGGCGGCCGACGGCGTTGACCTGCATCTCGAAGGCGGTGCCGGCAGGCGCCGGCGACTGGCCGATCTTGCCCGCCGCCACCTGAACGTTCTGTTCCGAGATGGCGTTCTGCACGTCGACGGCGGTGATGCCGAGATTGGCCAGCTTGTCCGGATCGAGCCAGACGCGCATCGAATAACGGCGCTCGCCGAAGATCTGCACGTCGCCGACGCCCGGCAGCCGCTTCAGCGGGTCGACCACCTGCAGATAGGCAAGGTTGCTCAGCGCCACCGGATCGACCGAGCCGTCGGGCGAGGTGAGGTCGACGATCAAAACGAAATTGGGGTTCTGCTTCTTGATCGTCACGCCGCCCTGGTTGACGATCGCGGGCAGGGAGGATGCGGCCTGCGAGACGCGGTTCTGCACGTCGACGGCCGCCGTGCTCAGCGGATAGCCGACATCGAAGGTGATGGTGATGGTCGAGGAGCCGTCGTTCGAGCTCGTCGACGACATGTAGGTCATGCCTTGCACGCCGTTGATTTGCTGCTCGAGCGGCGTGGTGACCGTATCGGCCACGACCTGCGCGCTGGCACCGGGATAGTGGGCGCTGACCACGACTTGCGGGGGCGTGATGTCGGGGAACTGCGAGACCGGCAAAAGGAAATAGGCGATCGCGCCGGCGAGCACCATGATGATGGCGATCGCCGACGCGAAGATCGGGCGGTTGACGAAGAAATTTACCATGATGCGGACGCCTCGCCGAACGGTTTTGCGAAATGGCGCAGGCGCCGGGACCGGCCGGAGCCGGAATCCTGCAGGAAGGATGGCAGGACCTCATCGTCCGGCGCCTGTTCCGCCGCGCGCGAGCGCAGCATCCGTTCGAAGGCTTTGGGGTCGATCCCGTCCGCCTTCATCACCAGCCGGATCATCGGATCCCGGATGGCTTCGTCGATCGTCAGGTCTTTGCGCTTTTGCATAGGAGTGGCTCCTTGCTCGGCCCGCATCGGATGATCACGAGCCGCTTTTTTCTCGAATTCACCGGCCGAAGCCGCATGACAGGCAGGTTTCACGTCCTATCTCACTCTGGCAGGGCTATCGGAGGGCCTTGTCGTTTGACGGCGAGTGATATAGGTGTTACCAGTAAGTAACATATAAAAGTTACAGACCGGTAACACCCTAGTCAAGAGGTGACCTCGGTTTTTTTGGAAACGACGAAAGGAGAGCATGATGACTGACGGCGTTGCGGAGCGTTCCCGCCCCCGGGACCGGATCCTGGAAACGGCGCAGGACATGTTCCACAAGCACGGCATCAAGGGTGTTGGCGTCGACGCCATCACCGAGGCTGCCGGCACCAACAAGATGACGCTCTATCGTCACTTCGAATCCAAGGACGATCTGATCATCGAATGCCTCCGCGCCACGGCGGCGAAGGCTTCAAGGATATGGGACGAGTTCGAAGCTCAGCATCCCGGCGACAAGCTCGCCCAGTTGCACGCCTGGGTCCGCAAGGCTTCGGAACTGCTCAGCGCCGACAGCCGCGGCTGCGATATGGCCAATGCCGCCGTCGAGCTCAGCGAGAGCGATCACCCGGCAAGGCGCGTCATCAAGGAACTGAAGGAAGCCCAGCGCGAAAAGCTCGTTGCGCTTTGCCGCGATGCCGGCATCGGCCAGGCCGAGCTGCTCGCCGACACGCTGTCGCTGCTGCTCGAAGGCGCGCGCGTCTCGATGCAGAGCGTCGGCGCCGAAGGCCCGAGCGCGCAGTTCGTGCGCATGGCCGAGAGCCTGATCGCCTCGTTCCGGGCGCGCTGACGGCGGCTCCCTCTCGTCCGGCCGCTTCGCGGCCACCTTCTCCCTTCGGGGAGAGGTCGGATTGCCCGAATTGCAGTTGCAATTCGACTTGGCAATCCGGGTGAGGGGGGCTGGCGTCAACTCGATATCATTGCCACGCGGGCAAAGAAAAAGCCCGCTGCCGGGAGGAGGAGGCAGCGGGCTTCGATTTCGAATACGGCACGGGAGGAGGTGTACCGTATTCACCGTCGGTGTCTGGGAGGAGGAAGACATCCGACATGGTCATAAATACGAGTTGCCCAACGATTCGGCAACTGCGAAACGTGCATAGCAGGTGTGCAGAATTGCTGCACCGCCCCCCAATCCTCCGACAAATCGGGAAAAAGCCGGCCTGCTTCGGCGCGCTAACTCATTGAACCGGCACGTTCTCCTTGAAGATCAGCCGCGGCTCGATGAATTTCTTCGTGAGGTACGGCGCCGACGAGGCGATCGAGCCGAGCAGGCGGATCACCGACTGCTCGGCGATCAGCCGCGCATTCTGGTCGATGACGACATCGGCGAGATCGTCGACCAGATAGCGGCGCGTTTCCTTTGTCAGGTCGTGGCAGATGAACACCGGCTTCTTGCGTGGCCTGGCCTCAAGCAGCGCCCTTGCCACGCCCGAACGTCCCGCGCCGATGCAATAGATGCCGAGCAGTTCCGGCTCGTTGTGCAGCGCCTTCATGGTCGCGCCGTAGCTGGCGTCCGGCTCGTCATTGATCTCGACCGCGCTCGAAATGGTGAGGTTGGGGAACTCTTCGCTCAGCACCGACCGAAAACCCATCTCGCGCTCCTCATGGCCGCGATAGGAGCGCGAGCCGACCACCATGGCCAGATGCCCGGTCTTGCCGCCGAGGAAGCGCCCAATCAAGAGTGCTGCCGTGCGTCCGGCGACCCGGTTGTCGATGCCGACATAGGCCGAGCGGGGCGCTGCCGGCACGTCTGAAACCAGCGTGACCAGCCGGATGCCTGCCTCGACCAGCTCGCGCAAAATGTTGCGCGTGCGCGGATGGTCGACGGCGATGACGCCGACGCCGTTGGCCTTCAGCGACAGGTTCTCGACCGCGCCCTGCAGCGCGCCGGGCGAGATGCCGGCAAGGTTGTGGATGCGGCAGGAGGCGACCAGCGGCAGGCGCGCGGCATAATCCTCGATGTGATGGGCAAGGTCGGCCATGAAAGCGTTGCTGCCGATCGGCAGGAAGAACTCCAGATGCGCCGGCTTCGACGGCAGCACGACCTGGTCGAGGGTCGGCAGGTAGCCGAGCTGCTTGGCCGCCTCCATGACGCGCTGCCGGTTGGCCGCGCTCGCTCCTGGACGGTTGTTGAGCACCCTGTCGACCGTTGCGGTCGACAGGCCGCAGTTCCTGGCGATGTCGGCTACGGTGGCTTTCATGGCTCCAGCCATAGGATCCGGACCCGTCTCAGGCCAGATCAGCCATGCGGCCGCGGGCCGTCGGAAATCGCGTCGCGGATCTCCTTGTCCGACATGCCGGTGATGATGCGCTCGACCTCGGCGACGGTTGTCTGCTTCGGATCGATGTCGTCGGCCACCACCTTGCCGCGGCGCATCACCACGATGCGGTCGACCACCTGGAAGACGTGGTGGATGTTGTGGGCGATGAAGATGCAGGAATGGCCGGAATCGCGGGCGCTGCGCACGAAGCTCAAGACCCCTTGCGTCTCGGCGACGCCGAGATTGTTGGTCGGCTCGTCGAGGATGATGAGGTCGCTGTCGAAATGCATGGCGCGCGCGATCGCCACCGCTTGCCGCTCACCGCCCGATAGCGAGCCGATCGGCGTCGTCGGCGGGATGTTTTTCGAGATGCCGACCTGCTTGAGCAGGTCGCGGGCGACCGAGTTCATAGCTTCCTGGTCCATGCGGTTGAGGAAACGCGGCGGCTTGATCGGCTCGCGTCCGAGGAACAGGTTGCGGGCGATCGACAGCTGCGTGACCAGCGCCGAATCCTGGTAGATCGTCTCGATGCCCTGGGCGATGGCGTCGCTGGTGCTGCGGAAATCCACCTTCTTGCCGCGCACGAAGATGTCGCCGCTGGTCAGCGGCACCGCGCCCGACAGCACCTTGATCAGCGTCGACTTGCCGGCGCCGTTGTCGCCGAGCAGCCCGACGATCTCCCGTTCATTGACGTGGAAGTTGGCGTCCACCAGCGCCTGCACGCGCCCGTAGGACTTGCGGATGTTCGTCATGCGGATGAGCGGTTCGGCCATGGGTCACGTCCCTGCCTGGTGCCGGCGTTCGAGCCATGAATGCAGCGCCATCATGCCTAGGATGATCGCGCCGATGAAGATGTTGTAGGCGAGCCCCGGCACACCGATCAGCACGATGCCGTTGCGCATGACGCGCAGGATCAGGATGCCGAGCACCGTGCCGATGATGGTGCCGCGCCCGCCGGTCAGGGCCGTGCCGCCGATCACCACCATGGCGATGACTTCCAGCTCGTAGCCGGTGCCGCTGTTGGGATTGGCGGCCGAGGTGCGCAGCGACGAGATCACGCCTGCAAGCGAGGCCATCACCGCCGACAGGATGAACAGGCCGACCTTGACGCGGTTGACGTTGACGCCGCGCGCGCGGGCAGCGTTTGGATTGCCTCCCGCCGCCTGGATCCAGTTGCCGGTGCGGCTCTGCGTCAGCACATAGCCGAGCACGATCGCGGCGCCGGTGAACCAGAACAGCGACGCATAGATGCGGAACGGCCCGATGTAGAAATCGCCGACGAGGATGTCCGCCAGCCAACTGCCCTCGGCGCTCCAGGTGCGCTGCGGAAAGCCGTCGGTGACGAAAAGTGCTGTCCCGCGTACCACCAAGAGCATGCCGAGCGTGACCAGGAAGGACGGAATCTTGAGCCGGGTCACGAACCAGCCATTGACCAGGCCGATAAAGGCCGCGACCACCAGCGCGATGAGGAAACCCATTTCCAGCGAGGTGACGCCGCCGTTGAACAGTGTCCACATTAGCACCGGCGAGAAGCCGAACAGCGAGCCGACCGAGAGGTCGAATTCGCCCGATGTCATCAGCAGCGTCATCGCCAGCGCGATCAAGCCGAGCTCGACGGTGAAGGCGAGGATATTGGAGATGTTCTGCGGCGACAGGAAGTCGGGATTGATGCCCCAGAAGACGACGAGCTCGACGACGAGCAGCACCAGCGGGCCGAATTCCGGCCGCGCGATGAAACCTTGGATGAAGGAACGGTTTTCCATTGAGCCCGCGACGTGAGTGAACTTAATGCATGTCGCCCAAAAGTGTGCAGCGGTTTTGGGAAAAACGACATGCATAAAACAAAGACTTAAAGCGCGTCGCTCGAGTCCGTTTCGACGCGACGCGCTTTAGCTGAAGCCCGCGCGGCGGCAGGCTCGGCGAATGGAATGGCCGTGGACGCCGGAGCGGTCACGGCCATCGGTCGCGGATTACTTGCCGGACAGGATCTTGTCGTAGACGCCGGCGGTGTCCTTTTCATAGAGCGCGCCGGTGATCACGTTGAAGCCCGGAGGAATGCCGGCGGCGGCCATGTTGGCGAGTGACAGCGCGACATAGCTGGTCGCCTGCGGGTCCTGCCACTGCGCGGCGTTAACATAGCCGTTCAGCACTTCCTGGGTGGTGTCGAGCGAGTTGCCCCAGCCGACGACCGGGATTTCGCCCGGCTTGACGCCGACCTGGTCGAACACGCGCTTGATCGAGCCGGTGACGAGGTCGCCGAGGCCGATAATGGCCTTCACCTTACCCTTGTGCGCGGTGAGGTAGTCGACCATGCGGTTGATCACTTCGGCCTGGTCGAGGGTCGCTTCGGTCACCTCATAGGTGATGCCGAGCGGTTCGAACACGCTCTTGATGCCTTCCTCTTCCTGGACGCCATAGGTGGCGCCGGGAACCTCGACGGGCATCCAGACGAAGTCGCCCTTCTTCACCAGGCTCTTGTCGACCAGATACTGCGCCCAGTGCTTGCCGAAGGTGACGTTGTCGCCGCCGACATAGGCGTTGAAGTTGGCCTTCGGATCGGGCGTGTTGAAGTTGATGATCGGGATGTTGGCGGCGCGGGCCTCCTTGACGATCTCGATCAGGCTGCCCGGATCGGGGCTGGTGGTGACGATACCGTCGGCCTTGGCCGAGATGGCGGCGCGGACGGCCTCCTGCTGCGAGGCAACGTCGCCATTGTGGAACGAGGTGTTCACCTTGTTGCCGGTGTCCGTCGCCCATTGCTTGGCGCCGGCCAGGAAGTAGGTCCAGACCGGATCGGCCGGACCGCCATGCGAAATCCAGTAGAACGTCTTGGCCTCGGCCATCGCCGGAATAGCAAGTGCCGCGATCAAGCCAAGCACGAGCAGTCTCAGCCTCGAAAACATTCGATTTCCTCCCATGTTGAATCCACCTCCACATCAGGCGCGATACAATCCTCAAGGACCGCATCTCCTGCCAGCGCCGACCGGATGTCTCTAGAGCATTCCCTTTTTGCTCCGCTGACAAGCCTCCATCGCCAATGGATGTTGGGGCAGCCGCACGCGCCATCAGCAATCCCATCAGATTGCATCAGTTGCGGTGATATTTTCCCGTGCAAACGGCACCGTTAGCCCATCAGCTTGCAAATGGGCTCTCGACGACGTCGCTGCTGCGCGGTGCTAAATTAGATGAGATCGGCCTTGGCGAGGTCGCGCATCAGATGGCTGGCGCCGTAGGTCCAGTGCGGGCAATCCGGCGACAGGCGCACGCGGTTGACCAGCGCGCCGAGTTTCTCCGACGAGATGGTGACCAAATCGCCGACCTTGTGGGTAAAGCCCTTGCCTTTCTCGCCGCGGTCCTTCGACGGCACGAACATGGTGCCGAGATAGAGCGCCAGCCCATCCGGATACTGGTGATGTGGCCCCATCGCTGCTTTGACCAGCTCTTCCGGCGAGCGGCTGATTTCGGCCATCGAGCTCGCGCCTTCCAGCGAGAAGCCGTCCTCGCCTTCGACGCTGAGCCGCACGGTGGCGCGCTTCACGTCGGCGACGGAAAAGGTCTCGTCGAACAGCCGGATGAAGGGACCGAGCGAGGCCGAGGCATTGTTGTCCTTGGCCTTGCCCAGCAGCAGCGCCGAGCGCCCCTCGACGTCGCGCAGATTGACGTCGTTGCCGAGCGTCGCGCCGACGATGCGGCCGCTGCTGTCGGCGATCATGGCGATCTCCGGCTCCGGATTATTCCAGGTGGAGACGGGATGCAGGCCGACATCGGCGCCGAAGCCGACGGAAGCCATCGGCTGGCACTTGGTGAAGATCTCGGCGTCCGGGCCGATGCCGACTTCCAGATATTGCGACCAGGCGCCGCGCGAAATCAGCTTGGCCTTGATCTCCATCGCTTCCGGCGAGCCGGGCTTCAGCTTCGAGAGGTCATGGCCGATCAGCCCGGCGATGTCGGCGCGGATGGCGTCGGCCTTTTCCGCCGAGCCGCGCGCCTGTTCCTCGATGACGCGCTCGAGCAGGCTGACGACGAAGGTGACGCCCGAGGCCTTCACCGCCTGGAGGTCGACGGGCGAAAGCAGGATCGGCTTCTTCGCATCGCGCTTCGCCGCGAAGCTGTTGGCGGCGATGTCGGCGAGCGCGCCGATCGTCTTGCCCTTGGCCGAACGCACGTGGCCGGCAGGGTCCTTCATCTCGCAAAGATCGCGCACCGTGGGCGCCGCGCTCGAGGTGATGTCGATGACCTCACCATCGCGCACCGTGACCACCAGCGGATGGGCGGCTTCGCTGGTCTTGGCACGGCCGATGAACAGGCCGTCGGCAGGGAGGTGGGTCGGGTCGGTCATAGCGTCGGCTCCTCTCGATTTTTCGCGCGCGGCACTTTTCCCCGATTTCGCCGAAACGTCTATCCCGCCGATCGCAACATTTATTGGCCGTGCTGTCACACAGCCGCGGACGGACTGGCCCATCGAAACGCGCTTTCAAATTCATGAAACCATCAATAGGATTTTCACGAAGCTTCAGCGCCCAGGTGATCCCTTGCCCGCACCCTTTTCCGATCCGATCTGGCGGAAGCCCGAAACGGCCTCGGCATTCCAGTCGCAGCTTTCGGCCGGCGGCACGCTTGATGCGGTCATCGTCGGCGGCGGCATCATGGGCCTGTCGACCGCCTTGCATGCGGCTCGCGCGGGCCTTTCGGTCCAGGTGCTGGACGCCGGCGCGATCGGGCAGGGCGCTTCCGGGCTCAATGGCGGCCAGGTCATTCCCGGCCTCAAATACGATCCGGAGTGGCTGATCGGGCATTTCGGCACGGAACGCGGCGAGGCCCTGGTCGACTTCGCAGCCTCGACGGCGGATGCGGTGTTCGATGTGATCCGCGACGAGAAGCTCTCGGTGCCGTTCACACGCAACGGCTGGATCCAGGCAGCGCACACCGAAACGGCCTTGAAAGCGGCGGCCAACCGCGACCGGCAATGGCGGAGGCGTGGCGCCGGCGTCAAGCTGCTCGACCAGACCGAGATCGCGGCGATGACCGGCGCCAAAGGCTATCTCGGCGGCTGGCTCGATCGCCGCGCCGGCGTCATCGATCCGCTTTCCTATACGCTCGAACTGGCGCGCGTTGCTTCTGCTGCCGGAGCCAGGATCGCCGAGCAGCAAAGGGTGGTGAAGCTCAGCAAGGAAGCCGGCCTCTGGCGGGTATCAACCCAAGGCGGCGCCGAACTGCGCGCAAAATCGGTGGTGCTCGCCACCAATGCCTATACGGACGACCTGCTGCCCGGCCTGGCGCAGACGATCGTGCCCCTGCATTCCTTCCAGATCGCCACCGCGCCGCTGCCGGCCGAGCTTGCCGCGAGCATCCTGCCGGGCGGACAAGCCGTCTCGGATTCCCGGCGCATCCTCGTCTATTACCGCAAGAGCGCCGACGGCCGGCTAGTGCTGGGCGGCCGCGGCCGCATGGCGTTGCCGTCAAGCACGGCCGACTGGGCGCACCTCGAACGCGCGCTCGCCCGGCTCTATCCGGCGCTTACCGGCGTCGCCATCGAAAAGCGCTGGTTCGGCCGCGTGGCGATGACACCGGACCACCTGCCGCATCTGCATGAACCCAAGAAGGGTCTGCTTGCCGTGGTCGGTTGCCAGGGCAGGGGCGTCGGGCTGATGAGTGCGCTGGGCAAGCGCATGGCGAGTTACCTGGCGAGCGGCGATGCTCGGCAATTGCCGTTCCCGCTTTCGCCGATCCGGCCGATCCCGTTCCATGCCTTCCGGCAGATCGGCGTCGCCGTCACGATCGCCTGGTACCGGATGCTCGACGCCTTCGAGCGTTGACTGCGCCTGTGGTGCTGCGGCGCACAAACGATTCCGCTTGACTGTTTCATGAATATGAAAAACCATCGGTCGATTTCAAAAATCCGATGGGCAGCCCCCAAACAGGCGATCAGATGTCGACCATCGTTGCAGCGCGGCCATCGCCGGAAACCCGCATCTCGCCGGTCTTCCGCTTCGCCATGCTGCTGCCGGGCGGGCTGGTGACCTTCTTCCTGATCCTGTTCGCGCTCGGCCTGGTGATCTTCCTCGCCTTCAGGAGCAATGACGGCTCGCTGCTCGGCGCCGGCCTGACGGCGGAGAATTTCGTCACCGTTGCCACCGACCCGCTCTACTGGACGGTGACGCTGCGCTCGCTGGTCATCGCCGGCCTGGTGACGCTGGCGACCGTGGTCACCGCCTATCCGGTCGCCTACTACCTCGCCTTCCATGCCGGGCGGCGGCGCAACCTGCTGCTCTTCCTGGTGACGCTGCCGTTCTGGACCAGCTATCTGCTGCGCGTCTTCGCCTGGAAGATCGTGCTTGCCTATAACGGCGTCCTGAACTCGGCCTTCATCGAAAGCGGCCTCTGGTCGGAGCCGACGCTTGCTTTCCTGAACACGCCGGCCGCGGTGGTGGTGACGCTCGCTCACGCCTACGCGCCCTTCGCCATCCTGCCGATCTATGTGGCGCTGGACACGGTCCCGAAATCGCTGCTCGAAGCCGCCTCCGATCTCGGCGCGCGACCCTTCACGAGCTTCCGCCGCGTCGTGCTGCCCAATTCTATGCCGGGCGTGCTGGCGGCAGCGCTTGTCGTCTTCGTGCCGACCGTCGGCGACTATGTCACGCCGGCCATGGTCGGCGGCCCGGCCAGCACCATGATCGGCACGCTGATCCAGTCGCAGTTCGGCAAGGCCAATGACTGGCCGTTCGGCGCCGCGCTCTCGGTCTGCGTCATGCTGGTGATCCTTTGCGTGGTTCTGCTCGCACGCGGCGCCGATCGCAGATTTGGCAGCCGCACATGAACGCGGCGCGCAAAGAGGCAAATGCGGGCGGCCGCTGGCTCGGCCTCTACGTGCTTGCCTATCTGGTGTTCCTCTATCTGCCGATCCTTTTGATCCCGCTGTTCTCGTTTAACGACTCCATCCAGGCGGCGTTTCCGCTGCAGGGTTTTACGTTCGGTTGGTACGAGACGCTCTACGGCAATCCGGCGCTCTCCGGCGCCTTGGCCAACAGCCTGGTGATCGGCGTCATCGCTGCGTCGGGCGCGACGCTCTGCGGCATCACCGTTTCCTACATGGACCTCTACGGACGCTCGCCGCTGGCGGCAACGATCAGCGCCGTCGCCCGGCTGCCGATCCTGATCCCCGGCGTCATCGTCGGCATTTCGTTGCTGATACTGGTCAACCTGATTGGCCTCGGTCCGTCGCGCGTCGCCATCGTGCTCGGCCATATCCTGGTGGCGCTGCCCACCACCGTGGTGGTGATGCGCAGCCGCTTTGCAGCCATTCCAAAGACCATTCGCGAGGCAGCACTCGACCTCGGCGCCTCCGACTGGACGACGTTCCGGCGCGTCATGCTGCCGCTGAGTGCGCCGGCGGTGCTGTCGGCCTTCATGCTCGCCTTCCTCACCTCCTTCGACGAGTTCATCGTCGTCTTCTTCCTCGCCGGCACCGAGCCGACGCTGCCGCTCTACATCTGGAGCCAGTTGCGCTTCCCGCGCTCGCTGCCGACCGTGATGGCGCTCGGCACGGTGATCCTTACCGTGTCCTTCGTCATCGCCGCCCTCGCCGAGATCCTGCGCCATCGCGGCCTTGGCGCCGTGCGCCGCAATCCAGCCTGAACCACAACAAAGAAGAGGAGAACGAAAATGACATTCCACCTGAAATCGATCGCCGGGCACAAGGCCCGGGCCGGCCTTGCCGCATTGGCCTTGGCGCTGTCGTCGACGGTCGCTTTTGCCGCCGACAAGCTGCAATACTTCACTTGGTCGGGCTACGAGCTGCCGGACTTCAACAAGAGCTTCCTCGCCGCGCATCCCGACGGCGTCGAGGCGACGATCTTCGGCGACGACGACGACGCCTTCACCAAGGTCAAGGCCGGCTTCCGGCCGGATATCGCCCATCCCTGCTACGACAAGGTGGCGCGCTGGAACAAGGAAGGCCTGCTGCAGCCGATCGACACCAAGCGCATCAAGAACTGGGACTCGATCTTCCCGGTGTTCAAGAACCTGCCCGACCTGCAGGCCGGCGACGGCAAGGTGTGGATGGTGCCGTGGGACTGGGGCAACACCTCGATCCTCTACCGCACCGATCTGGTGAAGAACCCCGAGGCGAGCTGGAACCTTTTGTGGGACAAGCAATATGCCGGCCGCATGGCGACCATCGACGCCGTGCATGACACGCCGATCGTCGCCGCACTCCTGGCGGGCGTAAACCCGTTCGACATGACGCCCGAGCAGATGGACAAGGTTGCCGCGAAACTGCGCGAGCAGCGGCCGCTGTTGTCGAGCTACACCACCGACATGACCTCGGTCGAGCAGGCGCTGGCAAGCGGCCAGCTGGTCGCCGCCATGACCTGGAACGCGTCCGCCACTTCGCTCAAGAAGCAGGGCGTGCCGGTGGAGTTCATGAAGCCGAAGGAAGGCATGCTGACCTGGGCCTGCGGCTTCGTCATGCTGAAGGACGCCAAGAACGTCGACCTCGCCTATGACTTCATCAACAGCCGGCTCGACGCCGACTCGGGCAAATATCTGATCCAGTCATATGGCTATGGCAGCTCGCTCGCGACGGCTTTCGCCGGCGTGTCGAAGGAGGAGCTGGACAAGCTGCAACTGCCGTCGGATCCGGAAGTGATGCTGAAGAGCACCATCTTCACCGGCCCGATGAAGCAGAATGACGATGTGGCGAAGATGTTCGAAAAGGTGAAGGCCGGCGGGTGAACTGAGGCCTCCCCCTTCTCCCCTTGTGGGAGAAGGTGTCGCCGAAGGCGACGGATGAGGGGTGTTCCAGGGAATGCAGACGTCTCATTCCTTCACCCACCCCTCATCCGTCTCGGCGCTTCGCGCCGATCCACCTTCTCCCACAAGGGGAGAAGGGAAAAAGCAAACGAGGACGGATGCATGGATGTTCTTGACGAAGCCGCCGAGAAACCGAAGGACGATGCCGATGTGCGCGTCGGCCGGCGCGTGCGGGCGCTGAGGTTAGAGCGCAAGCTGTCGCTGGCCGAACTCGCGGCAAAAGCCGGCATTTCCATCGGCGCGCTCAGCCAGATCGAGCGCGGCATGTCCTCGCTGCGCGTCAAGGTGATCTGGCCGCTGGCTGCCGCCCTCGACATCGAGCCGTCAGCGCTGATCGCCGACGGCAACGAAGCGGTCAGCGACCTCTACTGCGTGCGGGCCGACAAGCGGCGTTCGATCCCGGTCAAATCCGAAGGCATCGCCAAGGCGCTGCTGTCGCCGCCTGGGGCGACGCTCACCGGCATGCTGGTGACGGTCGAGGCCGGCGGCGGCACCGCGGACGCCTACGCCCATGCCGGCCACGAATTCGGCTTCGTGATGACCGGCGAGGTCGAGCTGGTGGTCGATGCCACGACCTATGTGCTGAAAGCTGGCGACAGCTTTGCCTTCAAGAGCACTCTGCTGCACGCCTTCCGTAACCCCGGCGCCGAACGCTGCCAGATCCTCTGGGTCAACACCACCAAGCCGTCCGAGGTGCGCGATGGCGCCTGACGCGCTCGTTCGGTTGGAGAAAGTCTCAAAAGTCTTTCCGGGAGGCATTGTTGGTCTTGATACCGTCGATCTCGACATTGCCCCGGGTGAGTTCCTGACGCTGCTCGGACCTTCCGGCTGCGGCAAGACCACGAGCCTGCGCGTCATCGCCGGCTTCGAGAGCCCGACCAGTGGCAATGTCCTGCTCGAAGGCCGCGACATCACGAGCCTGAGACCGTTCGACCGTCCGGTCAACACCGTCTTCCAGGACTATGCGTTGTTCCCGCATATGGACGTCGCCGCCAATGTCGGCTTCGGCCTGTCTCTGCGCAAACTATCCGGCACCGAGCAGGCCAGGCGCGTCGGCGAAGCGCTCGACATGGTCGGGCTCGCCGACAAGCTGCGCGCCCGCGTCTCGGAACTCTCGGGCGGCCAGCGCCAGCGCGTCGCGCTTGCCCGCGCCATTGTCTGCGAGCCGCGCGTGCTCCTGCTCGATGAGCCGCTGTCGGCGCTCGACGCGCATCTGCGCGAGCAGATGCAGGTCGAGCTGAAGCGGCTGCAATCGCGGCTCGGCACCACCTTCGTCATGGTCACCCATGACCAGACCGAGGCGCTGTCGATCTCCGACCGCATCGTCGTGATGAACAAGGGCCGCATCGAGCAGATCGCGCCGCCGGCGACGCTTTACGACCGGCCCGCGACGCGCTTCGTCGCCTCCTTCATCGGCACGATGAATCTCCTGCAGTCGCGCTTCCTCGGCCGTGACGGTGAACGCTTGCGCTTTGCCGCCGGCGAACTGTCGTTGGAGGCCGTTTCGGAAGGCGGCGAGACACCCGCCGCCGGCGACATGCGCACCATCGGCGTGCGGCCCGAGGACCTGCTGGCAGCCACCGAGGCCGCCGACGGCACCGCGCCGGCGCGGGTCAGCGGCATCGTCTTCCATGGCCGCACGCTGCGCCTTCATGCCGAGCTCGGGCAGGGGACCTCGATCGTCATCGATGCCCCGCGCCGTGCCGACGGTTTGCAATTCAGCGTCGGCGACGTGGCGCATATCAGCCTGCGGCGCGGCGCCAATTGCCCAGTGCTTGCGAGTTGATCTTCGCCGCCACTGTGTGCGGACATCGCGAACAGGTGTGCGAAGACATCGCGCACAGGTGAGCGAAGATATCGCGAACAGTTTCGTGCGTTTTTTGCGCGCGGACGATCGTCATGTCGTCGAACAGGGCTGCCCTTGGCAAACGCCTCGCTTACGACGCCTTGGCGAAAAACCCCTGATAGTCGGACTTGGCCTGCAGCAGGCGCAGGATGTTCTCGCGCGAGCCGCGCACATGCGCGCGGGCGCGCTCGCCGGCAAGTGCCGTATCGCCGGCGCAGATCGCGTCGACAATGCCGCTATGCTCCTCGCGGGTGAGCTTCCACTCGTCCAGCCACAGAAGCTCGGTCCAGACATATTGCTGGCATTTGTCGAGGATGCCGCAGAGCATGCCGTAGAGCATTTCGTTGCCGCTGATTTCGGCGATCACCCGGTGCAGATCGATGCCGACCTGCAACTCCTCGAATTTCTCCCTGGTGCTGCGGTCGGGGATCGCCGCCAGTCGTTCGCATTCGGCGAGCATCTCGCGCAGCCTGGCCTTGTCGGCGGCGCTCGCGTTGGCTGCCGCAAGCTCGGTCGCGCGCCCGTCGAGCAGCTCGCGGATGTCGAAGGCCTCGCGGAACATGGTCAGGTTGAATTCGGCGACCACATAGCCCTGGCGCGGACGCCCGATCACCAGCCCGTCGCGTTCCAGCCGGTTGAAGGCCTCGCGCACCGGTGTGCGGCTCACCTTCAGGCGCTCGGCGATGTCGCTTTCCGTCACGCGGCCGCCCGGCGGGATCTGCCCGGTGATGATCATCGCCTTCAGCTTCTCGAACACCGAGTCGCGCAGCGTGTTTTTCCGTTCCTTGCTCAAACGTCCCGCCTCCAACGGTCAGTCATGGATTCGCAGTCTAGTGCCTTTTAGCTCCTGCTTGAAACAGGACCGTTTCGATAGAAACAAACGCTTCGAGTCGAGCCTCAGTTCATCGCTTCCAAAAAACGTACTGCACGTGTTGACATCGGCTCGCAGCAAATTACACTCAAAATTGTATACAAATTCGCATACCAAATCAACGATAACGGGAACACCGGTTGGAGAAGCGAAAATGACGAAGACAATTTGCATGCGCGGCCTGGCGGTCGCCGGCCTGCTGGCCTCGGTCGCCGTTCCGGCATCGGCCGCCGATACCATCACCGTCGCCTCGTGGGGCGGCACCTATCAGGAGGCGCAGACCAAGGCCTTCTTCGATCCGACGGCCAAGGAGCTTGGCATCACCATCAAGCAGGACACCACCAACGGCCTCGACGACGTGCGCCTGCAAGTCACCGGCAATGCCGTCAAATGGGACATCACCGAGCTTGGCGCCGACGAATGCGCGCGCGGTTCCAAGGAAGGCTTGTTCGAGAAGCTCGACTACAGTGTCATCGACAAGACCGGCATCAACCCGAAGCTCGTCCATGACGATTGGGTCGGCATCTCCTACACCTCCGTGGTGCTGATCTACCGTACAGACGTTTTCGGCGAAAAAGGGCCGAAGACCTGGGCCGATTTCTGGAATGTCGAGAAATTCCCCGGCCGCCGCGCGCTTTCGGGCAGCCAGGCGACGGAAACGCTGAGCGTCGCCGCGCTCGCCAAGGGCACTCCAATCGACAAGGTCTATCCGGTCGACATCGACGGCGCGCTGCAATCCGTCGATAAGGTCAAAGGCCACATCGACGCCTGGTGGACTTCGGGCGCGCAAGCCATGCAGCTTGTCAAGGACGGCGAGGTCGATATGGCCAGCATCTGGAACGGCCGCGCCGGCACATTGAGGAAGGAAGGCGCGCCGGTCGCCTTCTCCTTCGACCAGGGCGTTCTGACGGCCGACTGCATGGTCATCCCGAAGGGCTCGAAGAACAAGGATGTCGCCATGAAGGCACTAGCCAAATTCGTCAGCCCCGATCTGCAGGCCAACCTGCCGCTCTATGTCGACAACGGCCCGGCCAACGAGAAGGCCTTCGAGACCGGCAAGATCCCGCAGGAGCGGATCAAGGACATCAATTCCGCGCCGGAAAACGTCAAGAAGCAGGTGCTGCAGGATCCCGAATTCTGGCGCGACAACCTTGTCGAGGCGACCGAGAAGTTCAACAACCTGATCCAGCAATGACGAATGCGCCGGAGCGGCGCACTGAGGCGCCGCTCCGCTCGTTCCGCTGTCAATGATCCGGAGTTGAAGGAGATGCTCTTGTCTCTTGCGCCGTCAGCGCTTCCTATCGGCATCCACGGCATCGAGAAACGCTTCGGCGCTATCTCGATCCTCAGCGATCTCAGCCTCGACGTCGCCGCCGGAGAATTCCTGACGCTGCTCGGTCCGTCGGGGTCGGGAAAGACCACGCTGCTGATGATCCTGGCGGGGTTCGTGCGCGCCAATGCCGGCAGCATCAAGGTGGGTGGCGAGGAGATCATCACCATGCCGCCGCACAAGCGCAACATCGGCATGGTGTTCCAGAACTACGCGCTCTTTCCCCATATGAACGTCTTCCACAACATCGCCTTTCCGCTCAAGCAGCGACGCGTGTCGGCAGCGGAAACGGCCGAGCGTGTGGAGAGGGCGCTGGACTTGGTACAACTGAAAGGCCTGGGCGAGCGCCGGGTCGACCAGCTCTCCGGCGGCCAGCGCCAGCGTGTGGCTTTGGCGCGCGCCATCGTCTTCGAGCCGCGCATCGTGCTGATGGACGAGCCGCTGTCGGCGCTCGACAAGGGGCTGCGCGAGCACATGCAGATCGAGCTGCGCAACCTGCACCGCCGGCTCGGCATGACGACCGTCTATGTCACGCACGACCAGCGCGAGGCGATCACCATGTCGGACCGCATCGCGGTCATGAATGCCGGCCGCATCGAGCAGATCGACCAGCCCGAAGCCCTCTACGCCAGGCCTAGGACGAGATTCGTTGCCGGCTTCATCGGCGAATCCAACTTCATCCCGGTCGAATGCCGCAATGGCAGCGTCTGGCATGAGGATCGAAAGCTGCGCATGAACAATTCGGCGCCATCCGCCGGCCGGCATTTGATGGTGGTGCGGCCGGAAAAGTTGCGTCTGGTCGCCGACTCCGAACAGGCCGGCGCCCTCAACATGCTGCCGGCGACCGTCGGCGATGTCATCTATCAGGGCGACAGCTTCATCTGCTACGCGACGCTGCGGAACGGAAGACAGGTGACGTTGCGCGACTATTGCCGCTCCGACGTGCTGGCGAAACTGCCGGCACCGGGCGAGCCGATCACGCTCGGCATCGATGCGCAGGATGTCGTGCTGGTGGCCGATCAATGAGCATCGGGTCCGCCAGCCTCGACCATGCCGGCAGGCCGGACGGCGTGCTGAACGCCGATGCGCTGCGCGCCGATGCCCGGCGGCAGGCGCTGGGACTGTTGGCGCTGTTGTCGCCCGGGCTGTTCCTGGTCTTCGCCGTCATCATCGTGCCGATCGGCTGGCTGTTCTGGCTCTCGCTTTTTGATGAGACCGGGCAGCTCAGCCTTGCCAACTACGCGCGCTTCTTCGAGCAGGCCTCCTACATCAAGACCTTCGCCACCACCTTCAAGGTCGCCTTCGTCGTCACCGGCGCCTGTGTGCTGCTCGGCTATCCCCTGGCCTACATGCTGTCGCAACTGCCGCGCCGCGCGGCCTCGATCTGCCTGATCTTCGTCATCCTGCCGTTCTGGACCTCGGTGCTGGTGCGCACCTATGCCTGGCTGGTCATCCTGCAGCGCAAGGGCCTCATCAACAATTGGCTGATAGATCTCGGCGTCATCGGCCAGCCGCTGCCGCTCGCCAACAATTTCGCCGGCGTCGTCATCGGCATGACCCACATCATGCTGCCGTTCCTGGTGCTGCCACTCTACGCCTCGATGAAGACCATCGACGTCGACTGCCTGCGTGCCGGCATGAATCTCGGCGCCAGCCCGGCCGCCACCTTCCGGCAGATCTTCTTTCCGCTGTCGCTGCCGGGCCTGGCGTCCGGCGTGGTCATCGTCTTCGTGCTTTGCCTCGGCTTCTTCGTCACGCCGGCGCTGATGGGCGGCGGCAAGGTCATCATGTGGGCGATGCGCATGGAGCAGGCCACCAGCCTCTATTCCAACTGGGGCGCCGGCGCCGCGCTCGGCGTCGTGCTGCTTGCCGTGACGCTGGCGCTGCTCGGCCTGTTCCAGCGGCTTCTCGGCGCCCGCGCCACCGGCGTATGGAGCCGGCGATGAGCGCGGAAAACAGCCTGCCCATCTCGCACTGGCAACGCCTCTGGCTTTATCTGCTCGGCGGCCTTGTCATGCTGTTCCTGATCGCCCCTTCGGTGATCATCGTCATCATGTCCTTCTCCGGCTCGACGCTGCTGCAGTTTCCGCCCGAGCAATGGTCGCTGCGCTGGTATGAAAGCTATTTCGGCTCCGTCGAGTGGCGCGACGCCACCATCGTGTCGCTCAGGGTGGCGGTGATGACGGCGATCGTGGCGACCCCGCTCGGCACCGCCGCCGCCTACGCCATCAACGCCGGCACGCTGCGGCTGACCGGCTTGATCAACGCGCTGCTCACGGCATCGCTGATCATTCCGGTCATCCTGATCGGCATCGGCACCTTTTTCCTCTATGCCCGCATCGGCCTCAACAACACGCTGACCGGCCTCGTCATCGCCCATACCGTGCAGGCGCTGCCGCTGGTCGTGCTCACCGTTCTGTCGGGACTGCGCTCCTACGACATGAACCAGGAGATGGTGGCGCGCAGTCTCGGCGCCGGGCGCTTCGCCGCCTTCTTCCAGGTGACCATGCCGCAACTGCGCTTCTCGATCGTCTCGGGCGCGCTATTTGCCTTCATCACCTCCTTCGACGAGGTGGTGGTCTCGCTCTTCATCTCGGGCGGCGAGACGACGACGCTGACGCGCCGCATGTTCAATGCGCTGCGCGATCAGATCGATCCGACGATCGCCGCCATTTCGACTTGCCTGATCGTGCTATCGATCGTCTTGTTGTCCGCCGCCCAGCTTTTCGGCCGCGGACGTTGAATACGAATACAGGGATACCAACACCAGCATGCGTGATTTCCAGTTCCCAGGCCGCTCGCCGGTCCGCGCCACCGAAGCCATGGCCGCGACCTCGCATCCATTGTCGACGCTTGCCGCCATCGACATGCTGCGCTCCGGCGGCAACGCCATGGACGCAGCGGTCTGTGCGGCGGCAGTGCAGGCGGTGGTCGAGCCGCAATCGACCGGCATCGGCGGCGACTGTTTTGTCCTCTATTGCCCGAGGGGGCAGGGCGAGGTGCTGGCTTTCAACGGCTCGGGCCGCGCGCCTCAGGCAGCGACGGTCGACTGGTATCTGGAAAAGGGTTTCAGCGAACTGCCGAAACAGGGACCGCACGCCGTCACCGTTCCAGGCGCCGTGGACGCCTGGTGCCGGCTGCTGGAAGACCATGGCCGCAAGGGCATAGCCGACGCTCTTGCTCCGGCCATCCGTTATGCCGAGAACGGTTATGTCGTCCATGACCGCGTCGCCTTCGACTGGGCTGATCCTGAAACCGATCTGTCGGCCGACGAGGTGGCAACGCGCATCTTCCTGCCGGGCGGCAAGCCGCCGAAGGCAGGCGATGTCCATCGCCAGCCGGAACTGGCGGAGACGTTGCGCATCGTCGCCAAGAAGGGCCGCGCCGGCTTCTACGAGGGTGCTGTAGCGGAGGACATTGTCGCCCGGCTTCGCACGCTTGGCGGACTGCATACGCTTGACGACTTTGCCGCCACGAAGGGCGATTACAGGACCGCGGTCAGCACGTCCTATCGCGGCTATGACATCCACCAGATGCCGCCGAACAACCAGGGCCTGACCGCGCTGTTGATGCTGAACGTGCTCTCCGGCTTCGACCTTGGCGCGCTCGACCCGGATGGCGCCGAGCGCCTGCATCTGGAGGTCGAGGCGGGGCGGCTGGCCTATCGCGACCGCGACAACCTGATCGCCGACCAGGACCATGTCGCAGTGCCCGTGAAAGAGCTTCTTTCCGCTGCCTACGCCGACCGACTGCGAGCCGAGATCGACCGCGAACGCGCCATGACGCATTTGCCGTGCGTCGACCTGCCAGGCAGCGACACGGTCTACATCACCGTCGTCGATAGTGACCGCAATGCGGTGAGCTTCATCAACTCGACCTATTATTCCTTCGGCAGCGGCGTCGTCGGCCCCAAGACCGGCGTCGTGCTCCAGAACCGCGGCTCGAGCTTCCGGCTCGATCCGAAGCACCCGAACGCAATAGCACCGGGCAAGCGGCCGATGCACACGATCATGCCGGGTATGATGACCAGGAACGGCCGCGCGGTGATGCCGTTCGGCGTCATGGGCGGCGGCTACCAGCCCTTCGGCCATGTGCATCTTTTGACCAACATGATCGATTTCGGCATGGACCCGCAGCAGGCGCTCGACGCCGCGCGCGTCTTCTACAACTACGACGTCGTCGAGGCCGAGCGGAGCGTGCGTCCAGATGCCATCGAGGGCCTGCGTCGCCGTGGCCATCGTGTCGTCGAGCCCGACCATCCGCTTGGCGGCGGGCAGGCGGTGCTGATCGACTGGGAAAAAGGCACGCTGACCGGCGCTTCCGATCCGCGCAAGGACGGGCTGGCGCTCGGATATTGAGCAGCGCTTTGCTGGACATCGGCCGATCGTTCGAAACATAGTCTGGAACCATGACAAACAGCGCAGATTCCACTGATCTCGACCATCGCCTCGCTCCCGGCGCCGAAGACGCGCCGGCCATCGCGGCGCCTGAGCGGACAGCTCTCTCGCATGGCGGGCTGCGCCGGCTGATTGGCGGGACCGCTGCACGCCTCAACGCGCTCGGCATCGGCCGTGGCGACCGGGTCGCCATCGTTTTGCCGAACGGCCCGGAGATGGCGACGGCGTTCATCGCGATCGCCGCTGCCGCTTCCACCGCGCCGCTCAATCCGGCTTATCGCGCCGACGAGCTCGATTTCTATCTGAGCGACATCGGCGTCAAGGCGATCCTGGTCGGCAAGGACGAGGAAGGTCCCTCCGTAGACGTTGCCGAACGCCTTGGCATCCCTGTGCTGCGGTTGGTGGTACCGGACGGCGCGCCCGCGGGTGTCTTTACGATCGAGGGCGATCCGGTCGGCTCGCCTGTTTCGTCGGGGTTGGCTGAAGACGGCGACACCGCACTTTTACTACACACTTCCGGCACCACCTCGCGTCCGAAACTGGTGCCGCTCAGCCATGCCAACCTTGCCGCTTCGGCCACCCATATCGGCGCGACGCTCGGCCTGACATCGGCCGACCGCTGCATCAACATCATGCCGTTGTTCCATATCCACGGGCTGATCGCGGCCGTGCTCTCCTCGCTCGCCGCCGGCGGCAGCGTTTTCTGCACGCCGGGCTTCAACGCGCTGCGCTTCTTCCAGTGGCTGAGCGAGGCGAAGCCAAGCTGGTACACGGCGGTGCCCACCATGCATCAGGCGATCCTGCCGCGCGCCGCGCGCAATCCCGAGCAGCTCGCCGGAGCAAAGCTGCGCTTCATCCGCTCGTCCTCAGCCTCCTTGCCGGGGCAGGTGATGGCCGAGCTTGAGGCGACCTTCGGCTGTCCGGTGATCGAATCCTACGGCATGACCGAAGCCGCCCACCAGATGGCGTCCAACCGCCTGCCGCCGGGCCAGCGCAAACCGGGTAGCGTTGGCGCTGCCGCCGGACCGGAAGTGGCCGTCATGGCGCCGGACGGACGGCTGCTCAAAGCCGGCGAGATCGGCGAGATCGTCATTCGCGGTCCCAACGTCACCGCCGGCTATGAGAAGAACCTCGACGCCAACGCCAGCGCCTTCGCCCATGGCTGGTTCCACACCGGCGACCAGGGCGTTCTCGACGAGGACAATTATCTGCGCGTCACCGGCCGGCTGAAGGAGATCATCAATCGCGGCGGCGAAAAAATCTCGCCGCTCGAGGTCGACGGCGTGCTGATGGACCATCCGGCAGTGGCGCAGGTCGTCACTTTCGCCATGCCGCATGACAAGCTCGGCGAGGAGGTCGCCGCGGCGATAGTGCTGCGCGAAGGCCAGAGCGCCAACGAGGCCGATATTCGCGGCTTCGCCGCAACCCGGCTCGCCGACTTCAAGGTGCCGCGCAAGGTGGTGATCCTGGACGAGATCCCCAAGGGCGCGACCGGCAAATTGCAGCGCATCGGCCTCGCGGCGAAACTCGGTCTCGGCTGATGCGCATTACAGTTTTTGGCGCCGGCGCGATCGGCGGCTATCTCGCCGCCAAGCTGGCGATCGCCGGCCGGGTCGATTTGTCGATCGTGGCGCGCGGTGCGCATCTCGAAGCGATCAAGGCGGATGGCCTGCGCCTTCTCGAGGAAGGTCAGGAAACGGTCGCACGCGTAAGAGCCACGGCGCGGGCCGAAGAACTCGGCGAGCAAGACTATGTCGTGCTGGCGCTGAAGGCGCATTCGCTGGTGCCGGCGCTTGGCGAGATCGCGCCGCTGCTGGGCGAGGGGACCGCTGTCGTCACCATGCAGAACGGCGTGCCCTGGTGGTATTTCCACAAGGCCGGCGGCGCGCTCGAAGGCACGCGGCTCAACGCGGTCGATCCCGGCGGCAAGATTTGGGAAACCATCGGGCCGGAGCGCGCCATCGGCTCCGTCGTCTATCCGGCCGTCGAGGTCGATGCGCCGGGCCTCATTCGTCATGTCGAGGGCACGCGCTTTTCGCTGGGCGAGCCTTCGGGCGAAAAGAGTGAGCGCGTCACCGCGCTTGCGCGTGAAATGGTCAAGGCCGGGCTGCAGGCGCCGGTCCGCGACGACATACGCTCGGAGATCTGGGTGAAGCTGTGGGGCAATCTCTCCTTCAACCCGATCTCGGCGCTCACCGGCAGCACGCTGGCGGCCATCGTCGCCGATGAAGGCACACGGGCCGTTGCCCGGGCCATGATGCTGGAGGCGCAGGCGATCGGCGAAAGCCTCGGCGTGCGCTTTCTCATCCCTGTCGATAGGCGCATCAAGGGCGCCGGCGATGTCGGCGAGCACAAGACCTCGATGCTTCAGGATCTGGAGCGCGGCCGTCCGATGGAGATCGATGCGCTGGTGAGCGCCGTCCAGGAACTCGGCCATCTGACTGGACAGCCGACGCCGACCATCGACGGCGTGCTGGCGCTGGTGCGGCGGCTGGCGATCGAGCGCGCGTGCTATTCTCGCTTGTAAGTGTTCTCGGTTTGTTCTATTCTGGTTCCTTGGATATCCGAAAGGACCAGCCATGAACGAACAGCTTGCATTCGGGACGGATAAGAACGGCCAGGCTTGTTTCGGCTGGGGCGAGTTGAGGACAAGTCGGAAGCGGAGGCCGGCGAATGAGCCGCATCTGTTTTACGGAATCCTGGTCGGAGAACCCACCAACGCCGTGTTCGAACAACAGGCGCGGGCCTATCGTCGGGAGTTCGGGTTGCTGCAAGCCTGGCTAACTCCCGCCAAGCAGACGCACGTAACCTTGATAGGCCTCGGCGACGGTAAATCCCCATACGCAGTCGAGACGGCCTGTCAGATCGGTTCGCTAATACAAGCGAAACCCTTTGACGTTTGTTTCGACCGTTTGTCGGCTTTCGGCGGTGGAGCCCTGGTGCTTCGCAGCGGCGATCATTCGCCGGTACTGCAAGACTTCTGGCGCAAACTCTCAGCCGTAGTTCACGACAGCCCGCTGCAGCCTTTCGTGACAAATTCGCTGGAGCCGCATGTGACGCTGCTCCGCGATAGGAACGGCGTACCAAAGATACCGGAGCGGCTCGTCGAGCCCGTCAGGTGGGCCGTGCGGAGTTTCGCGCTGATCCACAGCCATGGGGGGAAATACGAGTTCCCCGGTACCTGGCAGTTGAACGGTCAGGACGACGCGCACGCTGTCATGTGAACATCTCAAATCATCCCTATCGTCGACGCCATCCTGACACGAATTGTCACCTGCGGAGCGACGCCCCAGTGGCAAGCGAACAATCGGTCCCTACTTGATGTCTGGTCCAAACCGGGAGGAAATCATGACCACTGCCGAAATTGCCAAGGATTTCACTGAGCTCCTCAAGCGGGGCGACAATCACAGCGCTGCCGCGAAGTACAATGCCGACGACATCGTCAGCTACGAAGCCATGGAAGGCCCGATGGCCGTTTGCAACGGCAAGGAAGCCGTCAAGCAGAAGGGCGAGTGGTGGGAAGCGAACCATGAGGTTCACGGCGGCTCGGTCGAGGGCCCCTATGTCAATGGCGACCAGTTCGCCTTGCGCTTCAGCTTCGACGTCACGCCCAAGTCCACCGGCGAACGCGTCAAGATGGATGAGGTTGGCCTCTATACGGTCAAGAACGGCAAGATCAGCGAAGAGCGCTTCTATTATTGAGGCCGATCGGCCCGAACCCATCTCGCTTCTCTCGCTGCATGATCTAAAAATCAGGCGTGGCGGCTAGGATGATGTCCCGGCGGCCACGCTGGCATCTCGAATGGTCTTCACATACTCCGCAAGCTGTCGGCCGGCCAAATTTCGCCGATCCGCTGGCAAAGGGCAGGCGGTGGTTTTAGGGTGCCGGCGAATCCTTCCCGAGGAGCATCCCTTGACCATCACCATGTACGGCATCACCACCTGCGACACGATCAAGAAAGCGCGCGTCTGGCTGGAGGGCCGCGACGTCCCTTATCGCTTCCACGACTACCGGGCCGAAGGGATCGAGGCCGAGAAGTTGAACGGCTGGGTCGGCAAGGTCGGCTGGGAGAAGCTGCTCAACAAGGGCAGCACGACGTTTCGCGAGTTGCCGGAGAAGGACAAGGAAGCGCTCGATGAGAAGAAGGCGATGACGCTGATGCTCGCCAGGCCGACGATGATCAAGCGGCCGGTGCTGGAGGTGGGTGAGCGGATTCTCGTCGGCTTCAAGCCGGATGTTTATGAGGGGGCGGTAGGCGGAAAGTAGATCAACTTTTCCTATGCCGCGTTCCTTCGCGCCCCCCTCTGTCCTGCCGGACATCTCCCCCACTTGGGGGGAGATCAGCTGTCACGCCGGCTTTCGCCAACCGCCAACGTCGCAGGAATGAACGGGGCGCCTAAACTGCCAATCTCCCCCCTCGTGGGCAGGGGAATCGCACATGAGTAGAATTGGACTCTTGCGGCGGTTATCGAAATGGATTCTGAAGGACCTCTGGATGATCGGAGGTCGGCATGGTGTTTCTGGATGTATTTGGCGAGGTTCCGGACCCGCGGGACTTGACCGCGCAGCATCCGTTGCCGGAGCTTTTGTTCGTGGCCTTTGCGGCGGTGCT